>SVPR01000002.1 GCA_015065785.1 Oscillospiraceae bacterium | reverse complement strand
TCTCAAGGGTTTTTCTTTTATCGTTGTTTAATTTTCAAGGTTCGTTTTGCTCCCTCCAGAGCTTCGCTCTCTTGAGTGCTTGCATATATTATCAAATTTACTTCCGTTTGTCAACACTTTTTTTCAAGTTTTTTTAATTTTTTTATTTCAAAGCTCAACGCCTCCGGGTGTGTCGGTATTTGGCGAAAAAAGAAAACCCTTGATACTACAAGGGTTTTCGACATTTTTTAATATGTATTTCATTATAAATCGAGCTTAGTAACATTATTTTCTTCTTGTAAAAACTCATAATAATGTTGAAGATTATATTTATAAACCTTCATATCAGGGTAAAGCTCCTTTAAAGGTATTAAAACAAAATCTCGTTCAAACATTCTTGGGTGTGGTAATGTAAGCTCGGCAGTTTTACTTTCTTCACCCTCATAAAGAAGTAAATCCAGATCGAGAACACGAGGACCGTTTTTAATTTCACGAATTCTGCCTACACCTGCTTCAATACCAAGACATACACCTAAAAGTGCTGTTGGTGAAAGTGATGTTTCAACCTCAATAACTCCATTATAGAAATTAGCCTGATTAACATACCCCCACGGTGTTGTTTCGTAAAGCGATGACATTCTGGAAACCTTTACTGACGGAATATGATTTAAAGCATCAATTGCCGTATCAATGTGTGATTTTCTGTCACCGATATTACTACCTATGCCTATCAAAGCTTTTCTCATTTCAAATCCCCCTTGATTTTGTTATTTCAACACCGACATATTGGAACTCCGCATTTATCGGTGCTTGTGGCTTTTTGAGAAGCACTGTTACGCTTTCTATTTTATTATAATTTTTCAGAAGTGCATCTGCTACCCTTTCAGCAGCATGTTCAATCAAATCATTTTTTTCACTTAAAAATACCGCTTTAATTGTACCAATCATTTTAGAATAATTTTCAGTATCGTTTAAATCATCTGTTTTTCGTGCTTTGCTTAAATCAAGTGACGCAACAATATCAAGGATAAAAATTTGACCATTATCCTTTTCCTCCTGTGCTACACCATGATGTGCTTTTAAAGTAAGACCATTGATAACAATTTTATCCATCTAAAAAACCACCTTTCTTAATGCATACAGCGACAGACACTGCATCTAAACACGCTTTTACATTGTGAGTTCTTATAACATCTGCACCTAAAAATGCAGAAATGCTTTCAGCAGAAAGTGTACCGGATAATCTTTCAGACACCTCGCGACCTGTGGCTTGTCCTATTACTCTTTTATTTGAAACGCCTACAAGAAGCGGCTTGAAAGCTTTGAATTGATTTGTATTTTTTAAAAGAGTTAAATCATCTTCACGGGATTTACCAAAGCCCAGACCATAGTCAAAGCAGAGCTTTTCTTCCTTAATACCAAAGCTGAGTGCTTGTTCCTTCATTGATTTGAAAAACTCCAAAACCTCGCTGACAATTCCGTTTTTATATTCCCCTACCTCAGAAGAAGTTTTATTACCTGTGTGCATAAAAATCCAGCTTGCGTCAAACTCTTTAACGAGTGATGCCATACTTTCAGAAAACACGCCACTTTCATCATTTACAATTTCCACTCCGTTTTGCAAAGCAAATTTTGCAATCTCTGGTCTGAATGTATCAACAGAAACGGGAATTTTTACTGTATTCGGAATAAGCGGTAAAACAGTTTTCAAACGAGAAAGCTCTTCTTCAGAAGAAGCAAAGGTTTTACCCGGTGAGGTTGAGCAACCGCCGATATCTAAAATATCAGCACCCTCGCTTTCAATTTCTAATGCTCTGTTAAATGCCGCTTCAGCAAAGTAGCTTTTACCGGTTTCAAAAAAGGAATCGGGGGTAACATTTAAAATACCCATTACGAGCGGGCGTTCTTTTATACTATTATATATAGAAAACATTATTTCCCACCATTAAGAAGTGACATAACCTCTGCGCGTACCTTTGCATCATTTCTTACATATCCTCTTAAGGCAGATGTCTGAGTCTTAGCACCTGCTGCACGGACTCCACGCATTGTCATACAAAGATGCTCTGCTTCAACAATAACAGCAACACTCTTTGCACCTAATTTTAAATATAAGAAATCGGCAACCTCTGCGGTAAGTCTTTCCTGCACCTGTAAACGCCTAGCGTAAACATTTACAATTCTCGCAAGCTTTGAAATACCGATTATTTTACCATCATTCGGAATATAAGCAATATGTGCTTTACCGACAAACGGCAAAAGATGATGCTCACACATTGAATAAAGCGGAATATCACGAACAACAACCAATTCATCATTACCCGGCTCATTGAAGATTTTTAAATGCTCGTCGGGTGATTGGCTGATTCCGCCGAATATTTCTTCATACATATTGGCAACTCTTTTAGGAGTTTCTTTTAAGCCCTCTCTGTCAGGGTCCTCGCCGATAGCTTCTAAAATATCTCTGACAGCTCTTTCAATTTTTTCTTTATCCATAAAAAATACTTCTTTCTATACTATATATAAGTTGTTGAAGTCAGACTAAAAATCAGAAATACATACAAATAGTATATAATTCCTCATTAACGCTATAAAAAACCTTTTCATCTGCGATGTTCTCTAACACGCCTGTAATTTCATAGCTTCTGTAAACGACACCCTTATTAAAGAATTCATCAATTGCCCACGAAAGTGTGTCGGCAGAATCAAATTTAATCTCAGCAGAATTATACCCGCGGAATTTTGATTTTAAAATTATTGTTTCTAAAGAATCCTTTAATGAATCTGAGTTTGTCTTAGTAAGCACTGCTCCCTCTTTATAGAAGTAGTTACTTTCTGTATCAGTACAAAGAGGAACAGGTTGCTTTATATTTGTATGTCTTAAAAGAATCTGTTCGCTTGTTACATTGAAATAAGTGTGTTGTAAAACACTGTTTGTACTGCTTGGGTCGTCCCAGGTAATATCTACAAAATAGCCTTTGCCATCAATAACAACAAAATTCCACATATGACCTATATAAGTAATTCCGTCGTCAGATGCTTCACCTGTTATAATTCTGTTATCAATATTCAATTGGCTTAAAATATACTGGAACGCTCTTGAGTAGCCCTCGCAGGAAGCGTAGCCTTCAACCAAGCAGCCATACATATTATTAACAGATGGATTTGAACTATCATTACTGTAATTACAATGATTTATAATATAATCATGAACATAAAGCTCCTGCCCATATTGTGTAGGATAAGCCATTGCTTGTTGTGCTATTGTAAGAGCGATATTTTTAGCGTTTGAAAGCTTTACTGTGTATTCATCATAAGTCATAATATAATCGGGAATAAAGAAAATCTTCTGACCCTCACGCTGTAATGTACTGGTAAGTCCTAAACAGAACAAATCGGGGTTATCGTAAGAAATAGCTTCAAATACTTTTAAAAGGTCACCATCTTCAAGCGGTGGAACCTCGATTCTTTCGGGCATAGAATAAATGCTTTGCAAAATTACATTATAAATATTACGCTCGTTCTGGTTCAATTCGCTATAAGAATAACGATAGTAGCCTGTATTTTCACCGCTTGGAATTTCAATATAAGTAAAATCTGCCGGTTTTAAAACAGTTGAAAGTAAGTTCAAAAGGCTGAGAGAAACACCTATAGCCAGAACTACTACTGACGCAACAATTGCGACCAAACGGACTTTTTTATTTTTCATTGGTTGTGCCCTCCACGGCGTACAAGTCACCACCCGTAACGGTTGCGGCAACATATACCCTTAATTTCTCTTTACTTGATGTTGGAATAATTGAGCCTGCTTTGTCTTTTACATTTATAAAGTCAACTATTGAAATATTTGTTTCACAGTAGTTTATAATCTTTGTAAAAAGTGCTTCGGAATTCTCATTATTTTCAAAGGTGTAAAACGCTGAAAATGCAGCAACGATAATATCAGCATTTTTTTCAGATGCTTTAAGTCCTGAATAGGTTGTTGAAATATATTTCATATATTTATAAGCCTTTTCGGGTGTTAATGTATTTTTACCACGCTTCAGCTCTAAAAACATATCTTCTGTATCGTAGGCTACCTCTTCTTCTAAAAAGACATCAATATTACCAAAGACATTAAACACAGATTTGTAAGAGGTTTCAGTTAAAATCACATAACGGTCAATTGCTGTGAAAAGCACTTTTTCTGCTTCTTCTATAAAATATTCGCGATTCTGCTTTATTAAAGCGGTTGACAAGGTGTGCTGACCGTCAGCAAGCATTTTATTTGCATCTACAGGAACAACTCTTATAGTTTTCTCAAAAAGGTCAACCGAAATAAGATTTATAAATCTTACGGCAGTTTTATCGTCTGAGGTTACTGCGAGTAAAAAGACTGCATTGCCCTCGTAAACAGGTGCTTCGGTTAATTCTTCATTTTTGGGTAAAGTGCTTTCTTCTGTGTCACCACCGAAAATGTTATTAAAATCATAATTTAAAGAACGCCACAAAAGAAGTGTTGAGGCGGTACCTAAAACTAAACAAAAGCACAAAAACAATATTATAAGGGTTCTTTTTCTTTTGGAATCGAATTTATTTTTACGCTCTAAATCGAGCCCATAACGAGCCATCTTTCACTCTCCAATTTACAACATAAATATACATAATATAGTATAATATGTTTTGTGGGAAAATACAAGAGTTTTTTAAATTGAAAATTGAAAGTTGAAAATTGAAAATTTAGGAAACGCTTCGCGTTTGATTATAATTTATTTTCAATAAAAACAAGAAATTCTATCATTTGAAGTTTGATATAAACTAAAAATGATAGAACTTAGTTGTTTTTATTCAATTAAATATAATCAAGTCCGCAGGACTTCCGAAATTCTGCATTCTGCACTCTGCATTCTGCATTCTTATAATTACGGCGTAGCCCCGAAATTTTCAATTTTCCATTTTCAATTTTCAATTTCCCAAAATGTGTTCCGTTCCAAACTCAACTACCGGTTCACCTTTTAAGCCATCGCTTTCAAATACGATAATTTCGTTTTCGCCCTCATTTAAAATTGAGCGTGGTACATAAAGAGTTTGTTGTGGGCCAACCTCCCAGTAACGACCGATATTGAAGCCGTTAATTACAACAAAGCCTTTTGTGAAATTGTCAAGCTTTAAGAATGTGTCACATTTTCTATCTACATTAAATTTACCTTTATAAAAAGCAGATTTTTCATTGAATTTATTATTTGTAAATTCAAGCTTTTCGAGGTTGTTCATTGGTAATGGATAAACATTCCAGTTAAAATGAATTCGGTCGTCTATAAGGCATCTGCCTGCAATACCTTTTTTGCGCATCATTTTAGCACCGAAATTCGCTCTGCCCATATTCTCACAAAGGACTGTTAATGTATCGCCGGCTTTTGCAGAAATCGAAGTTTTTAATTTGTCGTTGATGTAAAGAATATCGACTAAATTATCATTTATGTAAATCTGTGCCCTGTCGCCAAGACTTTCAAAAAGCAATTCTACATTTTCGTAATCGCGGTTAAGAGTTGTCTGATACGCAATAAATCCGTAGCCTGTGCCGTATTTTTCCATACATTTTGGAACATTTGAGAAAATTGGTGATGAGAGCTTATTTAAGCTTTCAAAGAATCCTGCACTTTCTGTAAGTTCACATTTGCCGTAAGCTCGTCTTTCACGATTTGCTGGTATTTCAGGTAAAGCGTAATCGACATATTTTTTAATCACCTCACGCACCGCTAAATATTTAGGGGTAATGTCGCCACTTTCGGTAAGAAGTGCGTCGTAATCGTAGCTTGTTACATCAGGGGTGAATGTTTCGTAATGATTTGCACCCGATGTAAAGCCGAAGTTAGTGCCACCTATGAACATATACATATTAAGACTACCACGGGAGAGCATATCGTCAACAACCTTTGCGTAATCTTCCGCAGAGGTCGTGTGATGCTTTTCGTCACCCCAAGCATCAAACCAGCCGTTCCACATTTCCATACACATTTTTATAGAATCAGGATAAAGCTCATCGTGTGCCTTAAAATTTTCTTCTACCCTGCTACCGAAATTGACAGTTGAAAGACACCCCTCAATTGTGCCGTCAAGTAAATCTTCTTTAGAAGTGCCGTCAGATGTAAAGAGTGGCACATCAATTCCACGATTTATAAAGCCATTTTTGAGATAGTTAAGATATTCTTTATCGTCACCATAATAACCATATTCATTTTCACACTGCACCATAATAACAGGACCGCCATTTGTAAAAAGGTACGGTTTAATTTCAGCACAAAGTCTGTCTAAGTAATTATCAAAATGGGCAATGTATTCCTTGTTCATACAACGGATTTCAATATTTTCATCCGCTTGAATCCACCAGGGCAAACCACCGAATTCCCACTCAGCGCAGATATACGGGCCAGGTCTTACGATTACCATTAAACCAAGCTCGCCTGCAGTTTCAATGAATTTACCGATATTTAAAATACCTGTAAAATCATACTCACCCTGCACCTTTTCGTGCATATTCCACGCACAATAGGTTTCAACACAATTACAACCCAAAGCCTTTAATTTTAATAAAATATCTTCCCAGGTGTCAGGCATATTTCTGAAATAATGCATCGCACCGGAAATTATTTTAATTGGTTTACCGTCTTTTAAAAATTCTTTTTTTGTTACTTCAAAGTTCATAGTTCTCTAACCCCTCATATTCTTCATCTGTTATTTCAATCACCCTACCGTGTTTAAAGCCGTAAGGGAATGAGAATTTTTCGTCAGCTCGTTTAAAATCGCAATTTCCAGGTGTGTCTGAGATAAATGGCACATAGCCCATTTTTTCTTTTTCACAACCGAAAAAGTCGAGCATCAGGCACCATTTGCCATCGGGTAAAATAAATGTGGTAGGTCCTTCGTAAGAACCGGGCTTTCCGAATGTTGATTCTTCGCTTAACATATACTGAAGAAACTCTTCATCGTGGGTATATGGGCCATAAAGGCTCTTTGAAGTGCTGTGCATATTAACACCGGGATTATGTGCATTTTTATAGAATAAATGGTATAAATCTCGGATTTTTATTATATGACTATCTAAAATCTCGTTAATTTTAGTAAAAAACAGTTTTGGTTCTGTGAATGTTTCAAAATCTTTGGTAGTACAGCAATAAATTGACATATGAGAAAAATTATCTTCTTTTACAGTCGAGCCCCAATGAATTAAATATTCATCTTTTAATTCATCATAAAAAATTTCCGGTGCCCAGAGGCAACCAAAATCATCGCGACCAAAATAAATAAGCTTTTCGTTAGAGAAATTTACTAAATCATCAGTTTTCCATAATCTTAAATACTTACTGCCTGAGCTGTTGACCTTTTTCCAGTCGATATTATAATTTTCATCGTATCTGTTAGCTATACAAAGGTCGGTTGTGAGTATTACAAAGCTATTATTTTTAAGTCGGAATATTTCGATGTCGCGACATCCTTGTTCGCCCAAATGTGCTGATAACACTGGGTTCCCATCATTAGTCTGCTCCCAGTGGTATCCGTTTTTGCTTTTAGCAAAATAGACCTGTTCACCGTCCGGTGTAAGCTTTTCTTTAAAGTGTGCAAATAAATACGGCATAACATCACCTGAAACTTCATTTTTCATATTTTAACATAAAGACGAGAAATAATCAATTGACATATTCATATTATATTGATAAAATATTGAATGGTGATTATATGAAAAATGAAGTTGTTGAATTAAGAAGCGAACATCACTCTGACCCACCGGAAAGAATCAGACATTCAGGCAGAGCAATTATAATTAAAGATAATAAAATCTTACTTTCTCACGAGCTTAATACAGATATTTATATGAGTCCCGGTGGTGGACTTGAAGAAAATGAAGAATTGAGCGAATGCTGTGAAAGAGAAGTCGAAGAAGAAACTGCATATTTAGTTACCGCAGGCAGTGAATTTATAACAGTCGAAGAATACTGCTTTGAAACGCTTTACATAAGCCACTACTTCCCTTGTGAAATTGTGGGTCAGGGCAAAAGTGCTTTAACTCCAACCGAAATTGACCACGGAATTACTGCTGAATGGGTAGAAATTGAAAAGGCTTTAGAAATATTCGGTAAATACGAAGAAAAAAGAGAAGACTGGAGAAGTCTTTATTTAAGAGAATTTACTGTATTAAATAAGTATCTGCAAAAGAACAACCATCGTGAATGATGGTTGTTCTTTTGCATTACTCTTTATTATTCAATTTCTTTTTCCGCTTTTTCCAATCGGGCATTATTCGCTCTAATTTATTATAAAAATTCTTACTGTGATTCGCTTCTAAAAAATGAGTGAACTCGTGAGCAACTACATATTCAATACATTCAACCGGCGTTTCAATCAGAGCTGTATTAAAGGTTAAAATATTACTTTTAGGCTGACACGAGCCCCAACGAGAAACCATTTTTCTGAATTTAATTTGCGGGAATTCTGGTACATATTTTTGAAAATAGGGATACATCGCTTCACATATTTCGGTAACAACTAATGTAGCCTGTTTCTTTTTCCACTTTTCGATTACATTTTTCTTTAATTCAAAATCATCAACATTTTTAACATTTAAAGTTAAAAAATATTTGTCACAGGTAACACTATTTTTATTACTCTGCTCAACCTTTAATGTTCTTTCTGTTCCAAGAATTTTAATTGCTTCGCCCGTTTTAAATTCATTTTCTTTTGGCTTATTCTTTTCTATTTCTTCGTACTTTTTCAAAGCATTAAAAATGAAATCTGAATGCTCAGTTAAAAATGAATCAATCTTTTCTTGCGAAACTCTGTTATTTACCGAAACAGAAATTGTCCCATCAGGCTTTATTCTTAAATTCAGATTTTTTACATTCTTTCTGTTTAATTCGTAGTTGATTTTTTTGTTGTTTAATATAATTGTTTTTGTCATATTAAGCCTTATTCATCCTTGGTATGCACTATTTTTCTTTGTAACAAAATTCATTTATTTATATCAAAATCCCGTTACAATGGTCAATTTCGTGTTGGATAATCTGAGCAGTCCAACCGGTAAAGGTTTTAATCCGCCACTCAAATTTTTCATTTTGCCAACGAACTTTAACTGATTTATAGCGCTTTGTTTTCTTTGAATAGCCTTGTAATGAAAGACAAGCTTCTTCTGTTTCAAAACTGTCTTGTTTTTTAATTATTTCAGGATTGAACATCACAACATATTCGTCATCGCTTTCAAAAATTATGATTCTTTTGTTTATACCGATCATATTTGCTGCCATACCGACACAACCGTCTTTATGAGCTTTTAAAGTATCTCTTAAATCATCGGCTATATATAAATCATCTTTTGTAGCAATTTCTGATTTTTGTGATAAAAAGCCTTCTTCGTGCATTATTTCTTTAATCATATTTTTTATAACCCTAACTTCTTCATTTCTTTTTTCAATCTGTTAAAGCAAAGTATTTCCCAAAGTGGCATATGTACGCCACTTGTAAGCAGACAACCAGCTTCATTTATTGCACCAAAGAATGCAACTTTAAAGTCGCAATATTCCGACAATTCAAATTTTGACTTATATGTATCGTAAAGGTAAAAGCTGTTGCCCCACATATTGAGAAGCTGAAATAAATCATATTCTCTATCAGCCCACAACGAATTGCAAGGGTCAATGAAACCGTTAAGTTTCATTGTCTTTTTATCTGCCATTATATTCATTATGTTGAGGTCGCCGTGAATTAAAACCGCTTTTTCCGGTTCCTCAACAGTGCTTCTATAAAATTCTGCAGCCTTAAAGAGTGTTTCATACTTCTTTTTACTGTACTTCCCCTTTTTTGAAAGCTCTTTTAACCCGTTTAATTTAGGAGTTAATATATTTTCTTCATAATACTCCAGCCAACTGTCATAAGTAGGGTTATCTATCGGCCCGAACTTATCATTTGTTGTGGAGTGAAGCTCTGACATTCCATCTGTAACAGAATCAGCAAATGATTTCTTTTGGGCTTTAGTTTTAAGCAAAAACATTGGATTCAGTGCATTGCTACCCTCAATAAAGCTCATAGCCATCATTTCTACGCCATCGCCGTCATAAGTGAAATAAACCTGAGGCATAGTCATAGTGGTGTTTTTTGAAAGGATTTCTAACTGCTTTGCCTCGTTTTTATTCATATCTTTAATTCTATAAACTTTAAGAATAATTAAACTACCATCAGACAAATTCCCTTTAAAAACCTTACCGAAGCTACCGCCACCAATAAATTTTAAATTGGTAACGCTTTTCCCGGTTTGCCCGGCTGTTATTTCGGGTAAAACCTTTGTTAAAGCCTTATTATTCAACACTTCCACGCACTTCACAACCTTTCTGTTTATTAAATAATAACATACAGTTAAGAAATTGTATATAGCAAAATCTCGTTTTTTTTACTAAAATCTATTGATTTATTTAACGAGGGGTGCTATAATGATTTTATAATATATTCAGGAGTGATTTTATGAGCAACAACACTTTACCTATTACAAGAATTGATGAAGAAAGCAATACTACTTATGCAATTGAAACCGCGTTTTTTTCAAGCATCAGCCGTGGTAATATTGACGAAGTTAATGTTATGATTAAAAAGCTTTTAAAAAGCGGTATTGTCGTTAACAAGCTTTCTAAAGATGATACTCGTCCGCTTAAATACTGGGCAATTAACACAATTGCGATTGCCACAAGATATGCAATTGCAGGTGGTGCAGATGAAACTGCCTGCTACGCTTTCACAGATGAAGCTATTATGCAGATTGACAGTTTAACTGACGAAAGCGAGATTTTACAATTCTTATTTAAAAAGAGTCTTCAGCTTGTTGCTACTGTAAATAAAGTTCAACAAAATACTCACCCGAAAGCAGTAAGAGATGTTTTAAAAATAATAAACACTCGTCTTTTTGATGACTTAAAGCTTGACATTTTAGCAAAAGAATGTGGTATTTCTAAAGACCATTTATCTTTACTTTTCAAAAAGAGCTTTGGTGTTACAATTCCGCAATACATAAAAACACAAAGGCTTGACGCTTCTAAAGATATGTTAAAACGCGGAATGAGTCTTTCTGAAGTTGCAGCTGCAACCGGCTTTAGCACAGAAAGCTACTTTATTAAATGTTTTAAAGATGAATTCGGTATGACTCCTGGCGAATTTATGAGATAAAACCATTATTTTCAAATTCCCGAATACAGACGATAGAAATTTTCAAAATGAGTAAATCCATTATTTAAAATAAAATTATCGGCTACAAAGCAAAGCTGCGAGAGAACTTAATCTCTCGCAGCTTTTAGTTTTTAATCATCTGTTACATCCCAGTTGTTTTCCTGAAGATCGTAATAATGATGTTCAATATCCAGATTACCTTTTGAATTTATGTTGAGCGTTGTACCACCAATCATTTCATCTGTCCAATAGCTACCGAAGCCCGACTTCAAGCTGTATGAAAGACGAATTCCGTCATACATAACTGAGAAGTCATTAACATGGTCGTGACCAACGAGAATATTCTTTGTACTACCTAATTCCTTACAGAGAGCAAAGAAACCATTATTAACAGGCGCCGGACAGCTTTGCTCTGTTTTGTTACCAAATAAGAACAGCTTATTTTTTGTATCTGCCGTACCTAAATTCTCTTCTGTTTCACCAACGCTTATCTGACTCCATGCATCTAAATATTCACGAACAGGAATATGGAAAATAACTGTGCTTTCTACAATGTTGCCACCGTTAATATCTTTGATTCCGTTAACAGCCCATTTGTACCACTCCTGCTGATTATCCCAGAGGTGATCATATTCATCTTCAACAGTAGTGCCATCTTCTAAAACGAAATCACTACGGCTGTGAGTATCCATCATAAACAATGTATGAATTATTTTGTCATTCTCGGTTATGTTTATAATGTAATTACCATACCCCATACCTTCAGGGCCAAATTGGAAAAGACAATTTTTCGCATTTGAAAGTGTGTAGGCTGCCCAGAACTCTGTGCCTGTACCCTCACCGTCGTGGTTACCCATAACAGGTGCCCACGGAATGTTGAAGGACTCTAAAAGCTCAATAGTTTCAAGGTAAGATATGTAACCCCAGGCATTGTCACCGCTTAAAGTAATAAGGTCCGGCTTCACATCATTAACAAGCTTTTTAATGAGCTCAAATGAATAAACACCATCATCACCGAATACATTTTCTTCACCTAACTGAATGTCAGTTAAATTAAGAATTACAAAATCTTCATTCGGGTCTTTTTCGATTGCGATATAATCAGCTTCGCTGAACTTTGCTTCAGCAGACCAGTCTGTAAAGAACTGTTCCTCGCCCTTTGTAAGCTGAATAAACAACGGGCTGATAATTTGTGGAAAACATACGAAGAATGCCACAACAAGCTTTAATATTGCCATTAAAACGCCTCCTATTTAATTTTAGTATATTTTAACATTATGCATTACTTTTTTCAACAATAAAAGCACTTAAAACTTCAACAAAAAGTCAATCTTTTGATTGTATATTTAGACAAAAATGCTTTTTCTGAAAGCTCGTTTTATAACAAATTTTTAGAACATTAAAATATAACAAAAAAATTTATTTCAATCACTTGACATTCACGCTAAACAGTTTTAAAATTCTTTATGTAAGTTTTAAACTTGACTTTCAAAACAAGGAGAGATAACTCATGAAAAAACTCTATGAAGGCAAAACAAAAGATGTATTTGAACTTGATAACGGTAATGTTATGTTAAAGTTCAAGGATGACTGCACAGGTAAAGACGGCGTATTTGATCCAGGTGAAAATAGCGTTGGTCTTACAATTGAAGGTATTGGTAAAGCTAATTTACAAACTTCAGTTTATTATTTTGAAATGCTCAAAGAAGCAGGCGTTAAAACACACTATGTAAGCGCTGACATTGACAACGCTACTATGGAAGTTTTACCAGCTACTGTTTTCGGTCACGGTCTTGAAGTTATTTGCCGTCTTGTTGCTACAGGTAGCTTCATTCGTAGATATGGCGAATATATGGAAGATGGCACAGTTCTTCCTGGCGGTTATGTTGAATGCACATTCAAAAACGATGCTAAGGGTGACCCACTCGTAACAAGCGAAGGTCTTGCTGCTCTCGGTGTTATGTCAGAAGAAATGTTTAAGAGCATGAAAGAACAAACTCTTAAAATTACAAAGGTTGTTGCTGATGACCTCAAATCAATCGGCCTTGACCTCTGGGATATTAAATTTGAATTCGGTTACAACAACGGCGAAGTTATTCTCATTGATGAAATCGCTTCAGGTAATATGAGAGTTTATAAAGATGGAAAAATTGTTGAGCCTGTTGAACTCACAAAATTAATTCTTAACAGATAAAATATTGTTAAATAAATTAAATATTAAAAATGGTTTGAATTTTTTGAAATTCAAACCATTTTTTCTTTTAATAAAAAACTAAAAACGCAAACAAAAAAACAAAAATCAAAAACAAAAAAAAAGGTCAAAAATAAAAACCAATATTTCAAAGACTGTAAATCAGAATAAAATTTCTCAACTGCAAAATACATACACAAGGCAAAAACGGCAAGATAACATCGCAACCAGAACCCAGGCTGAAATCCGATTTTAATATTTTTATTTATTTTTCTGATTTTTTTACATTCCTGAACAAAACCACAAAACCCGTTGATATACATAGAGTTAACAGGGTTAAAGCTTTCTCTTGAAAAAATAATAAAAAATCAAATAAAATATCAACAAATTATCCCTGAACTACACAGTTCATCATCTCATCTGTGGTTGTATCAACTATTCCCACAATGTAAAAGCGAGTGTAATTTCCAATGCAAATTCTGTTTTTTATTTCAATATATTTATCAATTAAAATATATACATAAATCAAATTCTGATTTTTATTTTATATTTTTTAATTTTGATTATTTATTGTTTTTCGGATTTAAAAAACAAACTTGAATTTTGTTTTTTGTTTAATTTACAGATTAAACAAAAAACATTATTTTTTATCATTGCAAAATATAAAACACAAAAATAAAAAAATCAAAACAAAAAAAATAAAATACTGAAAACGAAATTAAAAATAAACGAATTAAAAATAAAGGAATTAAAAACAGAAGAATTAAAATCACAGAAATTGAAATTATAAAAAATGCGGATAGTAAAATCAAATTCCAAATTCACGAATTAAATTAATAAAATATTTTTATTACAGCAGCAAACTTCCCCGCTCAGAAGCACAAACTAAAAACTATCTTGATTTGTACTCTCAAACCCTGGCTTTATTTAATTATTTTATTTTTCGGGTATTTTTTTGTTATTTTTTAACTCTTCAGCTTATATCGCCCCAAACCCTTTAACACCGCCACTCTTCGAGGATTTGCAATAGTTCAAATTTTTTTCTTAAAAAATAGCAAAAAATAATTATTTTTAATAAACCATAGCGTGCCTACACCGATAGATTCGTCGCGGTTGCTTGTATTGCAAAATGAAATACTCATTACTTTTTCATACAGGCACATTATTTTATTTTGCATTTTTGTTGTGTCGCAATTCAATTTTCATTTTTAATTTTATACCAAATTTTACATTATATTGATATTTTATTTTATATTTTATTTTTAATAATATATTTAATTATTGTTTTTGGAATATTTTATTTTTGTTTAAAAATCAAATCAGGCTACGACTAAAAATAAGTCGTAGCCCTTTTTATTACTTTTTCTCAATTATAAAAGCATCAAAGCCAGCTTCTTTTACTTTTTTCAAATAGTTTTCCGCATTTGTCTTACTTTTAAATGCGCCTACCTGGATTGTGTATAATACATCACTGTCAGGTGTTTTGCTTTCTTCTTCGACGCTTACACCGTAGTAATCGCAGATACCTTTTGCAATCAATTCGCCGATTTGAGTTGTGTTTTTAATAATAAAGTCGGAGCCTTCTTTTGTGTCGTGAAATTCACATTCGCAGTAAATAGTTATTCCTGTTGCTGAGTTAACCTCATAAAACGATGGCTTTTCAATGAGTTTTTCGGCAGAGCTACCGGGTGTAAACGGACCTAATCGGTCTAAAACTGCCTGACCGACTTTCTTTCGCTCTCCTGTTAAGGAATACAAAAGAATTTGCGTACCACCTGTAACATTATGCTTTACAGTTGCGTTTGTATGAATCGCTAAGTGTATATCCGCATTAAAAGCGTTGCTTTCTCTTACGCGTTCATACATATCGTCATTGTAGGTGCATTTAACAGAAAAGCCTTTACTTTTTAAATAATTATAGCAAGCTTTTGCTATTTTATGACACTGTTCCTTTTCGTTAGCTCCACCTGTTGCATAAAGGTTTGCTTCCTGATTGCTTGGTGAAATATAAATCTTCTTAGCCATTTTCTTACCCCCTTTTTAAAATTCATTCACTTTTATAATATGTTAAAGCTCTTTCGCTGTCACTGAAACCGGCTGTTGTAGGGTCGACAATTACCCCCATAACACCCAAAATATTTATGAATATATAAGAAATCTGAAGAACATCATTTTCAGTTACACCCGGTACAATTCCAAACAATGAAAGCACCTCATAAACGAATGAAATTATTAAAGCAAAAAAGCTTAATAAGAATGTTTTGTTTTTGAATCTTGCTATCCAATTGATTTTAATAAAAATCACCTTCCGTTATTCTTTTCTAAATTATTTATTCTGTGATTGATTATTTTTACTTGTTCTTCGACAACCGGCATTCTTTCGGCAAAATTATTGTGACGCCTTACCTCTCTTGTTAATTCCTCCAGTTTGGTATCTGTAACTGCTTGTGTTTTTTCAATATATGATATTGCTTTACTACTTGCTATAAAGCTTGAAATAAGGCAACTGATAATTGCAACACCTGCACTTATTAAGCTCATAATTATTTCTTCTGTCATCTCTTATACCTTTCATAAAAAGAATTATTTAAAGCCGTATTTATAATACATTTCTAAAAGATAATTGTCATAATTACCATACTCTTCTTTTACATATTTCCGTTGATTGAATTCATTTTTTGTCAAAATACCTGTGTAGCCTGTCATATTAACAAAATGCTCATAAGTCTTAGGCAGAACGGTGCTCTTCACATAATTATCTGATGATTTTTTGCTTGAAGAAGATGATGATGAAGCCTTTGAAGCAGATAAAGCATAGCTTCTGTCGGCATTTCGCTGGTCACGCTCTGCTTCTGCCTTTTTAAAAGCCATTTCTTCATTAAATTTCTCTTGTTCAAACTTTAATTTGTCATAATAATTTTGTTGCTCTAAGGCTTCTAAATATTTCTTATATTCATAATCTCTATCATTTTCATAAGCCTCTACCTCCTCCAGAAAAGCCTTGTAATCAGCATCAGAAAGAGAAGTTAACTTATTTAATAAATAGTCACCATCTTTATAATAATCGCTTAATTCATCGCGATATTTATTGTAATCATCACCGTCTAACCCACGCAAAACAGTAATTTTATCGACCAAAGAATCGCCATCATCTTTATACTTCGCATAAGCTCTGTCATACAAATTTAAAGCGATATTATTAAGTTTGTTTAATTGCTCGTTATAAGCCTCATTTCCCGCAGTAACTGCATAAGAATTAGAATAACCACCAGACAGAGCTGAAGCGTTTGCAACTGCATCCATCATAGCCTTTTTACCATTGTTTATGTATTGCTCCCTGTATTGATTGTATAACGGGTCTGCATTCATATTATATTGGAATTTTTCGCGATTAAGAATACCATCTAAAATAGCTTCAATCTCTTGTGAATATTTACTTTCATACTCCTGAGGCTTATTGTTTTCCCAATCTGAAAGACTGTTCTCTGCCGAAATAACATTCTCGTTTTTTTCGTATGTAGGTCGTTTTTTTGTTGTAGGCTCTTTAATTTTTGAAGCACTGTTTGTATTAGCTGTCTGGCTTTTATTTGAAGATTGATTACTGTTACCAGTTGACAACTTGGAAAGACTATTCCAGGTATTAACACCTACAATCCCGTCAACAGCAAGCCCATTCTTTTGTTGATAAGACCTTACAGCACTCTGGGTTTTTGAGCCGAATTTGCCGTCAACCTCAAGGCTATAACCCGCGCTATTCAGAGCTTGTTGAAGCTTCTTTACATCATCACCACTTGAACCGAATGAAATAGTTCTGTTTGCCATACAATTCTCCTTTCTTTAATAATCAATAATCCCATTTATGTTTACTGTGTCGCCTGCAGTAAAGCCTTCCTGATTAGCTACCTTTACTATTGCTAAAGTGTTGATATATGCACTGATTACACCCGAACTAGGTAAATGGTAATCAAAATGAACCGGAAGAGGATATGTATGCTTGAAGCTTAAACCCCCAATTTGAAAAAGCTCGTTATTATAATTAGCAGGTAAATTATTTAATATCTCAACCTTTGCGTTTATTGAAATTAATCTTAAGCTACTATACTTTCTGACATCCAGATGAACAAATTTTGAGCAAGACATTGCAGTAACACTATTGTTAAGCGAGTCATACTTAAATACACCTTTAACATTCAAATCATAACCAACCGTCAATTCATTGTCCGCTTCTGCATAACAACCAAAAGCGGCACCCTTACCACCTTGTTTTATATTAAAAGGAATACTGCCACTTGGAAGCGTTCTAGATACTTCAAATGGCGTTTTTGTCACTTCATCTGTAATTGATAATATAAAATCATAAGAAGAAGCAACATCAAATGCTCCGTTTATAACGAAAGGTGAAGAATTCAACAATGTTGAACTTCCGTAATCAGTAGAACCATTCTTTTTATACCGTGCATAAACCCGACCAAGATTCAGACCACGCACGACACTATATTCTTTTTGGAATTCAATAGCTACAGATGTTCCATTTTCAACAGGTTTACCGGAAGAATCACAACGATAAATGCTCGTGCAATAAACCTTTGGTTTTGCATAACCGTCAACCTGAATCAGAAATTCTTTCTTCTTACAAAACCCTCTTGAATCAGTAATATTTATTTTCGCAGTAATTACGCCTGCTTCAATTAAGTCGAATGTATTGCTTAAACCACTTTTGCTCTGACTTCCTACAGAAATAATGCAGTTAGCCAGCGTTGCACCATATTTTATTACTGGCTCTGGTATAGTGACAGTGAGAAGCGTTATATTTTGCAAGGTTGCACTCCAGATTCCCGGAAGCATTCCTCTCGAGTCATAAGACAAATTAAATTCAAATTCAGGCAAATATTCTTCCGTCTCAGGAATTGTAATTTTAAAATGTTTAGTCGAGCTTCCTAATAAAGTATTTGAATTATAGGTTTTCAGAGTTACTTTAACAGAGCCACTTTTTGAATTTGGAATTGCATTTAACCATTCAACAGGAACAGTCAGGCTAGCCTTTGTAATGCCTGAAGCTAATGAAAGTGTTTTTTTATAACTACCAATTTCAAAAACTGCTGTATGCTTAAAATCTTTTGAAGCAGCTGAAATTGTTAAGGTCACATTATCATCAGGCTTAGCACCGGTTTTATCAAGAGAAAATGAAGAGGCTCTGGGTATTGTAATACATTTAAAGCTACCACTGACACTACCGCCTGAAAGCGAAGTACCGCTCATTGTAAAAGAGCCACCAAGTGAAACTGTCAAGCTACCATCCTGGTTATGAGTAAAATCTCCACTCCAGCTACACAAAGTAACAGTCGCGTTATTTCTTGTATCAATAGTCAAGTTTCTGCTTGATTTGGCAGTATTGTTTATCGTAATTTTAACAAAATTCTCGGATTCATTCAAATTATATGCCGAACCCGTGTAGCCATCATTCCTCTTCAACTTTAAATTTATCGTCAGGTTGCTTGTGTTATTTTTTATGCTGTGAGAATTCTCTGTCACCTCAAGCCAGATATCATACTTTTTTCCAGAGCTTCCGCTGCAGGTACCAAAAATTTTAACTGCCATAAGACCATTTCACCTCCAAGCCATTGTCGCTTACATCAAAAATAAAGTATCCGTTGTTTGAATCACCTATTTTCAGATAGTCGGTAATTTCCGCCCTTGTGATATACAGGTTGTTTCCCGATATAAAAGCTACTTCAATATTCCCCTGAAAAAACGAGAGCTTGTCATTGGTAAAACGAGCTTTAATATTACTGTCGCTTCTGCCGATTTCGATTCCATAAACACCACTTTCTAACTCGCCTCGTTTTATGTAAGCGTCAAGTGAATAAACAAGCTCTGAAACTGTGCCACCTAATGTAGAAATATCTACATTAGTATCTTCTAGCCTTTGCGAAAAAATTTCGGTGATATTATCTGCAGTCTGTGTTATCTGTGAAGAAATAGCTTCAGTAAACTCATCGTGCTCTGATTTTTTAGCAAACATATTTTCAACCTGAGCCATTATTGCAGTTGCCTGAACACTTAATTCTGCATTATTCTGCGATTTATAGTTTTCTAAATCATTACTTGTTGTTTCTATGTTACCTGCATTTAATTTTATTGCTTCTGAATTCTCCTGAATTGCAGTAGCCGTCTGATTCTTATACTCACCAAATTCCGATTGTGCCAAATAACTCGCATCAGCTTTTAATAATATTTCTTTTTCGCTTTTTTCGATTACAGTATTGCATTCCTGAAAAACCGCATCGGCTGTAATTATTATTTTGTTCTTTAATTCTGTGAATTTTTTTAAAGCATCATCTTTTAAATCAGTTATTTCTGTTTTATTTTTTTCAACAGACTCAATATTCACTTTCAAGCCCTCTGAAAAGTTTGATAATTCTAAATTGCTCAAGGCAAAGGACAAGGTTTCATTTAATTCATATAAATAATTTTTTAATAAATAAAACTTTTCATCGTTTGAATATTTAGGGGTAGAAATGTTGGGTACCGATAAATTTAAGTCATACATTATTTTTCGCTTCCCCTTTCTATTTTCCGTGAAATGCTGAAAATTTTTATTTCACCTTTTCCCTCTAATTTAATTTTTAAATGGTCGCAACGAGGCGTTTGAAAAGCTAAATTAACTGAGCCGGTTTTATTTATAATAAATTCGCCTTTTTTTACCCATTCACCATTAGAATTAAATTGAAAATAAACTTTTAACTCTGCACCATTTTCACCTGTTAAGCGAATATTTATGTTAGAATAATATTTCTTTTCTGGTAAAGATAAGCCCCAGATACCCGTTTCGGCCGACCAGGTAAAATCATCTTCAACAGTGCAGCCTGATAATTCACCTGAAAAATTCCCGTATTTATTTACACTATCGGCTAAATAAAGTCTTTTTGTTTCACCGTCATTCGCAATGAAATACAAATTGCAATTATGATTTCTGAATTCTTTAATATCTATTTTATCTTCTTTGTGCCACACATTTTTTACTTCATCATAAACAAAAAGAATTCTTTCATTATCTTTATTTGTCATACAGACATAATATTTATCTCTTAAAGCACCTGCGACAGCATTAAAATAATAATCCGTACCAAATACTTCAGAAATGCTTATAGGCAGACCACCATCATATAAAACAATTCCGTTTGGTGATTTATAATAAAGTGTTTCGTTAACTGTAACCAGTGATTTTTCGCTACCCTTTTGCACTCCACGGATGTAGCTTGTATTAACAGTGAACGGTGGATTAAAGCCATAAATTTTATGAACACAATTTTCTTTAAAAAATAAAACATAGCCTTTATAGCTTACAGCTCCTGTAAATTCACCGTCAGTACCTACACTGACTGCGTAGCTGTCTGATGCAATACCCATAAAGCAATTCCAGTTTTTCGGGTCGCCCAATTTACAGCAAAATATTTCGTTTGTTTCAGATGAGCAACCCCAGACTCTGTTGCCGTTCTCACAGAAAAAATCCATTTGGGGTAATTTTCTTGATATTTTTAAAGGTGTTACTTGTTTAAAAACTTCATTTAAAATTCCGGAAATAATTAAATAATCGTCACCCTTATCTGCGACAATAAACGCTCCGTTAAAATCACCTCTTTCACAACCGCTTATTGTTACACCGTCATATTGCCCGAATGCCTTACCAATGTTACTGTAGCTAATCTTCACATAGGTTGAAGCGATGCTCACCCAGCTTTCAGTAGCTTCTGAATATTGCTTCAGTTCATTTGGCGTTACAGAAGTATCTACCCACAAATCATTGTTTTGTGGTGATTCAGGTGCAGAATTGCCGAACATATAATTTTCATATAAAGTACCATCTGACCTGCAAAGCGAAAAAGTAACCACTGTTCCCTCAGAAGTTTCAAACTCCGCTTCAAGAGAGCCAGAATCAGCCGGATTATTGGTATTCAAATAAACTTTGTCAGGAAAAATTAAAAGGTATGCGCCTATTGACACAAATTTGCGTTCTGCCGGAATGTCAGGAAAGCTCAAGCCTGAAACAGCTTGTCCGCCATAATAGAGCACTCCGTTATTTATGTAGCAGATTGAAGCTTTACTGAATAACCCGTGAAGCCTTTCTCCTGACACATTGAATTTAATTCTTTTATTTCTTGGTGAAAAAACCGGTGAAAAATCGCTTGTTATGTTTTCCTCATCATAAAAACTGTTTTCAGGTATCTTTAAATTTTTATTGTAGCCTGAAAAAGATGAAATTAACTCTTCTGATTTATTTATATATTCAATTGTCGGCTTAAGCATTGTTTAATTCCACCTTCAAAGAATTATTTTTAATAGTCTTAAAATTCCGACTTATGAAATTAGACATTTCAAAATAAAGACGGTTAAAAATCATTGCAGAATTGTTATAGCGCCCTGTTTCACCTAAGAGATAATCAGTCTTCATTTTTAAATAAACCAAATAAATCTCAGAATATTCTGTCGGGGCATTCAGCTTAAAAGAAATATCGCTTTCAGGTGTATAATAAGTTTCCCTAAGATTTTCTCTGCCCTTATTTAATTCGCCAACTATTTTTTTATCCAGCTCTGAAATCCAGAGCTTTTTTAATTTTTCAGATACATCATTCTGATTTTCTAAATTATAAATTTCTAAAACTTCAGAAGCAGTCATAAAACACCACCTTAAAGAGAAATATTTTTATCAATGTACTCGGCAGAAACAGCAGCCATTTTTTCGCTGTTTTTAATAACCTCTGCAAATCTTTCAGGGACTTCAACGCTTTTACCTGTTTGCACAAGAATTCTTTCACCATTAACAGAAATAAAGCGTTCTGTATCATTTCTTGATTCCTTTGGAATAAAGACAGTTACCATTTTCTCTGTATTTTTTGCCATATTCAACATCCTTTCTCACACGGTAAAAATGCGTGAAAAACGCCCATTTTTACCGTGTTTTTACTATCTATACAGTGTTTTTAATATAAATATACTCGAATTATCAGTTAGTTTTAGCGCTACCGCTAAAGGTTGAACCACTTTCAATTCTGACCATATATTCTTCAACAAGTCTTTTTGCAGTTTTAAGACCTTTCCAACCGATTGAGCTTCTCTGGTTGAGTGGGTCGTTACCATAACCCTTTTGTTTTACGATATGTTCAATTCCACCACCGGTAACACTTGTTACACCATAAGCATCGGCACCAAGAATAAGGGTTGCAAAAACTGCACTGTTCTCTTTACCCTCCTGCCAGATTTTTGCCTCTGTGCTTTCAACAAAACGCACACCACCAAGACAACCAATTTCACCGTTGAGCATATTCTCAGGAGTTGTGTATTTCTGCACCTCCATCCACTGATTGCCTGCTTCTTGCATAAGGTCGTAAGCAACATAAGGGTGGATAATTCCGACATAGTAGCCGTCGATTTTCGGAGCATTCATTGCCTTTAATTCTGCTGCTGCCTTGAATACATCCTTAACTCTTAAAAGCGCTGTTTTATCAATTTCGCTTCTTAATGTAACAATAGTTTCAGCACCGTCTGCTACCTTTGGGCAATACATAACATTTGTACCACCAACAAGCTCGTTTCTTACAATTGTATCCATTGTAAGACCTGCTTGTGATGCAAGCTGCTTTGTAGCCTCAACAATTGTGTTATCTACTGCAGTAAGCTCAAGTAAATCTGTTTGCTCAATATAATCACCATATTGCTCAACAGTTGCACTGATTGCTGAAACATTAAGCTTATTACCACTTGGTGTTACGCCCTCTGTAAGAGGTGTAAGTGCTTTAGGAAGTGATGAAAACTTTCTGAACTCAATAATCTTACCGCCATTCTTTGGAATATCACGCTTCTGACCGAATTGGTCGTGAACGAGATAAGGTGAAGCAAGTGTGATAAGTGTTTTATCATAAAATGTTTTCATTTCGCCTGAAAGCTCTGTGCTTGTTGTTGCGTTTACTACATCACCTGCTGCAAATAATTGAAGATTTAATTTAAAATTTGTCATAATTACTCCTTTTTATTGATGCCAACAAATTAAAATTTTACATTAGCACCGTTTTCTACTTGTTTTAATATTTTTAAAATATCTTTTGAAGTTAGAGCATTGACATCGGTTAAAGTTACAATTCCGCTTTCAGAGGCAATTCCGTTTTCTAAAGGGCGTCTGCCCTTTGCTTCAATTCCCTTTACAACCTGCTCGCGCACCTTTTGTGCTGTGTAGGTCATAGCACCGCTTAAAATTTCATCCTTGTGAATTACCTCAAACGCGGTCTTTAAAGGAACGCCGTTATATAAAAGCTTTCCGAAAAGAGAACTGTTTTTTAGTTCATTTTTAAAATCAAAATCGGGATAGAATTCCTTAATTTCATCAGTTTCTTTTACCCACGAAGCAACTTGTTCTTTGAGAGTGTTATGTTCAGCTTTTTCATTGCTCGTATTTTTGTTATCAATCTCGTTTTCTTTATTAAAAATTCTTTCAGCTAAAGCCTTTGTGTCACCCTCATCAACGCCATATTTCTCATTAAGCTTCTGAATTAACGGCGAAACGCTTTCTTTGAATTCCTCCAATTGCTTTGTTTCTTTAAACCGCTTATCTATAATGCTCTGCGTTCTTTTTCTGAACTGCTCCTTGAATTTACCATCAATTAAACTCTCAAATTCATCGTCTGCAGTTACAGAATTTTCTACCTGCCCGGCGTCAGCAGAAATATTTTCGCCCGATTGTGAATTTACTGCTTCTACTCCACTTTCACTAAAAAGCTGTAAATTCAATTTTTCTTTTCTTTTTAATTTCATAAAAAAATCCTTTCTTCATCGTCTTTCCGAAGTGTCATATATATAAAATCTTGCAAGATATATAACTAATTAATAAAAATTATTCTAATTTAACATTCTTTGGATATTCTTCATTGAGCAGTGCAAGTCCCATAATAGCAGTATCTATAATTCCTTTGGTTCTGCTTTTGGAGAACTCAAACGGCTCAACCTCAACACAAAAATATCCGTCTCTTATTACCTCGCGTCTTAAAATAAGACGCTTGTCGCTTTCTTCGTCTTTCAGCATATTCAATAATGTGTAAACTAAAATTGAAACTGCTGAACAGACAATATCTTTACCTTTTTCATTAAATCCTGAATGACCCTCAACAATAATTAAGTAGCGGTCATAATATTCTCTGAAATAAACCTTTGTCATAAAACTATCATCTCAATCTGTTCAATACCTCACTTTTACCCTCAAAATCCATCATATTTATAGCAAAAATTGCTTGTTCACGATATTCCGGATTAAACATCCCTGCGTTATAAAGCTGGAGAGCCAACTCATTCTGACTTATTTTTGTAAACGGGCTTGATTTTTCACTGGAAACCTTAATATCAAAAACAGGCTTTCTGCCATCAATTGCAACACCAAAAATGTTGCTTTCTTTTTCGTTCATTAACCCACTGTTATCGTAAGAAATGAATTCTTCATTGCCATTTGGTAAAACAATTCTGAAAAATCTTGGCTCGTCATAGAATTCTCTGATTAATTCTATAGCTAATTTATTTAATTCACAAAACGCTCTGAAGCCACCTTTTACCATATCGCGTGTCAATTTACTACCTGCTTCCTGAAGTGCGGCAATTGCCGAAGCTGCCGTAACACCACTTGAAACACCACCTTGTGAAAAATCGCGATTACCACTTGTTTCTTTTAATTCATCTATTTTGCTGTTCAGAATTCCAAGATAAATTTCAGGAACAGGATTTGACTTGATTTCTCTTATACTGTCATCGCCTAAATTACTGCCATTAACATGAACAAAGCTATTACTCCAATCGGCAAATTCTTCTTCATTCACTGCGCCCGATGAATTGATAAAATATCGCTTATTTGTACCCATAACGGCATTTTTTATTAAAGCGTTGTTTAAAATATCTATCTGCTTCTGGGCATCCTTCATTATGTCTATATAACCAAAGCCACACGGTGTGCCCTCTTCTACAAACAAAGTATCAAAAACAAACGGATACTGCCCGTGGCTGTAAAAGCCTTTTTCGTAATAAATATCATCATTTTCAGAAGCATAAAGAATTTCACCGTTGCAGAATTTGCAGTAATGCAAAGCCTCTGTTCCGTTTATGAATTTTTTATAATACCAATCCACAACCGCACTTTTATTAGCGGTATCAACGCTATCATCATATATGTATTTTGAAACCTCAATTGTAGATGTGCCAAGCTTACCTTTCAGCTGTGGATACATTGAAATTAAAACATCATTATCAGTAAGCTCTACATAAAACATATTTTTACTTTTCTGAATATCTCTTACGCCCGGCTCCCAGAAAATATTAAGCAGATTAAGCTGTTTAATCTCAATATCGCCTAAACCATTTTGCTTTTTCGGATTCCAGAAAATGCCATAAACACCTGTGCCCGCCTTTAATTTATACCACCAGGTATCGCTATAGATTTTTTCAAAATCATTTCTTTCAAATACAACTGACAATATTTCAGTTAAAATATTTGCTGTTTCTTTATCGCTCACCTCTCGTGGTAAGCAGTTAACACGCGGGTAATTATCCATAGCATCAGCATGCTTATTAGCGATTGAATTAAAGAGCCACGCGGAAGCGAATTCATCGCCCGTGCTATTTCGCATCTGCTCCCAATGTCGCATTTTAAACCACTGTTCATTGTCGATAATCCGTGCTTCAAAATTTTTCTTTCCCTCCTTATATTTATTTAAAATTTCTAACGCCTTATCAATCTCATCTTTTGTTATTGTATTTATAGTCTGATTGTAAAGTGAGCCATCAGAAATTTCTTTGTTGTAATTAATCTTTTTATTCTCTTTCATTTAACACCTCAATATGAATATTTTTTATATCTTTTTTGTTCTCTTAAATTTAACGGGTCATCTCCCAAAGCCTCGTCCTGCTTTTTGAATGTTGGTGAAATGGGCCGCGACATACACATATACCGCACCTCGTCTGCAATGTGGTCCTCGCCTGTTGTATCTAAATCCTCAGGGTTTGTGTTGCTGAATTTGAGCTCAGGAATCGTTCTTATAAAGCCCTTGCAGGTATTAAAAATGTACATCATAGGTACACCATTCTCGTCAAAGCTTAATCTGTAATGAACCTGCATCCACCCGGGCAGGCGCTTGTTATCGCCTCGATTAAAATAAATTCCGTTTCTTACGGCTGACTCTATAATTGCCTCACCTCGTGAAGCATCCCATATTGACGGGTCGGCAACTCCAATAATATTTTTATTTTTTAACCATCTGTGCTCTTTTTCAATCCTCGCTATTTCAGAAAAAATCTTTTCGGGTGGCCACTTGACACCCTCATTTGCAGTTTTTGTGCAACCATAAAGCTCAAGAATTCTGTAAAGCCTGCCGTCATAATCTACCGCCCACCAGGCACAAGAAAAGGGCTTTGCGTAGCCGAAGTCAAAGGAACGATAAATCTGCCAATCGTAAGGAATTTCAAACGGCTCAATTATATGTGTAAATTTCGCATCACTATAATGCTCTTTTACATCTCTGAATTCTTCAAAAAACTGACCGTCAAAAATATCCCAATTACCAAAGCGATGGGCTTGTTTAAGCTTTTCCGGTAATGCTTCAAGCACCTTTACATATTCGGGGTTTGAATTCATTAAAACAGTGTTGTCGTCAATTGTCGCAGGAATAAAAGCGTAGTCGTTTTCATCTTCTCCATTTTCGTAATTGCCCTTTACAAACAACCTTTTAAACCAGTTGTGACCGACACCGCCGGGATTCCCCGTGAAATACATCCGTGGCTTAAAATCTGTTCGGGTTGTTCTGTTGCAGGTCATTAAAAACTGAATCTGACTCCAAGTAAAATGGGTGCATTCCTCAACACCGATAACATCATATTCCTGCCCCTGATATTGAAAAATATCATTTTCAGTGTCACAATAGCCGAGTCTGATTCTCGCACCATTCGGGAATATAAATGCTCTTTCGTCCTTTTTGTAACGAGCTATTCCGTTAAGCTGTGCAAGCATAGGTATTAAGTGATTTTCTCTCAGCTCAGGTAAGGTCTTTCTTAAAAGCAAAAGCTTTAAATCGGGGTAATTAAAGGCTAACAAAATGAATTTTGTTCTTAGCGCCCAGGATTTGCCACCGCCACGGGCACCACCGTAACCTATAAACCGTCTTTGATTTTCAAAAAACAGCTTTTGCTTTGCGTTAGGCTCAGAAATTTTTAGCTCTTTCATTTGTTCCAATCCTCAATAGCCTTTTCGAATTTAATGGTGATTCCATCAGCTGTGCCAATTTCGCCTTGTTCACTGAGTAAATCAAAAAGCTCTCGCAAGGCACTGACGCTTTCTTTTAAGAATTTTGCATCAACATCTGCCGAACCTGTTTCGCCAAAATTTTTTCGTGCCTTTTTTACAATATCATCAATTAAGGCACTCATATTAACCACTGCAGACGAAACCTTTTTCATTCCGACATCTACACTACTCTTTTTCAAGCACGCAACCCCTTATCATAAAGAATTGCTACTGCTCTGTGGTGGGCACAACGCTTACCACCGAAAACACTGCAAACAGATGCTTCAAACTCACTTTTTTTAGCATTATCGCTAAAGCTATGAGTACAAACAGTACCGTTTAAAACACCCTCGCACTTAATAAAACCTTTTCCCTCCTCTAAATAAAAGGGACATTCAATCGCACCTTCAATTGATTTTGACATAAAATCCTCCAAATTATTTTATTTGTACTATTTATGGTATTGACAACGAGCTAAAATTATTATATAGTATAGCTGTAATTAGTTCGGCGTTCTGTACCACTGATTGCATTATAGTACAGTATTCTGTACTTTTCAACCTAAAATTAGAACTTTTGTTCGATTTTCTGTGTTTTTAGTAAAAATGCATAAGTCTTAGGGGGCTTTTATTGTGACAATGTATGAAAAAATACAATATCTTTGTGATGAAAACGGAATTAAGCCTGCCCATCTTTGTAAGGAAGCAAAAATACCGAAAAGCACATTATCGGAATTAAAGCAAGGCAGAACAAAAACACTCTCCACTCAGACCTTAAGTAAAATTGCCAACTATTTCGGTGTAGCTTTAGATTATTTTGACACTAACAATGTTGATGACACTAAAGACGAGCTTTTTCAAAAACGAAAACTGCTCTTTGATATGTCGAAGAAAGCAACCAAAGAGCAATTAGATACATTTTTAGTTATGTTTAAGGCAGTTATAGATGAAGATAACAAGTAATTCCCCGTTTTACTTGTTTCAAATTATAATAGGAGAAAATAATGAGTATTTTTATAAGAGAAATGAAAATGCCGCTTACAATCAGGGCATTTACTGTACCTGATGCAAACGGCGATTACAATATTTATATTAACAATGACCTTTCAGAAGAAGCGAAACAGAAATCTTTAAATCACGAAAAAGAGCATATTGAAAACAATGATTTTTTGTCAAGTGAATTGGCGAGGGTTATTGAGATGACCAGGGACTAGAGGCTAGGGACTAGGGACTAGGGATTAGGAAGCAGGAAGCAGGAAGCAGAAAGTAGGAATCTGTAATTGTGGCGAAGGCATATCGCATACGAGCAAAGCGAGTATATATCGCTACTGCATCTTTGCAGTTATATCGCATTTGCCCTGGCAAATATATCGCTAATAACAAAACTCAGATAGTTGACGGAAATCAATTATCTGAGTTTTGTTTAATGTTTATTCAGTTTTTAGTAATATGAATTTCACCTCTTACTTATTCACTATTACTTCTTACCTCAAACCGCCGTCCTCTAATTGTCATTGCTCATTAATCCAAAAACACTAATGCCTATTGAAAGAAAACTCAAACCAACCGCTGGCATCTTTAAAAAACATACAGAAACAACCATTACCCAGATAAATACCAATTTCGCTATCGCTTTAATTATGCTTGTTTTAAATATAACAATAAAAATAGTCGAAATAATTGAGAACAAAATCAACAAGAAAAATACGAGTTCAGTGCGACATAAAGCCTGAATAAATGACAATATCATTACAATAGCAAATAATATAACCTCAAAAATTTTATATTTTTTCATACTGCCCCCCAATGTTAAGACAGAGGACGGTTCCATGTTTTGCTCCATCCATTGTCTTTTCTTAACCTAAATATATCAAAATTCTAAAATTAAATCAAGTAATTCTGAAATCTTCTACAAAATCAGACAAATGTGTTAAATATAACAAAAACAACTCAGATAGTTGACCGAAATCAATTATCTGAGTTTTGTTTAATGTTTATTCAGTTTTTAGTAATATGAATTTCACTTCTTACTTATTCACTATTACTTCTTACCTCAATCAGCCGCACCCTGTCTCAACGGTGCTTAATTTTAACCCTTAATCCTTGCTAAATCTCTGTAGCTGATAAGCTCAATACCAAGAGCCTTAATGTGTTGAAGAGTTTTTGGGTCTGAGAAGAGCTTGTGTTCCCAAACGCGTCTTTGCCATGAGCCTGTAATTGCTTTAAGCTCATCACATTCAAATGCAGGGTGAATGTATGTTTCAGTAACACCTGCTGGGAAGCTTCTGTAAAGCTCGTAGATATATTCTCTGTATTGCTCATAGTCATCTTTCCAAGGACCGCTCCAGTCACCAGGAATAAGATAATCAGGCATTAAAACGCCGTGGTCTTTAGCATAAGCAGTAAATTTAGAAAATGCCATTTCAATAATTTCTTTAGGAAGCTGGATATCAAGCATTTCATTACCCAGCATTTCAGGAATGAATGTGCCAGGGAAACGGAATGGTAACTTATATTCAGCAGCAATATCAAAAATAAGCTGAAGAAGCTCAAGTCTGCCTGTTGCAATACCATAAAGTGAACCCATATGGTTATCAAGGTGAGATGGCTCTACGCCAAATGACTTGAATCTTTCAATCTGCGCACGAATTTCTGCTTCTACTTCGTCAAGGTCAGCAGCTTCTTCAAATTGGTCAGATTCGTGGTGCATAAAGCCTTCACTGTCACGAAGAGAAGCTGTGTTATCTGAAGCAACAGGACCCCATCTGTATTCGCCCCATTCACTTGTGAATGTAAGGTGAACACCAACAGCGTGCTGAGGGTTATTCTTTGCCCAGACACCTGCATTTTTTGCCCAACCACATGGTGTCATAATTGTTGAAGAAGTAATTCCGCCCTTTTCAAATAAGTCAGCAACCGCCATATTTGCGGCACGGCACATACCAAAATCGTCTGCATTGATAATAAGATACTTGTCCATTTTATTAACTCCTTAGCTATACATTAAAACGGTTTTTCCGTTTAATTTACTTTTCATTTGAAGAATTTACAATCTGCTCTTTTGCTTTTGCTTCAAGCTGAGCTTTTCTTTGCTTCATTTCATAAAGTGAGGAAGACACCCTGATTTCACCATCGTCATCATCAGAATAATTAAAGTGGTTAAAGCTGTTGAAGTTTTCCACTAAATCTACAACCTCAAATGTTATTTCATCCTGAGTATTCTTTTCTTCAGGAATGTTCTTTTCCTCTTCCTGAATATCTTTTTCCTCAGAAGCAGTTTTTTCCTCTGGGATTTCTTTTTCTTCGGAAGCTTCTTTTTCTTTTGAAACTTCTTTTTCCTCAGAAACCTCTTTTTCTTCTGGAATAGCTTTTTCTTCCGTAACATTCTCAACTACCGGAATTTCTTTTTTCTCCGTAACATTCTCTGCTACCGGAATTTCTTTTTCTTCAAGAACATTCTTTTCTTCTGAAACAGCTTCTACTTCAGCTTTCTCAGATTTATCAATGGAAGGCTCAGGCTTTACAGCTTCTTTCGTTTCTTCCTGAGCTTCTTTCTCGTCGTCTTTTTCAGCCATCTTTTCAGTTCCTAATTCTTTTAAGGTTTTTGACGGCCTTAATGGTATTGAATCCTGAAGTTCTTTTGTTCTTCTTGAATTTTTTGCTTTTTGTTTCTTTTCCTTTTCAGGCTTAATAATTTCACCGTCATCAGAAAGAGAAATGTTTTTGCGCTTAATGTGAACAATTATAAATACTGCTGCAATAGCAAATATCCAGACAATAATAAGTATAACTATAATAATAGTAATTTTCAAATCAGTAGGTGCACCAGGCTTGTTACCTTGTTGAGTGCTACCACCAACTGTATTGAACACTGCCGGTGCTGATGAATTTTGTGCCGCAACGCCGTTTATGTAATCATTATACATCTGGTCTGCTTTTTCTATTACTTCGATTGAAGCGATACCGTCAACTGTCATTCCATATTTTAATTGTAATGTTTTAACAGCCGCCGTAGTTGCATCGTCATATTCACCGGTTATATTACCCTGAAGACCACATTCAGTATAAATTAAAACCCATTGTAACCACTTAACGCCGTCACCCTTATCGCCGGGATTTAATCCTGCCACAGGTTTTGCATAAGGATTTACTGTTGTGTTAAAATCAACACTTTCGCCATTTATTGCGGCATCGGTTGAGCTGATTGTGCTGTTACTCTGAACACCACCGCTTCCTGAACCTAAGCTGCCACTGTTAAATCCACCTGTAACAACCGGGTCAATAGTGTCAAAGAAATTGCCACCTGTTGATGCTTTTTTGGTAGTAGGTATTAAAGAACCTAAATCCTTGAACCCATCAAAAATACCACCAATAGTACCAAAAATGCCTTGTGCTTTATCGTTAACCTGTTCAGAAACATCTTCATCCTGGAAAACGCTTTCAATAACGCCACCGACAAAATCGCCTACACCATCACCAATGTTGCCTAAAAAACCACCCTTGGTAGTTGCGGTAGTACCGTCACTGTAAGTGACATTAACATCATCATCGTACATATCGTCATCAAACATATCGTCAGAAAAAGCAGAAGTCTCCGCTGACGCTACAACCGTTAACACGGATGAAAGCAAGATGACCAAAGAAAGAATAATTAAAAACGACTTTTTCATAATTCCTCACTCTATATTAAATCAAACTTTCGTATGCTAAGCATTATATCACACACATACATATAAAATCAACAAAAAATAAAAATAAATGCACATTTTTGTTAAATTCCCCTATTTATATATAGGAATTCTGTTGATATTGATGATAAGTAGTATTAAACAATAAAAAATGATGCCAAATTTTTACAATTCAGCATCATTAAATAAATTATTCACCTAAAATAATTTCAGGGTTTTCAAAAATTTCTTCGAGTTTTCTTATAAATGGAGCCACTTCAGCAAAATCAAGTGCTCTGTGGTCAAAACAGATTGTTAACGGAAGAATCGTTCTTATATCAATTTTTTCCTCGCCATTTTCGTCAGTTACAACAATAGGTCTTCTTTGAATTGCACACACAGCCAAAGCACAAACCATTGGCGGAATAATCATAAGAACACTCGCTTCACCACGAAGACCTCTTGCAAGATTACCAACATTTGAAACAAGGAATGTACCCTGAGCCAAATCCTCTCTTGTGATTTTATCTGTTGCAGGAATTGCATCATAAGCCTTTTTCTCTTTACCCTTTAAAGTAACAACTCTGTGTCTTTTTTGTGTTTTAGCGCCAATAATTCTTAAGGCCGCTTTAATAAAATGACCTCTTTTAAGAGCCTTGATTGTATCGTGAATTGAAACAGAGTAAAGTGCTTCTGTGAGATTTGTATTAGCAAGCTTTCTGTTTATATCTGCAGAGAGCTTACCAATTTCCTCAAGTGATTTGTTACCCATATCTTTCATATTGATAGTCATCATACTGCCATCAGGAAGTGGCCACGGAACTGAAATATCAATATTATCAAAAGTGGTAATTTTACCGCGCACAAGCTTCTTTTCAAAATGAATGTGAGCATTCATTTCAGGTGCGGCTTTAAGACCCTCTGAAATTGTTTTTAACATAACACCATTGAATGTTACCCTGTACTCATCATCCTTGTGCTTTTCGCTATATTCTTTAAAAGCTGCCTGAAACTTTGTAATATCAGGCTCATATGTATAGCAAACATGAGGAATAGTCTTCCAGCTTTCGCTTGTCATATTTGCAACTATTTTTCTTTGAATACCAAATCTTGTAATATGTCTGATAGCCATTCTATGTAACCTGCCTTATGTAATATTAGATGAAATAACCAATATCTGTAAGTTCTTGTTTAAGCGCTGCTTTTTCCATATCTGTAAGCGGTGTACCCGGAAATACAGCTTCGCCCGAATCAATTCCTATAAGTGTAAGGATATATTTAATCGAACGAATAACACCATATTTAATAATAACAGTAACAACCTTGTTGATTTTATATTGCTGCTCTTGTGCGGCTCTTATATCGCCTTTCATAAATAAATCATAAAGCTTGCAATATTCAGAGCAAAGAACATTGTAGGTTGAACCAATACCTGCATCTGCACCCATTGAAAGACCACAAAGGAGCATTTCGTCAGGACCGTTGATAACATTGATGTCACCATTATTAAGCTCTTTAATTCTGTGTAATGAATAAAAGTCTGTTAAAGTAAATTTAACACCTATAATTCCATCTACTTTAATAAGCTTCTCCATAAGTGAAACAATATCACCTGTGTAAAGCCCCTGAGCATAAGCAATAACAGGAAGCTCTGAAGCGTCTGCTATTCTTTTATAATACTCAATTATTTCGTTATCGTTGTATTTATAATAGAAATTAGGAACAACGCTTGAAACTGCATTGCAACCGCATTCTTTTGCGTGCTTTGAAAGAACTATTGCTTCTTCAGGTGAAGCTGCGCCAACATGGTTTATAATAATTCCTCTGTTATTACTATACTCAACAGTAGCTTCTGCAATTTCTTTTCGCTTTTCTACCGTAAGAACCGGACCCTCACCTGTTGAACCACAAATATAAAAGCCCTTTGCCCCTTGCTCGTAGTTCATATCAATATTCTTTTTAATGCTTTCCTTTAAAACATTGCCAGATTTGTCAAACGGAGTAATAAGGGCAGGTGCAATACCTTTAAGCAAAATATTCTCCATAAGCCTATCCCCTTTCAATTATAACCAAATTTAACTACGATAAATTATATCAAAAGAATTTGTGAATGTCAATTCACTTAATCAAGAAAAATTAAGAATTCTTAATTTCTGCAAATCGTACAAAATACGCCTATTTTGATTGTTAAAAATGCTATCTATATATAAACATTTGTAAAATTTTTCCGTATCAGTTGAAAACAGTTGATTATTATAGTATAATTCATAAGTTATTTATTTTTCAAAAAACACAGGAGATTTGTATGAAAATTATTGATAAGCTTCTCATTAAATTTCATATTAAAAAGCCACCCGAAAATCACGAAAATGATAATAACGGTGCAATAAAGCTTCCACCGCCTGTTCTTGAGAGATTAAAAGAAGAAAAGCTTGACACAGATAATCTGATTTTCTTCTTCAAGTCAGATATGAACGACGAGGCACTTTATAGCGACACCTATATTATGTTCGATGAAAAAGGCTTATATATTGCAGATTTTCTTGAGGAAGTAAGAGCTAAAAAGAAAAGCAGAAAAAAGTTGGAATTTAAGCCTACGCTTTCAAAGCTTACAACAATACCAATAAACGAGATTGATGAAATCTGCATTGAAAAATGCATTGCAACAGGGCGTCTTACTTACAAATTCAATGGCGAATATTTTGCTTTGGGTTGTTTTTCAATAGGCTTATTATCACAAGCTGAATGCTTTACTAAGGTTTTCAATAACTTTAAAGCCAATAAGGATTACCAGATGTATATTGACTCTATGAAAAAGTCAGTTTGCAAAAAATGTGGTAAGCCTGTTCCGCCCGGCAGAGTATTCTGCAAAAAATGCACAGGAAAAAGCTCGACTGTAAAAAGACTTTTCTCTTTCTTTAAAGAAGTAAGAGGAAAAATGATATTTTTCATTGCTTCAATTCTTATAAGCACGGGTATTTCGCTTATAATTCCGCAATTCAGCACACAAAAGCTTTATGACGAGGTTTTAAATCCCGGTAACACGCTGGGCTACGAAGAGCTGCTCTCAGCCTTGCTCACATTAGTCGGAACTATTGCTGGACTTAAAATAATTCACTGGGTATTTACATTCGTTTACCAATATATAATTGCGGGTATGCTCCCCTGGGTTGTTTACAGCATAAAGTTAAAAATCTTTACTGCTATGCAAAAGCTTTCTGTTGGCTTTTACACCCACAAGCAAACAGGCTCCTTGATGGAGCGTGTCACACGGGATTCCAACAACATTTATTGGTTCTTCGTTGACGGCTTCCCCTATGTAATTACAAATGCGATTACTGTTATAGGTATTTTTGCAATTATGTTCGCTACAAGCTGGAAATTAACAGTAATTCTTTTAATTTCGGCTTTAGGAATTGTTGTTGCATACCCTTTGTGCGAAAGAATTTTCAGAAAGCTTCACCATAAAGTCTGGGTACAGAATTCAAATCTTACCTCAAAGGTGAGCGACAATATTAACGGTCACAGAATTATTAAGGCATTCTCAAAAGAGGATGAGGAATATGAGCATTTTCACAATATCAGCTCCCGACTTATGAATGCTGAAATAAAATCTTCAAATGCAGAAGCTACTGTGTTCCCGTTGCTTTCGGTAATTGTTTATTCATTAAGCGCCGTTGTATTAGGCTATGGCGGTGTTTTAGCAGTAAAATATAATGAAATAACAATCGGCGAGCTTTTGTCATTCGTTGTGTATTTACAAATGCTTCAATCGCCCATTGAGTTTCTTTCCTGGGTTACAAACTGGTGGGCTCGTTGCGTTGACTCTGCACAAAGAGTTTTTGAAATTATGGATACCGAGCCAGATATCAAAGAAAGTGAAAATCCAATAGAAATAAAGGATTTCAAAGGCGAAATTGAATTGAACGAATTGCAGTTTGAATATGAGCCTGCACAACCTATCATTAAAAATCTTTCACTTAAAATAAACGCAGGTGAGATGCTCGGCATTGTTGGTAAAACAGGTGCAGGTAAAACTACAATTTCTAATCTTATTGCCCGTCTTTATGACCCGAAAGAAGGCTCAGTTAAAATTGACGGCATAGATGTTAAAGATATTCCTATGAAGCAATTAAAAGAAAATATCGGCATTGTTTCTCAGGATATTTTCTTGTTTATGGGTACTATTGCAGATAACATCCGCTATGCAAAGCCCGACGCCACAAATGAAGAGGTTATTGCCGCGGCAAAGGCTGCCTCTGCTCATTCATTCATTTCAAAGCTTCCTGACGGATATGAAACCTTTGTAGGCTCAGGCGGTCAGGATTTATCAGGTGGCGAAAGACAAAGAGTGAGTATTGCAAGAACAATTATTCAGAACCCTAAAATACTCATTCTTGACGAAGCAACTGCCGCTATGGATACCGAAACAGAAAGGAATATTCAGAATTCACTCGCAGAATTAAAGAGTGGCAGAACAACAATTTCTATTGCACACCGACTTTCCACTTTAAGAGATGCCGACAAATTGGCTGTTATTGATGACGGCGAATGCATAGAATTCGGCACCTATAAAGAGCTTATGGAAAAGCAGGGCGAATATTATCGTCTTTTCAAGCTTCAGGAAGAGGCTCTTAAATTTATAGGAATAGGCGAAAACAATAACGAAGATAAGGAGAATGATGATGGAAACAATTAAGCTTTCTCTTGATTTTTTAAATCCGCAGGAATGTAGCTTTTCAAAAAACAACAACGGATTTTTAGTATTAACTCTGAATGGTGAAGACAAAGGCAGAGTTAAGCTTTCAAGAAGCTACCCTTTCTCAAAACCGAATGAATACATCTGCGTTTCTGATATTGAAGATAAGGAAATCGGCATTTTAAAGGATATTGAAATGCTTGATAGTGCTTCTGTTGAATTAGCTAAAAACGAGCTTGAAACAAGATATTTCTGCCCGACTATAACAGAAATAAAATCAATAAAAGAAAAGATGGGTCACTTCTATTTTGAAACAAAAATAGGTGACAAGGAAAAAAACTTTACAGTTAAAAACATCACCCGAAACATCCGCTTTGCAGGAGAAGACACTCTTCTCATTCTTGATATGGACGGCAACCGTTTTATAATGCCCGAATTCTCAAAAACAGATTTAAAAAGCAAACGACTTTTAGAGCCTTATTTATATTGATATGAAAGAAGTAAAAATAAATTTTGACCTTTCCCCTGACCTTAATTTAGTCGATGGCGTTTTAACGCTTACTGAAGATAAGGTAACAGCGGAATACAATTCACAAAAAACAGAATATTTAATAAAAGACCTTGAAGAAGCAGTGCAATACACTGATATTGGCTGTGGCAGACTTGAGTTAAAGGTTAAAAACGGTAAAGCTGACCAGAGTGACAACTTACCACTTTGTCGTTTTTCAATGACCTGTGTTACCGAAATTGGTGAGTTCACTAAAGTGTTAAATCACCTTATAAAAACAGGCGAATTAACTGATATTTCTACAAAGGATTTACCAATTTGCCCTAAATGCCACAGGCATCTGTTCAGAAATATGAGCGTCTGCCTTTACTGTGTAAAGAAAAGCTATGTATTCGGCAGGGCTGTTAAGTATTTCAAGCCTTATTTAATACCAATGCTTTTAGCAGGACTTGCACTGACATTTTCCAATGTTTTGTCAGCGGTTATGCCTCTTTTTAACAGCATTTTAATCGACGATTATTTAGTGCCGACTGCTGACTCAACACCTTATTTTGAATCACGCACAACAGGTATTATTGTAATTGCACTTTTAATGGTTGGTGTGTTCGCTCTTTCAAAAGTAATTACCGTCATAAGCACAAGGGCAACTAACAAAATCGGCTCCCGCTTTTCTAATGATTTGCGACTCATGGTTTATAAAAAAGTACAGGAGCTTTCACTCACCTCAATGTCAAAGCTTACCGCGGGTAATCTTATTACCCGTGTTACAAAGGATACCGAGAGAATCAAGGATTTCTTCAATGAGCAAGGCAGATATTTAATGGAGCAGATTATAATGCTCACATTAGTTCTTGTAATTCTCATTACAACAAATCCGCTTTTGACTTTACTTGTTGTAATTCCTGTACCTATTGCACTTTTTATGATTTCTCGCTTCTGGCGAAGCACTCATATAAGATACCACAAGCAATGGCGTACTAATTCAAAGGCAACCTCAATTCTTCACGATATTATTAAAGGCATAAGAGTTGTTAAGGCTTTCGGTAATGAGGAACGAGAAATTGAAAAATTCGCAAAGGTTTCAAAGGACCTTGCAGCTGTCAGTGCATCTAACGAAAAATACTGGGCAAGAACATTCCCGTTTGTTGGTAATTTTATAGCACTCAGCGAATTTTTAGTTCTCATTGTCGGCGGTAAAATGGTGCTTGACGGTGATTTATCTTTAGGTGAATTAACCCGATTCAACTTGTACCTTGCATATCTTTACGCTCCGCTTCGCTGGATTTCATCATTCCCAAGACGACTTGCGGATGCTTCAACAAGTCTTATTAAAATTTATGAAATTCTTGATGAAGAGCCACAAATTGTTGATGCAAAAGAGCCTAAAGAATTAAATAACGCAGGTGCTATTGAATTCAAAAATGTTGACTTCGGCTATAAATCCTATGAGCCTGTTTTAAAGGATATAAATTTAAAAATTGAGCCCGGCGAAATGATTGGTTTAGTCGGACACTCCGGCGCAGGTAAATCTACACTTATAAATCTCTGTATGCGACTTTATGACCCGACAAGTGGTTCAATTACAATTGACGGAATTGATTTAAGAGAATTCGAACAAGCCACACTTCGTGACAGCATTGGTGTTGTATTCCAGGAAACATATCTTTTCTCAGGCAGTGTTTTTGAAAATATTGCTTACGCAAGACCTGATGCATCTTTAGACGAAGTGATTGCTGCCGCTAAAGCCGCGAATGCTCACGAATTTGTAATTAAGCTTCCTGATGGCTATAACACTACAATCGGTGAAAACGGTCACACGCTTTCAGGCGGTGAGCGTCAAAGAATAAGCATTGCCCGTGCAATTCTTAAAAATCCGCAAATTCTTATTTTAGATGAAGCAACAAGCTCTTTAGACCCTGAAACTGAGATAAAAATCCAGGAAGCTCTCGCTCGTTTAACAAAGGGCAGAACAACAATTGCAATTGCCCACAGACTTGCTACTTTAAGAAACGCGGACAGACTTGTAGTAATTGAAAAAGGGCACATTGCAGAATGCGGACCACACGAGGAGCTTATGAAATTAGGCGGTATTTACCACGATTTAGTTATGGCTCAACGACAAACCGCAAAGCTTAAAAACTAACAAAAAACATTCCGTTCCGGGTGAATGGAATGTTTTTATTTTTATTGCAAATAATAGCTTTATGAATAAGAAAAAGCATATTTTAATTACCGCAATAATTACTGTTATTACACTCATTTTATGCCCCTTGATATATTCTTTACCCATATTTGATTACAACTTATATGTAGGTAAGCCAAAAACTGATTTTGAAGAGCAGATTAAAAAAGATAATTCTGTATTAGCTAAAAATGAAAATCAGATAAGAGTAATGACATTTAATCTTTTAGCACATTACAAATCGTGGGGCGGTACAAGTGTTGAAGCAAGAAGCAATGACTTTTTTGCACTTCGTGACGGATATCTGCCTGATGTTTTAGGCGTTCAGGAAATGTGTAACGATTGGTACAACGCAATTAATAAAAACAAAAGCACCTATAAATTCACTTCGCCAATAAAAACTGCTTTCCCTCAAAAGATGACCGCTATTCTCTATAACACAGAAACGCTCGAACTGATAGACAGTGGCACTATTCCTTTTGCAAACTGCTGGAATTTTAAATCAAGACGAATCGTGTGGGGCGTTTTCAGACAAATTAAAACAAACAAAATATTTACAGTTGTAAATACACATTTAAGCTTTCTTGAAGAGTCTGAGGAAGCCGATAATTTCTTTACTCAAGCCTGTCAAGTCAATGAGCTTTACACCGAGGTGGAAGTTCTTTATAATCAATACCCCTACCCTGTTTTAATAATAGGCGACTTCAACACAAAAAGACGAGTTTTATATCAAAAATCCGTTCTTAATTCTGGTAGCTACGGAATACTGAATTCACTTTACACAGATGCAGAGGATATAACTGAAAGCAAATATTACGGAGAAAATCTTAGCTTCAACAGCGCACTGAATGACCATATTTTCATAAAAGGTGATGTTAAAATAAAAAATCTTTCACTTCTTTCGCAAGACTGTTTTTCTTCTTTGAGCGACCACTTTCCTCTACTTGCTGATATTTCATTATAATATCAACTACAAAATAATTCTTGACCGTTTTTATTTAATAGTATAAAATAAAAATATGTTTACTGATTAAAAAGGAGTGGTTTTATGGATTTATCTAATCTTATTAAAAACAAAAAGGCATCTGCTCAGTATATGATAGATGAAATTACTCATATCTGCAAAAATATGCCTAAGCGTGACCCCGGCTCAGAGGGTGAAAGAATTGCTTGTGAATATATGGCAGATGTTTTAAGAAATGATTGCGGCTGTGAAAGAGTAGAAATTGAATCCTTCAAAGAAAACCCCGGCTCATTCTTTGGTTGGATTTACATAACATTCACTTTAGTTCTTTCTGCAATTCCCCTTTTCTTTATTTGCCCTGTTGTTTCTATTCCTCTTATTGTGGCAGGATTTTTGATTGCAATTTTACAATTTGGAATGTATAAAAAATTAGTTGACTGGATTTTCCCTGAGAAAACAGGTCACAATGTTACTGCAATAAAAGCTTGTAACGGTGAAACAAAAAGAAGAATTCTTTTTAACGGTCACCCTGATGCTTGCTGGGAATGGCCTGTTAACTACCGTTTAGGTGGCGTTTTCTTTGAGGGTCACATTGTTGTAGCAGCTCTCGGTGCTTTTTATTATTTAGTTATTTCAATTCTCTACATTGTAAATAACGGCATAACCTTTGGTATGATTGATACTGATTCACTTTACTTCAAATTAGCACTCTGGGGACTTCTTTTTGTTCCGTTTATGATTGGTATGTTTTTTATGTGGAACGAAAAAAGAGTTGTTGACGGCGCTAACGATAACCTTTCAGGTTGCTATATGGGTATTGCAATTTTAAAGGCATTAAAAGACAACAACATTGAATTCCAGAACACAGAAGTCGGTGTTATTATTTCAGGCTCTGAAGAAGCGGGGCTTCGTGGCTCAACAGACTGGGCGAAGAAGCACAAAGAAGAGTTTTCTGATGTTCCAACGTTCATTTATTCTTACGACACAATTTTTGACCCGAAATATTTAATGACAAACTACCGCGACTTAAATGGTACTGTTAAAGTCGATAAAGATGTTTCAGACTTGTTTATGGAATGTGCAAAGGAATTAGACATTCATTGCTTAAAGGGTATGGTACCACCACTTGGCGGTGCAACTGACTCTGCTGCATTTGCAAAGGCAGGAATGAGAGCAACAGGCATTACAGGTCTTAACCATAATCTTCAGAACTATTACCACACAAGACGCGACACTTACGATAATATGAATTTAGACGGTCTTGCAGATTGCTTTGCAGTAAGTGTTAAGGTGCTTGAAAAATTTGACAATGGTGCAAAGCAGACAAATACTGAAAAAGACAAAGAATTAGTTACAAAATAAAGAGATGATTAAATTGACACATAGTGAAAAAGGTGCACAGTATTTTTGCGACGGTTACAACTGCAGTCAGTCAGTAGTTTTAGCTTTTTGCGATGATTTAAAATTAGATAAAGAATCAGCTTTAAAAATATCTTCGTCATTCGGTGGCGGTATGGGCAGACTCAGAGAAGTCTGTGGCGCAGTAACAGGAATGTTTATAATTGCCGGTATTCTTCACGGGTACTCAAATCCTACCGATAAAAAAGCTAAAGACGAGCACTACAAACTTATTCAGGAACTCTCGGAAGAATTCAAAGCAGTTCACTCAACATACATCTGTAAAGATTTGTTGAAGGTTGCAGGTAAACAGTCCCCTGTTTCAGAAGAAAGAACGCCCGAATATTACAAAGCAAGACCTTGTGTGAGATTGGTAATTACTGCGTGTGAGATATTGGATAGGCATTTTTTCAATTAGTAAATAAAATCGGATAGATGCAATTTTGCATCTATCCGATTTTTATAGTTTTAAAATTCTTTTACCAACACTTTTGCCTTTACAAAGTTTATCTCTGAATATTACAACCAAAATTCCTGCAATCCATATTATAAATGGCAACATCTTAAATTTTTCATTTTCTACAGATAAAAACAGAAAATAATCAAACAAAAAATATGTTGGCAATAAAATTAAATTCCAATCTATTATAAACGCTACAACTTTTTTGATAAAATTCAAATTTTCACCTCATATAAACCACATTATTATCATAATTCAAATTTGTTAATTACATATTCATTTATTTAAAACTAAAAAATAATCATTCCTTTTCTATTTCAGCAATATATAAAATGGTATTACCATCTTCTTCATCATATTCATCAATTATGTATTTAATTTTTAAATATTGTCCATTATGTGCTACTACACCACCGTGAGAGGCAGTAACATTATAACCATTTGTCATAATATAGTCTGAATATTCAAAATAGACACCATTAATCTCAAAGTGTTCTGTATCGTGTCCTTCGTATGGCATTGAGTAAAAATTCTCCACATAACCTTCTACAACATAACAGTCATCATTTTCTAATATTTCTTTACTTTCATTGTATACAAGTGTATATCCTAAAACAGAGATAAGAGCTAACCCAACGCATACAGGACCAACAATAAATCCAATAATTTTAAAGAATAAATCTACAAAATTCTTGTTTCCACCCTTTTTGCGAAGCAGTGAAATCGATTTTATAAAAAATCCTACACCAATAAAGAGAGGAATAAAACTCGTATAAATATTTTCAAAATTAAAACTGTATTCATATAATACATTTTCCAATTTAAACACCTCAATTTATTATATTATAACACAATTCACTTGTCAAATTATCATTTAAAATAACAAAAATATGCATAAAGAATGAAATATTGCTACTTAATAAAAAGTAATTATTCATTATTCATCAGCGAGTTTACGAGCGACTTCATCATTCATTATTCATTGAAAATCCGTTCTTTTAATGAATGATGAATATTGAATAATGAAAAATGAATAATACAAAACGAAAACCCGTCCTCTTGCGAGAACGGATTTTCGTTTTGGCCTGCCCAGAGGGATTTGAACCCCCGTTCTTCAGAATCGGAATCTGCTGCGTTATCCAGCTGCGCCATGGGCAGTTGTTTGAAGTAGGAAGTAAGAGGGAATAGTGAAGAGGTGGTTAGATTATAGCATAAAAAATGAAATATTGCTACTTAATAAAAAATAATTATTCATTATTCATCAGCGAGTTTACGAGCGACTTCATTATTCATTGAAAATCCGTTCTTTTAATGAATAGAGAATGATGAATATTGAAAAATGAATAATACAAAACAAAAATCCGTCCTCTTGCGAGAACGGATTTTCGTTTTGGCAGCGGGATAGGGATTCGAACCCCAACAAACAGAGTCAGAGTCTGCCGTGCTACCGTTACACAATCCCGCTAAGACTTAATCATTATACTCGCACTTTAATAAAATGTCAAGCCTTAAATTAAAATTTTCACACCTTTTTACACCTTACAAATTCTTAAGATGACATCTCGCTTAAATTATGATACAATAATTTAAAGGAGATGATTTTATGTTTAAAAATCCTAAGACAATGATTATACTGTTTGTTGTTGCAATTATTGCGATTTTTGCATTTTTCCCCTCATTTGTTGGCAATGAAAAAGAAATAAAAGACACAAACGGTCCCGATGATTTTTCATTATGCGAATTAACCGACGAAGATATTATTGAGGGTATTGATGGTGATTTAGTAGAATCTCATCAAGAAGGCTCTTCTACCCATTCTTTTTATGGCAAGCTTTTCACAGGAGCCGAAACAATTTATAATTTTGAAAATCCGCAAGCAAGCTACACAATTAACCTTTCTAAATTAAAGGTTACTGAGGGTAATATCAGGGTTGTAGTAGTAATTGATAATAAAATCGTTTACGACTTTGAGCCAAATAAAAATTCACAGAGCTACACAATTACAGGCTTTACTGAAAACGCATCTCTTAGAGTTGCAGGTGAAAGTGCTTTTTTTGATATTGAATTTAAAATAAATTAAGTTTTTTCATCTCAAATCAGTATTTATTACATTTCTATTAAGATTAAATTAAGATTTTGTGCAATTATTGAACACGGCTATATATTGTGATATATTTTCTATAACTTACAATTTTTTCAGGAGTACTCACAATATGAACATAACAAAAAATATAAATATTTCTTTAATGACATTTATTTTATTTTTCTCAGTTCCTTTATCAGCATTGGCAAATTCCTCTTGGGTATGGCTTACACCATTCCGCCCGCATTACATACTACCATTTGTCATTATTGCAACTTTGGCAATTGAGATTTTAATGATTTATTATTTTTCCAAGAGCTCTAAATTCAATAAAATTATTACATTTGTTATATTGGGGAATTTACTCTCTTTTTTAACTCCGTATTTTTTACAATTTTTAATTACATTAACTCCATATTCTGTATATGACTTTCCTGAAATATTAGATCGTGGGCCACATTTTACAGTTGGTATTGCTTATTTAATTCTTACACTTATAATTGAATTCCCTGTTGTTTATTTTACTGTGAAAAAAGATACTAAAAATCAACGAGGTCTTATATGGGGAATAATCATCTCTAACACAATTACCACAATTTTTACAGCAATTGTAGAACACGCTCTTTGCAAAGGTCATTGGTAACATTACAAGCTCTGGGTTAATTCTCGGAGTTTTATTTTTTTAAAATTTGTGTTATAATCAAAAAGAAAGATTGGTGAAACTATGTTCAGAGAATTAACAAGAAAAAACAAAGCATTAGCTTCAGAAGAATGTTTTGAAATCTTAAAAAACGAAACTCGTGGAGTTTTATCTGTAAATGGTGATGGTGGCTTTCCCTACAGCACGCCAATGAATCACTTTTATGATGAAGAAAGTAAAAAAATATATTTCCATTGCGGTAAATCAGGGCATAGACTTGATAGCCTGAAAGAAAATAATAAAGTGTCATTCTGCGTTTATGACCAAGGCTTTAAAGAAGAAAATGATTGGGCTTTTAATGTGAAAAGTGTAATTATTTTTGGTGAAATAAAAATAATAGAAGATGAAGAAAAAATTAAAAATATTACGACAAAGCTATGTTACAAATTTACAGATGATGAAGAATATATAAAAAATGAAATTAAACATTATTTAAGCGAAACCTTGCTTTTAGAATTAACCCCTCTTCATATCTGTGGCAAAAAAATTAAAGAATCATAATTATTTATTGATAGAAAAAACTTTTTATAGTATAATAATGTATAATATATTATTATAATTTTTTGGAGGAATAATATGTTTAACCACAAAACAAAAAATAATCCTGTTCATATGTTAATTATGGACCAAATCAACGATGTTGAAAATTGCCTCATTCAATTTGAGAGCTTTGTCCGTGCTTCTTCCGCACCAAATGTTTCTTTTGATACATTAAATACCTTAGCAAATGGCATCAGCGATGCTGAAGCAGTTGCGGATATTTCACTCAGAAAAATGATTGACTCCTTGAGCGGAAGCTCATTTTTAACTGCTACAAGACAGGACTTGATTTCAATTGCTACCGGTTGTGATGCAGTTGCCAATAAATGCGAAAGCTACGCTAAAATGTCAGTTGTTCAAAGCTTTGTTTTCCCTGGTGAATACAGTGAAGATTTACTTAATATTATTTCAATCAGCCGTGAGCAATTCGATGTTTTAAGAAAGAGCATAAGCCTTCTTTTCTCAGATTTCGGCGGTCTTTTAAAGGACCACTCTATTCTTGATGAAATAAGAAAATATGAATCTCAGGTTGACGCAATTGAAGAAAGTCTTTATGAAAGAATTTTCAAAATGGATATCACTCTCGCTGAAAAAATGCAGATGAGTGATTTCGCAGATAAAATTGCAGAGCTTTCAGATATTATTGAAAACTTAGCAGATAAAATTCAAATTATGTTAGTTACAAGAAAGGCTTGATTTTATGATATACCTTTTGCTTTTCGCAGGGTTATTTATGGGCTGGTCGCTTGGTACTAACGATGCTGCTAACGCATTCGGAACGGCAGTTGCAACTCGTGTTGTAAAATACAGAACTGCAGTTATTATAATTGCTGTTCTTGTAATTGTAGGTGCATTTATTGGTGGTGCCAATAACATTGACAAGGTTGCAGAGCTTTCCACAAGTAATGAAGTAATCGCTTCAGAATCGCAGGTTTTAGAGGCTATCAAAAATGGCGTGGTCGAAACTTTACGACTTAAATCTGCAATTAAAGCAGCCATAATTTTCACCTGTGCAGCTCTTACTGTTTTTGTAATGAGCTACTTAAAATTCCCTGTTTCAGCTAACCAATCTATAACAGGTGCTATAATTGGCTGGGGACTTTTCTATGCGGACTATAAAGACCCTGAAATTTTAGCTGTAAACCTGCCACAAATAGGAAAATTCGCTTCTACATGGATTTTAAATCCATTAGGTGCAGGAATTATATCGTTTATTTTAGTTTATTTATTCCACAAATTTATAGAAAATAAGTTTTCATCACTCAGTCACTACGATAAAATAGTAAAAATCGGTTATTTATTTGCCGGTGCTTTTGCTTCTTATAGCATTGGTGTTAACTCTTCTGCAAATGTTACCGCACTTTATTATGACGCCGCATTTTCAAAAACAGGCGTTGCGGCAAATCTTCTTACTGATGCTCGTGTAGCCGCTACAATCGGTGGTATTGCTATTGCAATAGGCGTTTTGACATATTCAAAGCGTGTTATGATGACTGTTGGCGGCAGCATTGCCGACATAAGCCAGATGGATGGCTTTCTGGTAATTATAGCAATGGCTTTAACCGTTGTAATTATGGGTAAATGGATGGGTATTCCCGTTTCCACTTCTCAGGCGGTAGTTGGCGCCGTTGTTGGTGCCGGTCTTACTCGTGGACTTCACACTGTAAACTTTGGTGTGTTTAAAAACATTGCAATTGCCTGGGTCAGCTCCCCAACCGTTGCGGGTTTGTTGGCTTACGGAATCGCTTTTGCTACACAAAATTATTCCAATAACTGATATCAAAAACCCGTTGTATTCTAAAAATACAACGGGTTTTTATTATACGACAAACACATTAAGCAGTAATATCATTATAACCCCCGGCACAGAAAACAATGCCGAAAGCGTTAAAGTAAGCCAGTTTATACCTATTGAAATTGGCACAAAATAAGAAATTGCACCAACGGCACAAATTGCACCCATTCCACCTAACACACTTGTAAACAACGCTTTAAAAAAGCTTTTACTCGCCTTAAAAATCAACAGTGCAATTAAACCTAAGACACCTAAAAATATATAAAGTTCCGTCATAAAATCACCACTTAAATATATGCTTGTTTTTTTAAAATTATGAAGATTATATTTCAATTTTTCAGTGCATACTTATTATAGAGCTAATATTTTTGAAAGGTTGATTTTTTTGGACAAACACGCATTTACTTATGAGCAATACTGCTCGGTTGTTGAAAAGAATATTATTCTTCAGGAAACCTCTTATTATAACGGCAAAAAGAAAATCAGATGCTTAAATCATTTAAAATGCAAGCATGAATTTGGTGGTTGCAAAAATAAATTTGTAATCGCCAAGCAAGAAAAGGCGGCGGAAGCTATTGAAAAAACACAGCCGTAATAGTATAATCATTTCGGTGATTTAATGAACGGCATTTATATTCATATTCCATTTTGTAAATCAAAATGCCCATATTGTGACTTTTATTCTCTTCGTACCAATGAAGATTTAAATAAGCAATATGTTGAAGCCTTGATTGACGAAATAACTAACAACACAAGATTTAAAAAGCATTTTAATACTGAAAGCTTTCAGGCAGATACCATTTATTTAGGCGGTGGCACACCCTCCGTTTTAACTGGTGAAGATATTTATAATATTATAACTTCTGCTAAGACAAGCTATAATATAAGTGAAAATGCAGAAATAACAGTTGAATGCAACCCGAACTCTGATATAGAAGCACTTATCCCCTATTTCAAAAAATGCGGTGTCAACAGAATTTCCTTAGGAATGCAATCTGCTGTTGACAAAGAAAGAAAAAAACTCGGCAGAAGTGCCGATAAACAACGGATTTTTGATATAATTAACGCATTCAAGACAAATGAAATTGATAACATATCTTTGGATATAATGCTCGGTGTACCTGAGCAAACCCTTGAAACGCTTAAGGAAACGCTTGATTTTATTAAAGAATGTGATGTTAAGCACATTAGCGCCTATATATTAAATCTTGAAGAAAACACACCTTTTTATAAAATGCAAGATAAATTAAATTTACCTGATGAAAACACAGTTTGCGATTTTTATGAATGCACAAGCGACTACTTAAAAAACATCGGTTTTGAGCATTATGAGATTTCAAATTTTGCTTTACCCGGTTATGAGAGCAAGCATAACACAAAATACTGGTTATTGGATAATTATTTAGGGCTTGGTCCATCTGCACACTCATTTTTAAACGGCAAACGCTATTATTTTCCTGACGATATAAAGACTTTTATTTATGGCGAGTCGCCTGTCTTTGATTGCGATGGCGGTGATGTGGAAGAATACATAATGCTTCGTCTGCGCTTAAAGCAAGGCTTGAAGCTGAATGAATTAAATGCCCTTTACGGCGAATCGCCTATAAAAAACATATTTAAAAAAGCCCCTCTCCTGAAAGAGCAAGGCTTAGTTTACTTTGACGGTGAAAGCATCTCTCTTACCGAAAAAGGCTTTTTAGTTTCTAATAGTGTAATTTCAGAATTTATTTAAAAAAAAGTCTGTGGAAATTTTAGAATTCCCACAGACTTTTTATTTTTATTCATCATCTGAAATAGCCGCTGCTTTATAGCCATTCTGATTATGCTCACTGAATGTATTTGCGTAGTAAACATTACCCTTAACATCGTGACGGAAGTAATTGTAATTTGTATCAGATGGGTTAAGAGCCGCACTGATTGCTGTTCCACCCGGATTACAAATAGCACCAACAGGAAGACCTTTACAATCGTTGCTGTAAGTATCATACAAATCACGATAACCAATGTATTTCTGTGTATCTGTTGTTGATGATGTAAGAGTAGCCTTAATTGTTTCGATAAGGTATTTTTCAGTTGAGTCACACTCTAAGCGAGGGAATGTTGCAGGCTTATCAAGACGGTTATGGAGCACTGAAGAAATATCCTTCATTTGTCCTGAGTTTGCCGCCTCAGCCTGAATAATAGAAGCTAAAGTAATAATTTCATCAACTGTCATACCTAATTCTTCAGCTTTTTTCTGATAATCAGCAGTCCATTTTGACTCAAAGTTGTCTAAAAATCTTCTTACAACACTTGAAGCGTTTTCACCAACATAAAATTCATAAGTATCAGGATAAATATAACCCTCAAGAGTACGGAATCTTAATTCCTTATTCGCCTGATTTTTAAGGAATGTATATTCCGTAGAGAAATCAACCGATTGCATTGTTTTAATAAAGCTTGATGCAGTACAAACCTTGTTTGCTTCAAGCTTTTCTGCTATCTGGTCAATTGTATAACCCTCTGGGAATGTAAGTGTTATAGTTTCTGTATAATTATTGCCGGCCTGCATTGTTGAAAGCATTTTTTCAAGGCCCCAGTCAGAATTAAGAGTATAAGAGCCTGAAACATATTCGCCACTACCATTTATTAATTTAACAAACAAACGGCAGAAAAGCTCGTTTCTGATTAAGTCATTATCTTTAAGAATGCCTACAACATCACTATCAGTAGCACCTGCAGAAATTGTAACCTCACATTCAAAATCTTTCTTTTCAATAGCAAGAATATCGTTAATACAACGGATTCCGTAAAAACAAAGAATTGTACTTGAAACTGCAACAATCAACACATAAATTGCTAAACGCTGAAGCTTTTCCTTTGTGTTTAAAAGTCCTTGCGCTCTGCGTTCTTTCTGACGCTTTTTCATTGCTAACTCACGCCTTTGCTTAGGTGTTACAGGTGGAGCAGAGGTTACCTTATCACCACGGGCATTTCTCGCATATTTACCATAAGGAGAAGCACCCTCGCGTTTCTGGCGTTCTGCCTCCTCTTTAATTTCTTGTGGTGGATTTGAAAAATAAACCTCACCCTTGTAGGAAGATTTTTTGTTTTCACGCTCAAACCGATTACGCTTTCTCGTCTCTTCCTTATCAAGCTCATCTAAGTACGCGTCAGCCTTTGATTTAGGTAAAATACCCTTTGCCGCTCTGAAAGCCTCATTCCCTCTGCTACTGCTTTTAGGCGTTGGCAAATCCTTTTCGGGATCCCTGTAAAAAGGACTGTTGGGGTTTTGCTTTCTTTTTGGTGTAGGTGGCTCTTGCTTTCCGAAATACATATCATTACTGCTGGAGTCTGAGCGAATTGGTGTAGGCTTAAAATCGTCTTTCACAAACGCTTTACGCTCAATATCCGGCCTTGTATCTCTATTAACTTCGCCACTACTGTTGCTCATAATATCTCTTGATGTATCCTGAGGCTTGCTCTGTGAAGAATAATCATCAAAATTTTTCAAGAGATCTTCATAATCATTGTAATCTCGAGCCATAATTTACTCCTTCTGATATTTAGAATTTTACGCTATGATTTATGATAAATCTACAATTCTTTTTTCGGTTACAATTAAACCTACAGGACGGTCAAATTTGCCGTGCATTAAAGAATCGCGGATATTTTCTTCGTAACATATTCCAACCGTTTTGCCCTGGAATTTAGATAAAAATCTGTCGTAATAACCTTTACCGTAACCAAGGCGATACCCTTTTTCATCAAACAAAAAAGCGGGTACTATGCACACAGTGTTTTCTGTTGTTACGGCTTTTGTGGCAGTTTCAGGATTTGGTTCTCTGACACCAAAAAAGCCATCTTCTAAATCATCTAAAGAATTTATTATAAAAAAATCCATATCGCCTTTATCATTAAGACACTTTGGCACAGCAACCTTTTTGCCCTGCTCTAAAAGTGTTGTGATAAAATCGAGTGTTTTAACTTCGATTTGTGTTGAAACATAAGTTAAAACAACATCTGCTTCACGCACTAAAAAAAGATTTAAAAGCTTATTCTGAATTTTTTTATCATAATTTTGTTTGAGCGTTTTATCCATTGAACGCCTTGCTTCTTTGCAGGAAGAACGCATTTGCTTTTTTATCGGGCGGATATCAACTATTTTTTCCATTGTAGCCCCAATAATATTTTTTGCGATTTTTCACTGCCTACTAATTCACGAGCAATTCGCTCACCAAATTCCCACGCAACACCTGCACCTTGCGCAGTAATAATTTTCCCATCGCAGACAACGCCTTCATTTTTTACATTTGCACCTTTTAATTCACTCTCAAAGCCCGGAAAACAGGTAGCATTTTTATTTTCTAAAAGACCTTTTCTGCCTAAAATGAATGGTGCGGCACAAATTGCACAAACCAGCTTGTCATTACTAACTGCAAAATCAATTGCCTCGTGCACCCTTGCCGACTCAAAAAGGTTCTGAGAGCCCGGCATTCCACCCGGAAGAATTATGGCTTCGACATCTTCATTAAATAAAACATCGTCCATATTGATATCAGCAGTTACTTCAATATTATGAGCACCAACAGCCGATTTACCCTTTAATGATACGGTTTTCACAGTGATTCCTGCGCGTCGCAAAAAATCGACCGGAGCTAAAGCTTCGATTTCTTCAAAGCCATCTGCTAAAAATACATAAACCATAATTCTTACTCCTCTCTTACCTGATAAATTACCCGTAAGGCATACCGAAATAAATTGAATTTACATCGTCATCAGAATCAACTAAATTGAATGTCATACCAAAATCAGTTTTTGTTGCTTCCCTTGGTACTCTCATTCTGATTTTTTTATAATCTGTTTCTTTACTAAAAATCAAATCAGGAATTTCTTTTTCGTTTCCACAAAACTCAAAAACTAAAATTTCATCCTTTTGCTTTTCGTAAATTGCATAACCTGATTTTGAAAAAATAAAAGAAACATCATTTCTATTTTGGTTGAATATAAAGTTAAACTCTTTTTCACTCCACATTACAACAGGGGTTTTAAGTGAAGCGTTAAGCCTTATTGTCTTATAATCTTTATAACAAAAATCCGTTAATAAGATTATCGTGTTTTTATCATAACCATTTTCAAAAGTAAAAAGCTTTTCCTCGTAGCATATAGTTCTCTCGAATGAAAACTTCTCATACATTTTAAAAAGCTCTTCATTTTCAGGAACCAGAAAGCAAACTTCAAAGCCCTGCTCTTTTGCCTTTTCTTTGGCATATGAAAACAGGCTTTTCATTATGCCTTTATTGCGATATTTTTCATCAGTACACACTGCGTAAAAATAAACTGCTCTTTTATCTTTATTTTCAAATATTATTTTTGAATTTAAAAATAATATCATCGCAACTAATTCATCGTTAAAAAATGCGCCGACACCTTTTTTATTTTCAAAAACATTTCCTAAAAAATCATCAACAATTTTTTCGTCATCATCTAAAAAATTATTCAGCCATAAATTTTTAATCTGATTTTTATTTTCGGTTAAAAGTAATTTATTTTTAATTTTAAAATTCCGCATAATATTTTTCTAAAATTATTTCAGGATGATAAGATAATTTTGCTTTTCTTAATCCATCAATTCCTGCATCGTCTTCTCTATTTACAAACTCAAAATTATTTATTGAAAATTCAGAAAATAATTTATTTATTGCTGTGTATGCTGTTGGGAAATCTGCACTTGCTTTTTCAAAGTGAGTACAAAAAATATTTTCCTTAAACATTTTTTCACCGGCGCAAAAAGCAATTACTTTGTTATTTATTTTAATTACTGCACCAATTAAATTTAATTTAAAATAATTATTAAGCGCATTATTTAAAACCTGTTGTTCCTTTAGAAGCATCGGGCTTTTCTCGCTTTGCTCATACCACTCATTCACAAACGCAATACATTCATTTATATTTTTATTATTTATTTCTTCATAAATAAAATCAAACTTCTTTTTGAATGAATTAAAATGGTTTTTCTTTGAGTGATATTTTCTTCCCTTTAAAGCAGATAATTTTTCAACCGAATAAACATAATCAAAAGAATTTCTGTTTTCTTTTATTTTTATTTTTTCGCCGAATATATTTTTTAATATTTTTGTCTGATTTTTTGTAAGACAAGCAAATCTTATTTTTTTATTATTTATTTTTGCATCTTCAATTATTAAATTTATTGCATCATTTATTTCACCGTTTCCAATCGGAAAAGAATAATAATATTTTTCATCATCTGAAAATCTGATAAATAAAAAATTATTTAAAAATGCAATTTTTGTATTTTCTACAACTGACCAGGAAAATAAATTACCAAAAGTAAAATCACAAAAAGGTTCTTCTATATTTTTTAAATATTCATTTATTCGTTCTCGGTCTTCTATTGAAACTTCCTGAAAATCCAACATAAAATAATTTTCACCCTAAAATAGCCTTAACTTCGTTATAGATTTTATTATTAATTTCTTCGATTGAAAGAACCTCGCCATTTTCTGCACAGGATATTACCTTCCAACCATATTTTTTGCAGGCATAAAGAGCGGACTCTCTACACTTATGTAAAAATTCAACATTACATTCGTGAACATCTTTTTTTGTTTCGTCACCATTATATCTGTTAGTCATAAGCTTCTGAGAAACTTCAACGGGCATATCTAAAAACACTACCATAGTAGGCTCAGGAATTCCGATTTTGTTATATTCAAAATCAAAAAGCCACTCTAAATATTCATCCCACTCTGTCGGGTCTAGCTTTGTCATCTGATATAAAGCATTTGCGGGAGTGTATCTGTCTGAAAAAATTAAAGTTCCGTTTAAATAGTCCTCTTTCCACTTTTCTGTGTAAGAAGCAAATCTGTCAGCGGCAAAAAGAACTGACGCGGCGAATGCATTAACATCATTTGCATTTTTACCGAAATCACCATTTAGATATTTGCGAACTAAAATGCTTGAGTCACTTTCATAATCAGGAAGCTTGATTTTTTTATAGTTGATATTCTCTTTTTCAAATCTTTTACACAAAAGCTCGGTCTGGGTAGTTTTACCGCAACCATCTAAACCCTCAAGGTCAATGAACAAACCCATTTCAAAAAAGCCCTTTCACATATAATTCCAATTATATATAATACTATAAATAAAGAAAACTGTCAAATAAACGAGTGATATTGTAATAAAAAAGTAACTTTTTCAGAATTGTTGTAACCTTTTACAAAAATTCTGAGCCACACAAGTTAGTGTGGCTCAAATTCTTCGGTTTATTTCTGATAAATCTTAACATAATCAATAATAAACTCTGCTTTACAGTTTTCTTTATCAAGATTTGCAAGCTTTTCTTCGTCTGGTATCTCAAGAGAAACAATTACATCTTCCATTACCTCTGAAACACCATTTCCAAAAGATGAACGGCGTGTTTCTACACCATTTATATAGAATATGTATTCTGTGTCAGTCCACTCAAGTCCATAGGTATTATATTCATTATAAATATCATTACCATAAAAAGCACCGAGTCGCAGGGATTGAAAATCTTCTTTTACTCCATCAACACCTGCACAATGTATTGCGTGAGTTACAGCATTTTCATTTTTTGAATCTGCAGTGTTTGCTGATTCAAAAATATCAATCTCTGCTCCACCAACGCCACCTTTTGAAGCTGCAGAATCATAAGGTGCATCTGCCTGAATCCAGAACGCCGACCAGAATTCCGGCTCATCATTAACAATGCAACGGATTTCAAAATAGCCCTTGCAGTAACGCTCTTTAAGCTTAATCATAGCGGTGTACCAGCCCTCGCCGTACTCGCCATCTGTAAGATATTCGCCGGTCATAATCATTTTACCGTCACGGACTTCAACCTGGCTTTCAGCGTTAAAGCCACCGCGTCTTTCGCCACTCGCTCTGTATTCCCATACATCAGTATTAAGTGTACTACCCTCAAACTCATCGACGAACACAAGATTGTAGCCTGCTATATCAAGCATTTCACCTCTTGGCGTAACAGGTGTATCAAATATAATAAGACCAAACATTTCGCCTATTGCAAGAATCATAGCACCCAATTTTTTGAATGAAAAGGAGTCGAAAATCTCTGAAAAATAAACAGGTATTTGTTCTACTGCCCACATTTGTCTTGGGGCTAACTTTAAAACTTCTTCTAAAAACTTTTCAAACATATCAGTCACCCAGAATTATGTATTTAATCTAAAATTACAGATTTCTTCTTACCTTTTTTGTTTAATGGCATTTCTCTTATTCTGAAAACGAAATCTAAGTTTATTGCTTCGAGTGTGCCTGCCTTTTCAACTAAAATAGCACCGTCAGTTACTTCTTTAATTACTCCTGTAATCTGATGACTGCTGTCAAAAGCGTAAATAAGACATTCTTTACCGATAAAATTCTTTGCAAGCTCTACCATTTCTACTCTCTCCTCACTTTTTTTATTTTTAATAATTCTTTTCGCAATTATGAGTTTTTGTCTTCGCATACTAACAAACAAAATTATGAATAAAAATACAACTGGTAAATATAAATAAGGTTGCAATATATCACCTCTAATGCGGGTTGATGCTTAATGAAATCATAGCATATTTACTGTGTAAATGCAAGGGAGAAACCGGGTGCGTCCAAAATTATTCATTATTCATCAGCTTCAGCGACTTCATTATTCATCATTATTTGAAAATCCGTTCTTTAATGAATGAAGAATATTGAATAATGAAAATTGCATAATACAAAATGAAAACCCACTCTCTTATGAGAACGGGTTTTCGTTTTGGCGGAGAGCAAGGGATTCGAACCCTCGAAACACTTTTGATGTTTACACGATTTCCAATCGTGCTCCTTCGACCAGCTCGGACAACTCTCCATAACTTTAAATTGCCTTGTTATTATACAAAACTTATCACAAAAAATCAAGTACTAATTTATTTAAATTGTCTTATTGAATTTTATGCGACACCTATTATATAATTAAGTTGCTAAGTAATTATTGCAAGGTGAATATATGAAAAAACTTAAAAACACTCTCGCTACAGATGTCAACGAAAAGCTCACTAAAAAAGAATATGTTGCATTTGGTGCAAGTACTGCGATTTCTAAAGTTTCAACTGCAATGAGCGGATTTTTCGGCGGTCTTGTTGCGTCAACATTTTTAGGGCTTTCAGAAAGTGCTTTTGCTACATACAGCACAATTATTTTTATTTTAGGCTTCTGGGATATTGCAAACGATGTAATTGTTTCATCTTTTCTTGATAAATCGAGAAAAACTTTTGGTAGCTGGGGAAGATTTAAACCGTGGCTTATGCTGATGATTGTCCCCTGCAATTTAGTTCTTATTTTACAGACGCTACCAATTAAAGCATTTTTCCCCGAAGCGACTGACACCTTTAAAGTAATTTATCTTGTTCTTTTATATTTTTTAAATGACGCATTTTCTACATTTTACAATGCCGCACTTACTGCGCTTAATGCAAGAAGAACAACAAACAATTTAGAACGCGGTTACATAGCGGCCATTGAAAGCATTTTAGGTTCATCGGTTGGTGCGTGTGGTACTTATATTGCGGCGCTACTACCCTTTATTTTACCAAACGTTTCCGAAGCAGAAAGATATTTTTACAGTTACTCTGTTGTGACAATTGCGGCAATACCTCTTGCTATATGGAACATAGTTGTAACAAAAGAAAGAATTGCAGAGCCACCAAAGGCAGAGGCTCCAAAGCTCCGTGAAGTTTATGGGCATATAATTAAAAACAAACCGTTAATACTTTATATGATTTCTGAAATTTTAGGTCACGGTATGTCTGTTGGTTATGGTCTGATGACTTATGCTTTTATTGCCTGCTTCAGAGCAGAAGCTTTTACCCTTACTTTATTTTCCGGTACGCCGTTTGAATTCAATTATGTTTATAATGACGGTAACTACGCGGCACTCCTTTCATTCGCGTCATTGGCTTCTCTTGTAACTACAGGTATTTCGCTGTTTTTAGCACCTATTGTGCGTAAATGGATTGATGACAAATATCTTTATATAGGGATGAAGCTCGGAACGACTTTTTGCTATTTTGCTATGTTTTTTAGTATATACCCTTACGAAGCACATACCCCACAACAGATATTTATAAGTGTTGTTTTATGGTACGCAATTCACGGTCTTACAACAGGTTTTTACAACACTATACCGGGTCTTATACAAATGGCGGTATATGATTATGGCGAATATAAACACGGTGAAAGAAATGAAGCAACTGTAAGCTCTTTGAAAAGTACATTGTCACGAATACTCGGCAACTGCACAAATTATGTAACAAATCTTTTCCTTATATATGTAGGCTACAAAGCATTTGCAGAAACGCCGGAGCTTATGCCTCAAGAAGCAAAGGCAAGTCTTATGTATCTTTTCGCAATTCTCCCTGCTATTTTCTCATTATTAGCAGTTATACCAATGATATTTTATAAATTAACCGGCAAAAAACACAAAGAAATTACGAGTAACCTCGCAGAACGAAGACAAAATATTCTCGATGAAATAAACACAAAGGGTTGATAAAGTATGGTTATGCTTTCTGAATTCAAAAAGGCTAAAGATTTTCTTGTTTGTGTTGACAGTGACGGATGTGCAATGGACACAATGGATATTAAACACATCCGCTGCTTCGGTCCTTGTATGGTAGAGGTCTGGTCGCTTCAGAAATGGGAAAAAGAAATACTTAAAAGATGGAACGAAATAAACTTATATACGTTAACTCGTGGCATTAACCGTTTTAAAGGTTTAAGTATGGCTTTAGCCGAAATAAACGAGCAATATCAAGCGATTAACGGAATTAACGACTTAATTTATTGGTCGGAAAATGCCGACGAGCTGTCAAATAATGCTTTAAAGAAGGAAATTGAAAATCACCCCCAAAAAGAGATTTTTAAACTTGCTTTAAAATGGAGTGAAATGGTCAATAATGCAATAAAAGAATTACCCGAAAGTGAAATTAAACCATTTCCACTTGTAAAAGAAGCTTTAAAGCTTGCTCACGAAAAAGCAGATGTTGCTATTGTATCAAGTGCAAATTTAGGGGCGGTTTTGGATGAATGGAAAAAGCACGGTCTTTTAGAGCACACTGACATAGTACTGACACAAAATGTCGGTAGCAAGGCTTTTTGTATTTCTGAGCTTTTAAAAAAGGGTTATTACAAAGAAAATGTCTTGATGTGTGGTGATGCACCCGGCGATTTAAAGGCTGCTGAAAGCAACGGCGTTTACTACTTCCCTATTTTAGTAAAAAAAGAAGAAGAATCGTGGCAAGACTTTATAAATCAAGGGTTTTCACATCTTTTAGATGCTTCTTACAAAGAATACGAAACAGTAAAAAAACGAGATTTTTATAAAAATCTCGGTGCAGAATAAAATTACAAAATATTTTTTAGAAGGCGGGTATTTTAATATGGTTAATTTAAAAGCAAAGCCCTTTTATCTTTCGGACGAAGATATTAAATGGGTAAATGACACTATTTCTTCTATGACTGATGAAGAAAAGGTTGGTCAATTATTCTTTCAGCTTACTGCAGGTGTTGATGAAGAATACCTTAAAAACCTTATAGAAAAATATCATTTAGGTGGTTGCCGTTATAATAATATGCCGGCAGTAGCAGTGCAGAATCAAAATGCTATTTTACAGAAACACTCTAAAATTCCACTTATTATTGCCTGTAATACAGAGGCAGGTGGCGACGGCGGTTGCTCTGATGGTACTTTTATTGGTAACGGTATTAAAATTGGCGCAACCCGCAACAAAGCTCACGCATATAATTTAGGTAAATTCGCAAACGAAGAAGCGGCGGCTATGGGTTGTAATATGGCTTTTGCTCCTGTTTGTGATATACATTATAACTGGCAGAATACCGAAGTGGTTTCCCGTGCATTTGGTAATGACCCGAAACGAGTTGCAGAAATGAGCGTTGAATATTTAAAAGGTGCTCACACAGTTGACGGCTTCGCTTGTGCAGCAAAGCACTTTCCGGGTAATGGTATTGACTTCAGAGATGCTCACATTGCAAATAATATAAATGATTTCGATTCAGAAAAATGGATGGAAACCTACGGTTTCGTTTATAAAGAATTAATTAACAATGACCTCGATGCTATTATGGGCGGTCACATTATGATGCCCACTTATATGAGAGAGGTAAAACCCGGCATTACTGATGACGAAATGCTCCCTGCTACACTCTGCCCCGAAATTATGACAGGTCTTTTAAGAGAGAAGTTAGGCTTTAATGGTATGGTTGTTACAGATGCCAGCCACATGGTTGCTATGACTGACCGTATGACAAGAAAAGAAATGCTCCCTGCTGCAATAAATGCCGGTTGTGATATGTTCTTATTCTTCAACGACCCTGATGAAGACTTCACTACAATGCTTAATGCATATAAGACAGGCGTTATTTCTGATGAAAGAATGATTGAAGCTCTTACAAGAATTTTAGGTCTTAAGGCAAAAATGGGACTTAACAAAAAATCAAAAGACGAGCTTGTTCCAAAAATCCCAGCCAATGAGGTTATGGGTAAAGCGGAATATAAAAAAGCAAGTGAAGCAATCAGTAAAGAATCAATTACACTTGTTAAATATAAAGACAAAGATGTTTTACCGCTCTCACCTGCAAAATATAAACGAATTATGATTGTTTATATTAAGGGTGCAGCCGGTCCTATGGATGCACTTATGAAAATGATGATGGGCGCAAATAAAAAGAACCCCGCTGAAGAGTTAAAGGACAGGCTTATTGAAAAAGGCTTTGATGCATTTATTTATGAAAGTCCGCTTGATAAAATGAACGCACAAATTGCCGCAGGTGAAAAACCAAGCCTTAACCTTTATTTTGCAGGTAAAAACGCAATTAAAGATTTCGTTGCCGGTCAGGATTTAATTATCACTCTTTGCGATGTTATGACAGGCAGACCTTCATTTGGTATGTCAAAGGGTGGCGGTGAAATTCCGTGGTATGTTTTTGAAACCCCTGTTGTTGCTATAAGTGTTAATGCACCAACAATGCTTGCAGATATTCCACAGGTAAGAACTTATATAAATGCTTACGACTCAAAGCCAAGTACTCTCGATGCCTTAGTAGATAATCTTCTTACAGGACCTGATGCATTTAAAGGTCAGGACCCGATTGACAGCTTCTGTGGGATGTGGGATACAAAAATATAATTCGCTTGGCGAATTATATTTTTGTAGGAAACAGGAAAAAGAAAGCAGGAAACAGAACAACTTAAACTCGTTATAAAAACAAATTCTCCCCACTTATATAACTAATGTAACAAAATTAAAAACGACTTATCATTTTTAGTTTAATTAAAACTTTAAATGATAGGTCTTTTTCTTTATAACTTGCTAAAACAGTATTTTTTAACAACCAGAAAGGATCTCTTTCCCTGCTTCCTGTTTCCCTGCTTCCTGTTTTCTGCTTCCTGTTTCCCTGCTTCCTGTTTTCTGCTTCCTGTTTTCTGCTTCCTGTTTCCTGTTTCCTAAAAAAACTCTTGACAAAGAGTTTTTTCCGTGTTATACTCAAACTGTAATAGGTGTGATAGCACAGTTGCAATCACAATATAAATTTATTTTGGGAGGTGTTAAGTTATGATAATTATTAATCCGAGAAGCAGAACTCCGATTTTTGAACAGATTAAAGAGCAGATAATAAACAAAATCAATCTCGGAGAACTGAAGCCTGATGATAAATTACCATCAATAAGGCAGTTAGCATCAGAATTAAATCTTAATGTCAACACAGTAAAACGAGCATTTCAGGAGCTTGAAACAGAGCGAGTCACCTACTCAGTTGCAGGCAAAGGCGTTTTTGTCAGCGAAAAAGCAATAAAAAACGAGCTTGTAATTGAAAATGCTGAAAACGAACTGAAAAGAGTGCTTTTATCTTCTAAAGCACGGGGAGTTTCTTTAGAGCAAGTAATAAATTTAGCTAAAAATATTTATGAAAAGAGAGATTAAAAATGATTAAAATAAATTCAGTAACTAAAAAATATGGCGATTTTACTGCTATTGAAAACATCAATATTGAAGTTCAGGATACTTCTGTTTTTGCACTTACAGGCTTTAACGGTAGCGGTAAAACCACACTTCTTAATATTTGTGCAGGAGTTGTTAAGGCTACCGAGGGTCAGGTTTTACTCGATGGAAGCGATGCTTTCGACAATGACCAAGAAAGAAAAAATCTTTTTTATGTTTCTGACAATATGTTTTTTCCACCAACTTCAACTATAAAAAGCGGTGCAAAGTTTTACGCAAAATATTATGACAATTTCAGTTTTGAAATTTTTAATGCTATTTTAACTATATTTGGTTTAAATGAAAAAGCTACAATTAAAAGTCTTTCAAAGGGTATGAAAAAGCAGGTTCAATTAGCAATCGGCTTTGCCGCTAAACCAAAATATCTTTTAATAGACGAAACCTTTGACGGACTTGACCCACACAAAAAAGAGTTACTCAAAAAACTTATTTTAGAGTACATAAACGAAACAAATGCATCCATAATTATTGCTTCACACAACCTTCAGGAAGTGTCGGATATTTGCGACCATGTTGCAATTTTAAACGGCAAAAGCGTTGTGCTTAATAGCGCTATTGAAGATGTCAGCGAAAAATTCAGAAAGGTTTTAGTAACATTTAAAAATGAAGTTACTGAAAGCGATTTAAGTAATATTAACTACCACAGAATTAAATTAAGCGGTAAAACTGCTATGATAATTGTTTGTGGTAATGTAGAAAGCGAAATTGAAAAATTAAACCAAATGGAAATTGAGTCGCTTGAAAGTGAACGCCTTACATTAGAAGAAGTATTTATTGAAGAAACGGAGGCAGAGAGCGAAAATGAAAAAATCAAATCTATCTTCAAAAAATAAAAATTTCGATTTAGCCAGCTTTATGAATGGCAACGGAAGAATATACTTAATGTTAATTATATCTGCCTTCGCCCTCTTTTTAACAGTTGTAGGTTTTGATACATTAGATGAACTGAAATACAATTACGATGTGTATAATACAAGAAAGTATGGCTATTCTTTCAGTAATTGCTTTTCTATGGAGTATTCGTTTATAGTATTTATTTCAGCGCTTTTAGGTGCTGCTTCATTCCAATTTTTAACAAGTAAGCAACAGGGTATAACAATGCTCGCTTTACCTGTAAAACGCAGTAAACTTTTTAACCAGAAGGTGATTTTACCAATTTGTGGTTTAGCCGTAGTAGTTATTATGGTTAAAGCGGTTATGATATACTGTAATACTAAAATATACGGTGTAAACAGTGATTTGATTTTACAGGGTATAACAGATATCGTAGTTTGTTTAAAATATGTTCTTTTAGGTTTTACCGCTTTTTGTGTAAGTTCAGTTGCTTGTGGCAAAAAGTTAGAAGTAGTTTTTGGCGGCGTTTCATTAATAGGGGTTATGCCGATAGTTTATAAACTGGTTGACTCATTACTCGATATGTATCTTTACGGATATGATTCCATATTTTATTCAGTAAAGTATTATAGCGATTTTGTATTTATTCTTAACCCTGCACGAGAACTTTCAATTTCAGATTATTTTGAAGAAATCAGAGCTTTCGGTATTGAAAAATTGATAGTAAGTGCATTCTGGATTGTAGCGTTAATATTGACTTTAGTTTTCACTAAACGATATTTTATCAAAGGTTACAAAGCTGAAAAAATAGAAATGAAGTCAGCAAATAAACCAATGCTTGCTATAATCGGCGCTGCTATGGCATTGACTGTTGCACAAATAGTTTTAAATATTATCGCTACTGAATTTGAATATCAGGATGTTGAACTTTCAAGTATTATATATCTGATTTTGTTATGCGTTTTAACTGTTGTTTTTGCTTTCCTTACAATTTGTCTTATTGAAACAAGTTTCAGGTTAAATAAAAATAAACTTATCGCAGTTTTATCACCACTTTCAGTAGTTGCATTGATATTAGTTTTTGCTTTTACCGGTGGTTTAGGGTACGAAAGCAGAATGCCTGACACAAATGATATTAAATCGATTGAAATATCTACAACATTTTATGGTAGCGATATGTTCAATACAATGACTTCTCCTGATTTATATTCAGGCTTCCCTGAACAAGCTACGACTTTTACTACTGAAAAAGATTTTAAGGTTATAAAAGGAATTCACGAAACAACATTAGAAAATCGTGATATGGATACTGCCGAGAGTATTTGTATTACTTATGTTCTCAAAGATGGTAGTACAATTTGTCGTAATTATTATGATTTAAGTGAAGAAACAACCGCAAAACTTCTTATGCTCTGGAAAACAGATGCAACAAAAAAAGATATTGAAGACTATTTACTTAATAATAAACCGACTAATTTTTATCTTTATGAAGAAGACAGTTATTATAACAGTGATGATTATTACGGCGACTACTGGGGACCTTATGAAGAAGCATATTCTGTGTTTAATTATGACCAGAATGAAATATATATAGCATCAAAACAAAATACTGAAACCAAAATAAAAAATAAAATAACTAAAGCTGAATTCACACTTATTAAAGAAGCAATCTATAAAGATTACTGTGAACTTACCGCAATTGAATGGTTCAAACCAACAAAAACCTATGGTGCTGTTGTTTTAATGTATAACGATGAGTATTATGTTGATTATTATGGTGATTATTTGTATGAGGAAGACGAAGTGTTATATGAAAGCGATACAGCAGAAATAACAATTGAGAATGAAGCACCACCGGTCAATGAAAATGCGACGGATGAACTTACGGCCTGGGGTGGTTTTTCAGGGTTAAATGAACAAGTTACAATTCCTGTTACTGCAGAAATGAAAAACACAGTTGCTGTGTTAAAATCACTCGGTTTATATCAGTATTTAACTGATAACAAGGCAGAAATTGAGCGTGTATTTATTGCGGATGCAAAAGAATATTTTGAGTGGAAGTGTGAATGGGCAATTGGAAATGAATTGCATTTTGGTATATATGAACCATCAGCATATTTCGTTCCGGATATTGATTTAGAAAATGATGTTTTGTTTTTCGGTGAAGAGGGTGGTAGTAATCCTGTAAAAAATTACTTCGGTGATGGTTATTATTCAGAATTAGAGGATTATTATGGTTCAGTTGTCGATGATTTGGATTATTCTGATGCACCTGTAAAAGAAATTAAGAACTCAAAAGAAATGTACACTCTTTTAACAAAAGCGCACATAAAATATTACGATGAAGAATTAAAGGGTAAGATTTTATTTGTGGATTATCGGGACGGAATAGACAACGCGTACTATATTCCGGCATAATTACACTTGAAACTAAATACTACGGGGGTTTTCTCCCGTAGTATAAAATGGGGGTTTTAATATGAAAAATAAAGAAAGCATACTAAAAAAGGAAATTGATATTGCCAATTTAAGCGTTTCAATTCTTCCGACAATTGCTTTTATATGTATTTTTGCATTTGCATACGCCACGAGTGTTTTAGGGGAATTCTATTTTAAAGCAGGTTCAAATTTAGTGGCATTTGTAAAAGGTGCACACGAACCAAATCTTTTTCTGAGCTACTTGGATTGGGATTTTGCTATAGCACTTGCAGGTGGATTTTTAATTGCATTTTTGGGGTTTTCATTTTTACTTAACAAAAATCACGCCAGAGCAGTTCTTTTGCAGCCAAAAAAGCGAACAAGAATTTTTAACGAAAAGGCATTTTTGCCTTTAGCCATACTTTCTTTAGTTATAATCTTAATTAAAATTTGTGCATTAGCAATAAATTTTAAATACAGCACACTTCCAAGTGATTATTTAGCACCTTTTATTGCTAACACACTTATAAGCTTAGTTAATCTTTTCTGGGGCTTTATGTGTGGTACAATAGCTCCAATTGCTACAAGCAGAAAAACAGAGGCACTTTTGGGCGGTATCGCTTTAGTTGTATTGCCTTATTCAGTAATGTGCATAATTAATTTTTCTGCAATGGCATTTTTACGGGGTTATGCACTTAACGATTTTACCAATCTTGAAAATCTTACACTTATAGATCCAATAAGAGAGTTTAATTTTAATAGTTTCACTTATTTTTCTGCACCATTTAAACCAGCCGGCAACAGTTTTGCTCACTCTCTAATATGGATTTCTTTATCAATTGCAGGTTTACTTTTAATTAAAGGTTATTTTAAAAAGAATTATAAATTTGAAGATTGTGGTCTGGTTAACAAAAACAAGCTCATCACTTTTGTAACAAGTTTTTCTTTACCTGTTGTTTTAAGTAGTGTTATAACCGAAGAGTTTTTCTACGCAATTAACAGAAATAATTTCTTTGTTGATATAAGAATGCGCAACAGACTCAGCGGCACATTTGAAGGCTTAACTCTCAAAGAAACGCTTCTTATAGTTGCAGTTTTCTTTGCTGTGGCTTTAGTTCTTTCAATTATATTAAATGTAATTACAACTACAAAAATAGTTAATTTAAAAGAAAAACTGAAGCCTGTTCTTGCAATAACCGGTGTGCTTATTTTAACCTCTATTCTGTCGCTTTCAGGTGGTTTTGGTTATGAAAAAAAATTACCAAAAGCAGAAGATATAGAAACAATAGAAATAAACATACCTTATGATTTAGTTGAAAACAATAATGAATATGTAGGCGCGAGCGATTTTTATGATGTACACACCTCGGTTTTACGAGAGGATATAACATTTGAGAACAAAGAAGATTTTGAGCTGATTCTTGACATTCATTCAACAATCATAAGCCAGAAAGAGCGCGAAACAACAGAGGGATTAAAGCTTTTATACACATTAAAGGACGGCTCAACATTTGAAAGAACTTACCAATATATAAGTAAAGACAGTGCAGAAGAAATTCTAAAGCTCTGGAACACAAAAGAAATCAAAGATATGTATAAAACAATATTACTTAACGATAGTTCAACAAAGAGCGATGAATTCAATTACACATCCTGGGGAAGTCAATTAACAGAAACCACCGGTGCACTTTATATTCACTCTAAAGACGGTGCCTTTACATCAATAAGAAAGCAATTAAGCGATGAAGAATTCAAAGAATTAAAGGAAATGCTTTTCAAAGATATTTCTTCACTTGCACACTATGAATGGTTTAAGCCGACAGAAAGCTATGGCTTGTTGGTATTCGATAAAGATGTAATTGAAGGTCCTGAGCATAATATTTCTACATTTGGATCTGTATCTTTCCAGATTACCAAAGAAATGACAAATACAGTAGGGTTCTTAAAATCACACGATTTATTCAAGTACTTTGAAAACAACATAAAACCTGAAATGGCTTATGTAATTGATGTGAATGAATTAGGTGAATGGTGCAATGATTATATAAAGCAAATCGGTGGCACTTATAACAATTCGGGTTACCCTATGAACCACAGAATGATGTTCACCTCTGAAACAACTGCTTCAGATTACTTTTACTTTGAAAAAACCGAGGCCTTGGCTAATGCTTATTTACCTGAAGCAAAAGAGCTGACTGACGAAGAGTATAAAGATTACATTAAAAATTCTCACATTAAATATTTCTCCGGTGAGGGTGGTAAAATTTTAATTGTCCACTACCCCGAGAGAAACGCAGCACAAACATTCATTTTGCCGTGATTCAGGGATCAGAAAGCAGGAAACAGGAAACAGTTCGCTTCGCGAAAATGCTGAATGCTGAGTGCTGAATGCTGAATTGTGGGACCTGCGGTCGGCATTGTAATAATTAGTTATAATAGTTAACTTATCGTTTCATTTATTTATTCAATATTCTTTAAAAATAAACTACATTCTTCCATTTAAATCTAAACTTTAAATGAAAGAATGTAGTCTTTTTTATAAACATTTAATTATAATCAAGTCCGTAGGACTTCCGAAATTTTTAATTTTTCATTTTTCATTTTTCATTTTTAATTTCGATTCAGCACTCTGCACTCAGCACTTATTTAAGGTCAATCGGCTCAAACAAGAAGCTGAACTTAAATGTCTTATCGTCTAAAAGTCGTTTGTTTTCTTTATTGTTAAGCTCACTGTTTTCGCTTATTGCGTTAAAGCGCCAGTCGATATTAAGAATTGTTCTTGGCTCTGGTCTTAACTCGAAATCGTGAGCAGTTTCAGTTAATTGCTCTGCTGAATAATGTGAAGCATTGAATGAAAAATCCTTTGTTTCATCAGCCGGTGTAACGCGAAGACCTACGCCACCCATTTCACCTACATCAACTCTTCTTGTTTTGTAGTGTGAAGAGTTTTCCTGTGGTCTTACAAAATGCACGAAGTTATCAGTAACAGTTAAATCATATTCACCGAAACGGGCAGATTTATAACGGTCAGGGTAAGTTTCTGTAAAGCCTAAGCCGAAATATCTTAACTTCTCGTTTTCTTCTTTTAATATGAATTCAAGACCAAAGCGAGGAAGAAGCGGTGCAACATCCTTTACTGTACCGTCTGCTTTAACTTTGAATGTGCCGTCATTGTTAAAGATATAAGTAAACACACCTTTAATTGTAGATGGACTTGCAGGGCCACCGAATGCAATAGATGCTTCTATTTCTACAGACTCTTCTTTTTCAGTCACTTTACTGTAATATGTCTTTTGATATGCCTTATGAAGATTATTGTCATACCACTCATCAACAGAGCCTCTGTTATAGCAAGGTGCATGCCAAGCCTGAAGTCTTGTAGGCTCGTCTAAAAGCTCTGTGCCTTTTCTCTTTATTGACTTGATTCTGCCGTAGCTCTTATCGAAAACATATTCATTCTCGCCTACTTTGATTTCTGCAAAGCGTTCATTCTCAATAACGGAAATTTGATATTTTTCTCGTGTTAAGTCTAATGCCTTTACAGGTAATTCAAACTGACCAAAGCCTATTTCGTAACCCTTTGGTGCCCAAGGAGTTTCTACACTCTGATGAACCGTAACAGTTAAGAATGCATTTTCAGTTAATGTCAATTCATCAATGTCAAAGAGCTTAAATTCTTTTTCTTGCTGTGCTTCAATATCTAAAGAATCAATTACACCTTGTTTTACTAATTGCTTTCCGTTTGTAACCTGCCATTTTAAGAAGCAAGTTGAAAGAGAAGTGTAATATAAAACACTTTTAACCTTTAAAGTACCATTCTCAAAAGACATTCTGAAAGGCTCATACACCTTTTTCATATCAAAATAGCCCGGTCTTAAGGAACGGTCTGCAAACACAAGTCCGTCAATACAGCAAATGCTGTTGTGTGGGAAGTCGCCAAAGTCACCACCGTAGTAATAGCGGGGCTTACCTTCATCATCAAGCATTGAAATTGAGTGGTCTGCGAATTCCCAGATACAACCACCGCAGAAGTTGTCATATTTATCGACCAATTCCCAATAGTCATATACATCACCGGTTGACATTGAGCAAACATATTCGCACATATAGAAAGGTTTGTTATATTGCTCGTCGTTTAAATATCCGTCAATATAATTCACGCCTGCGTACATTCTGCTTTCGACATCTGAAATATCGCTGAAATTTTCACCCTCCGGAACTGCTTTGAATTCAAGGTGTGAATTTTCATAATGAACTAAAGCATTTTCGTCACGGGATTTAATAAATTCACGCATTGCTCTGTGGTTAACACCGCAACCGCTTTCGTTACCGAGTGACCACATAATAACACAGCCGTGGTTTTTATCTCTTTCATAAAGAGTTTTAGCTCTGTCAACATAAGATAATTTCCAGTCAGGTGAAGAAGAAAGGAATGACCAACGAGTCCAGTCCCAATCTTTTTCAGTATTAAAGCCCATACCGTGAGTTTCAATATCTGCTTCGTTGATTATGTAAAAGCCTAATGCCTCGGCTAAATCATAAAAACGAGGGTCATTGGGGTAGTGAGAAGTTCTTATTGCATTGACATTCGCTCTTTTAAGCAAGAACAAATCTCTTACCATATCCTCCATAGAAACAGTATAACCGCCTGTTGGTGAGTTATCGTGACGGTTAATACCACGCAATTTTACAGGTTTGTTATTTATAAGAAGCTTTTTGTCTTCAATTTTAACTTCTCTTAATGCTAATTGGAATGGAATAATTTCATCATCAACAGTAATGAACAAAGTATAAACAAATGGTGCTTCGTCATTCCACATTACAGGGTTTTCAATAGGTAAAGTGAATTCTTTTTCAGATACCTCACCCTCGTCAATTACATCGCCTAACGGGTGAACTACGCCGTAAATAATGCTCTCTGCATTATCTATATCGCATTTGATATTAAGTGTGCATTTTGTGTAGTCCTCATTGAAGCTCTGACGAATTTCAATATCTTTGAGGAAATTCTGATTTCTGCTTAAAATATAAACTTCTCTGAAAATACCGGAAAGACGGAAATGGTCCTGGTCCTCTAAATATGAGCCATCACACCATTTTAAAACGAGAAGTTTAATTTCATTCTCGCCTGTTGTGAGGTATTCTGAAATATCAAATTCACTTGTAGAGTGGCTTCCCTGACTGTAGCCTACAAATTCATTATTTATGAAAAGATAGAAGCAGGAAGCAACACCCTCAAATGTAATAATGCTTTTTCTTTCAGCCATCTCTTCTGTTACTGTAAATTTTTTAGTATATAAACCACAAGGATTTTCATCAGGTACAAACGGTGGGTCAACCTGGAATGGATAATAAAGATTTGAATAAAGTGGCTTGTCAAAAACGCCTATATCATAAAGCTGGAAGCACTTTGGCACTTCTACCTTTACATTATCTTCTTTAAGACATTCGTCTGTAATTTCAATATTATACAAATCCTCAAAGCTGCTGAAATATTTAAAATCCCATTCGCCTGAAAGATTTAACATATATTCTGATTTGTTTCTGTCACCTGAAAGAGCAGTTTCTAAAGATGCATAAGGAATAAAATACGCTCTTGGTGGCAAAGTGTTAATGTGAAGATTTGTTAAATCTTCGTGGTAACGAGTAATTTTCATAAAAATTCCTCCTGTGAAAAATTATGAAACTATTTTAACATTTATCATAAACTTTGTAAAGCCGATAATTGACAAAACCAAGCGAATTTAGTATTATATATCACAGTTTTATAATTTTATTTATATTATAATATCAGGAGGACTTTTTGTGAAATCGGAACTTTTAAAGCTTTTATGCCGAAACGCAAGATATACCAACGAAGAATTAGCAGTTATGTTAGGCAGTGACGAAAAAACAGTAGCAGCTACAATTGAAGAATTAGAAAAAGATGGTTACATCAGAGGCTACAAGGCAGTTATTGACTGGGACAGACTCGATGACGCTTATGTTTCAGCGATTGTTGAATTAAATGTTGTGCCTAAAGCAGATTTAGGCTTTGAAGAGGTTGCTGAAAAGGTTATGTCTTACCACGAGGTTGAGTCAGTTTACTTAATGTCAGGCTCTTATGACCTTAATGTTGTTGTTAAAGGCAAAACTCTTCAGGATGTTGCTCGTTTTGTTGCGAGAGAACTTGCAACCATTGACTCTGTTACATCTACAACAACTCACTTTGTTATGAGAAGATATAAAGAAATGGATGTTCATTTGTGCGATATGGAGCACGATGACAGGGGGCAATTTTTATTATGATAGATTACGGTAAAATTTTAAACACAACCGTAACTGAAATTAAGCCTTCAGGCATAAGAAAGTTTTTTGATATTGCCGAAACAATGGAAGATGTTATATCCTTAGGTGTTGGTGAACCCGACTTTCAGACACCCTGGAAAATAAGAAAAGCAGGCATCAACTCACTTGAACGAGGCAAAACAAAATACAGTGCCAACAAAGGCTTAGGTGCTCTCCGTCTTGAAATTTCACGCTATTTAGAAAGAAAATATAATCTTAAATACAACCCCGACAATGAAATTCTTGTTACTGTCGGCGGTAGTGAAGCAATAGACGGTGCTATAAGAGCAATTGTTAATTACGGTGATGAGGTTATAATTCCACAGCCAAGCTATGTTTGCTACGAGCCTATTACCCTCCTTGCAGGTGGCGTTCCTGTAATTATTGAAACCAAGGCAGAGAATGACTTTAAGGTTACTGCAGAAGAGCTTAAAAACGCTATTTCAGATAAAACAAAGGCGTTAATTCTCCCCTACCCTTGCAACCCGACCGGTGCAGTAATGGAAAAGGAAGATTTACTGGCACTTTATGAAGTTATTAAAGATACAAATATAGTTGTAATTTCAGACGAAATTTATTCTGAACTCACTTATGGTGAAGCACCACACACCCCACCTGCTTCATTAGATTGCTTCTATGACAGAACAATTACAATAAATGGCTTTTCAAAAGCATTTTCTATGACAGGTTGGCGTTTGGGTTATTGTTGCGGTCCTAAGGAGATTTTAGACCAGATAACAAAAATTCACCAATATAACATTATGTGTGCTCCGACTACTTCGCAGTACGCTGCTATTGAAGCACTAAGAAGTTGTGATGAAGAAGTAGAAAACATGCACGAGGAATATGACAGAAGAAGAAAGCTTATTGTTAACGGCTTTAACAAAATCGGCCTTACCTGTCGTGAACCAAAAGGTGCCTTTTACTCATTCCCCTGCATTAAAAGCACAGGTCTTACAAGTGAAGAATTCTGCGAAAGGCTTTTAAGAGAAAAAAAGGTTGCCGTAGTACCCGGCACTGCATTCGGCCAGGGTGGCGAAGGCTTCATAAGAGCATCTTACTGCTATTCTGTTGAGCATATTATTAAGGCACTTAAGAGGATTGAGGAGTTCGTTAATGAATTGTAAATTCAAATGCAGAGTGCAGAATGCAGAATTTCAATACTAAATTAAAACATCCTATCATTCAAAGTTGGTTTTAACATCAACTAAAAATGATAGGATTATTTCATTTATATAGATATTTAATTATAATGCCGACCGCAGGTCCCGAAATTCTGCATTCTGCACTCTGCATTCAGCATTTGAAAATATAGCAAATTATATTTTCATAGCAACATCCCAAGCTTGCCAGATAACTGTTCTAAGGCTACCAACCTTGAATGCGTCACCGATAACATAAACATGCTTGCTCTTTTCTGCAACAGGAGCAGAATTGTAACCAACTGAAAGAATTACATTGTCAGCAGGAATTGTCTCTGTCTTGCCGTCTTTTGTCATAATAGTTACGCTATTATCTGTAATTTCAGTTGTTTTTGATTCAAGATAAACAGGAACCTTCTTTGCTTTGAAATAGTCACGAAGGAAGCTTGTGTTAGCAAGAGCAATACCAGGAGTTGTGATAAGGTCATCTTGCATTTCAACAATAGCAACATTTTTGCCATAAGTTCTGTGGAGCTCAAGTGCGATTTCGCAGCCTGTAAGACCACCACCGATAACAACAACATTGTCACCAGCTTTTGACATATCGCCTAAAAGGAAGTCAACTGCTTCAATTGCTTTGTCTGCACCCTTAATCGGGATTTTCTTTGCAGTAGCACCTGTAGCAACAATAACTTCATCAGCATTAAGAGAAGCTATATCTTTAACTTCACTGTTCATATGAACTGTAATAGCATCATATTTCTTGATTTCGCGATTATACCAGGCAATAAGGTCACGGTCTTTTTCTTTATATGTAGGAGCTGCCGCAGCGATAAACACGCCACCTAATTTGTCTGTTTTTTCGTAAAGGTCAACTGTGTGACCACGCTGTGCAAGAACAATAGCAGCTTCCATACCACCGATACCGCCACCGATAACAGCAATTTTCTTGCTTTTCTTAGCAGGCTCAATTTTATATTTCTTGGATTGCATTGTTTTTGGGTTAAGAGCACAACGAGAAAGTCCCATTGTATCGAAAAGGTCTTGTGTGTTTGCGTGACCCTTTGATGATGAGAAGTTGAAGCAACCACTGTGACAGCAGATACATGGCTTAATATCTTCAACTCTGTCTTCGATAAGCTTTGTAATCCATTCAGGGTCAACAAGGAATTGACGAGCAACACCAACACCGTCGATTTTGCCATCTTTAATTGCATCAGCAGCAACTGATGGGTCCATTCTACCTGCACAAACAACAGGAATATCAACAAATTCCTTAATGTGTGCAACATCATCTAAGTTACAGTTTTCAGGCATATACATTGGTGGATGTGCCCAGTACCATGAGTCGTATGTACCATTGTCAGCGTTGAGCATATCGTAACCGGCATCCTGAAGATATTTAGCAGCCTTTTCAGATTCTGCCATATTACGACCTGCTTCTTTATAGTCTTTACCTTCTACTTCATCAGGCATTGCACCCTCGCAGAAGCCTTTCATTTTTGATTCGACTGAATAACGAAGTGATACAGGGAAATTGTTACCGCAAACACCTTTGATTGCTTTAACAACCTCTGTTGCGAAACGGAAACGGTTTTCAAAGCTTCCGCCGTATTCGTCAGTACGCTTATTAAAGAATTCAATTGCGAACTGGTCTAAAAGGTAACCCTCGTGAACAGCGTGAACTTCAACACCGTCAACACCTGCATCCATACAGAGCTTTGCAGTTTTTGCATAAGCTTCAATAATTTCGTGGATTTGTTCAACTGTCATTTCAGGGCAGATGATGTCGTGAGCCCAACGAGATGGTTGTGGAGAAGGAGAAGCTAATTCGTGAGAAGTATCAAGAATTGGTTTTACAAGTGCACGGGTAATTTTGTTTTTGTGAAGTGGTGCAATAAGGTCTGTAATAGCCCATGAACGACCCATACCAGCAGTAAGCTGAATAAATAACTTTGCACCTGTTTTATGGATTTCATCCATAAATTCTTTAAGCTCTTCAAACATTTTTGGGTTTTGCCAGAGCCATTTACCTCTGATGGTATCACGAAGTGGTGCAATACCAGGGATAATAAGACCAACATTGTTGTTAGCTCTTTCAATAAAGAGTTTTGCCGCTTCCTTATCAAAATGGCAACCGCTGATTTCAAACCAACCGAAAAGTGATGTACCACCCATTGGGCACATAACAATTCTGTTTTTGATTTCAACATTACCGATTTTCCAAGGTGTAAACAACGCATCATATTGTTGATTCATCAAAACACACATCCTTAAAAATTTTATACATTTATATTGTATAAAAAAATAGATATAAAGTCAAGGGGAATGGGAAAAAACGGGTGTTTTTTTCCATTCCCCTTGCAAGTTTGCAAGTTGTAAGTATGTCAGTGGTCGGTTAGTGTTTCTCTTTGTTTTTTATATGCTTAAATATTGGTAATGATAAAAGTGCTATTACAATAATTATTATTGATAAAGTATTGCTTTCTAACCATATATCGGTAACAAAGCTGATAGCATCAAAACTGAAATAAGCTAATCTTCCTATTGGGTATAGAATTAAACCGATTGTAAACATATATATCCACGAAAGAATGTTGCCATCATCTAAAAAGAAAGTTGAAACAAAAGCACTTACAGCAGGGAGAAGTACACCTATGAGTGAACCATAATATATATAATCTAAATTGAAGCGTTTGCCAATAAATGACCATAAATAAAGCCATAAGAACATACAAGGAAACATAATAATGGATATAGTATCTAATAAATAAAAATTACTGTATATATCAAAATCTTCAAAATATTCCATTATAAATAAATCGTCCTGCAAGATGCCTGCTACTATCCAGAATATTATTGGTGGTGTAATACCTATTAATATTTGTGGTATTTTTCCCATTCTTTTCATAAAATCACCCTTTACTTTTAATTTTGTAAATAACGAGACTAATAATTGGTGAAACTGCAATTATTATTGTGCTGATTATTGTAGAAATTGGAGAATCAGGGAACATACACAAAATGCTTCCTGCCGGAATGCAAAACATAAATGAAAACCCGAAAATAAAAGTGCCTGTTAAATGAGCCCATTCTAAAATGCATATAACAAGTAACGATATTAAAGGAATTATTTCAGTTATAAAAGCACTTTTCCAATAATATCTATTATTTGTTTTAGTTGAATAAAAAGCAATAAATATATTGTATCCTAAAAACAAAATGAAGAATATTTTACCAAGACCTAATTCTGAATACCCTAACTCTAAAAGGTCACCACCCACTATTACTCCTGATAATAAAATTGATAAGCTCCAGACAATTGCTGATGAAAAGATACCAGTTATAATTTGTTTTATTTTATTTTTGCTTGTCATAAAAAACACCCCTTTTTGTTTTCTTTTCATCTACATAATATCAATTTATTTTTAAGAATGTTTTGAAATGTAATTTTTGGGTGTATTTTTGTAATTTTTGGTATATTCAGAAAGCAGAAAACAGAAAGCAGGAAACAGGAAACAATTTTTATTAAAATTGAAAATTTCGGGGCTACGCCTTTTAGAGTGCTGAATGCTGAGTGCTGAGTGCTGAATTTCGGAAGTCCTGCGGACTTGATTATAATTAATTATCAATAAAAACAACAAGTTCTATCATTTATAGTTAACATAAACTTTAAATGATAGAACTTATCTTTTTGTTATTGAATTATAATGCAACGCAGTTCCGAAATTCTGCATTCTGCACTCTGCATTTTGCATTCTTATAATTGCGTTGCAGACCTTTCAATTCCGAATTACGCATTACGAATTCCGAATTATAATTGGTCCAAAGTCAATTCGTAAGCAGGAATAAACTCTTCTAAAAATATGTTTGCTTCTTCGAGCTTTAATTCAAGAATTTTTTTCTTTGTAGAACGCTCTGCTTTTTTAAATTCTGAATTACCTGCTTTTCGCTCATCAATGCATTTTATAAGAGCACTTAATTTATCAGCCGCTTTAATCAGTGGTAACAAATCTTTATCATCATCACCTGTTAAAGCACTCGAAAAAGCCTCTTTCAAATCATCAGGCAACATCGAAACGAGTCTTTCAGTTGCACAGTCCTCAATCTCTTTAAATGCACCTAAAATCTTTTCATTCTGATATTTTACAGGTGTCGGCATATCACCCGTTATAATTTCGTGTGCATCGTGATAAAGACCTAAAACTGCAGCTCTGTCAGCATTATAATTTTTATTAAGTCTTACATTACCAATCACCGCAAGAGCGTGTGCAATTACTGCAACCTCTTTTGAATGACTGTCTAAATTTTCGCTTTCAGTATTTCTCATTAACGCCCAACGGTCAATGTATTTCATTCTTGAAAGCATTGCAAAAAAACTGTATCCCATTATAAATTTAATCCTTTAAAAATTAACTCTGAATGTTTTAATTTCAAATGGCTTGAATTCTGTTTCTAATGTGTTGCCACTGAACTTAACTTCATCTGCACCATCTTCAATAAGATTACATTCAACAACGCTCTTGATATTATCACAGAATGTGAGTGCTGTTTTAGTCTTACTGTTCCAGGTTTCATAAGCACGAACAATAATACCGTTGCCATCTTCTGCGTCTTTAACAGTTTCAATAACAATGTTGTTTTTGTCTGCGCTTACAAATGAGTAAACTGACGGAAGTGTTCCGTTGTTAGCCTTTGCAAACACTGCATAAGCCGGGTAGTTTACATTAAATGCCTCGTTAACAACCTTTGAAGAGGAAACATTGTCAGCGTGTGGGTAAATTGAGAATGTGAATTCGTGATATTCTCTGTCCTGAACTGAGTTAGGTCTTGTCTGACATCTTAAAAGAGTCGGCATAATGTGGCCATCTTTTACTGTGCAACCATATTTACAGTCATTGATAACTGATAAACCGAAGCCATTGTCAGAAAGGTCAACCCACTTGTGCATTGAAGTTTCAAATTGTGCAAATTCTGCTTTTGTGTTTTCAGTTGTTGAACGCTCAATATTACCGAACTGAATATCAAATGTTGCTTTAACGGCATTAACATCAACAGGGTAATCTGCCTTTAATACAACATGCTTTTCTTTCCAGTCTGTTTTGTAGTCAACATCAATTCTTTCGAGCTCACTGTAAATATTGTAATATTCACTAACGATTGAGCTTCTGATTTTCTTGTCAACCTTGTAAACAACTCTTACTGCACCTTGCTCAACAATTTCGGCACCAATAAATTCAAAATCAAATTCTTTTTCTTTAAAGTATGGCTTAATATCCCAAGCCTCGTGGTTAAACGGTCTGTCCTGGAAAGCGCGGATTTTACCGAGTGAATTTCCGTTTGCTACATCTCTGCCTGTTTCTTTATGAATGAGCTTTGTAATGTCACCATTTGTAAATTCAACAGAGAAGTATTTTGTTTCTGCAGTTTTATTATCTGCTTTAACTGCTTCGCCTGAAACCGCTTTACCCTCTTTAATTGCAAATGCTTTGTAGCCCTTTGCAGGAATTTCTGCAACGAATACAATTTTACCGTCATAAGTTTTCTGGTAAGCAATTTCATTTTCGCCGTCAAAAATCTTGAAATCAAAATCAACAGGAATATCTGCAACAACCGCATCTTTTCTGTTAAAGCCTGTTGTGTTGAATACAACTAAGCTATCATTTTGAAGATTGATTTTTGAAATAAGAGCTGCCTCTGCATTTGCAGTCATTTCTGTACCGGCTGCTAAAACGCTTTCGTATTGCTCTTTACTATCCTCATAAACTTCCTTAATAGATGAGCCTGGAAGAATATCGTGGAATTGGTTAAGAAGAATAAGCTTCCAGTTTTCTAAAATTCTTTCCTTAGGATATGTTAAACCTGTTTCTTTCTTTGCAATAGCAGAAAGAGTTTCAACATCGTGGTAAAGACATTCGCTCTTACGGTTATATTTTTTATTTCTTGCCTGGCTTGTGAGTGTACCTCTGTGTAATTCAAGGTACAATTCTCCTGACCATGATGGAAGATATTTGTTATCCTTAACCTGATTTTCTAAATGACGGAAGAAATCGAGTGATGGTGCAATTTTTACATTAGGACAACCCTCAATACCCTTTTGCATTCTGATTCCATGCTCAAGCATATCAACAGTAGGTCCGCCACCGCCGTCACCGTAACCGAATGTGCAAAGGTAATCTCTGCCTAAATCCTTTTGACTATATCTCTTATTACCACCAATAATATAACCTGGTCTTAAATATGCATTATATGTTGTCTGGTAATCTACTCTTTCATCTCTGTTAGCATCCTCGCAAGGTGAGAAGTGAGAAAGAACCTCAGTACCATCAATACCTCTCCACATAAATGTGTCATAAGGGAATTTGTTGTATTCGTTCCAGCTGATTTTTGTAGTCATAAAGTAGTCCATACCACACTTTTTAATAAGCTGTGGAATAGCTGCTGAATAACCGAAAACATCAGGAAGCCACATAATTTTATTATCTACACCGAATTCTTCTTTAAAGAAATTTTTACCAACAAGGAATTGGCGAACAAGAGCTTCACCTGATGCTACATTAGTATCAGCTTCAACCCACATACTACCTTCAACTTCCCATCTGCCCTCTTTAACCTTTTCTTTGATTTTCTCATAAAGCTCAGGGTAGTCTTGCTTTACATAATCGTAAAGCTGTGCCTGGGAAGACATAAACTTATAGTCAGGATATTCTTCCATAAGCTTAATAACAGAAGCAAATGAACGACCTGCTTTATCTCGTGTCTGACGAAGTCTCCAGAGCCAAGCCACATCAATGTGAGTGTGACCGATTGACCAAGCAGTTGCTTCGTGCTTTTTGCCGTAGATATTTTCATTAAGATAAGCAGATGCAGCCTTTGCAGTTTCTTTAAAGGAAGCTCTGTCACCTGAATCAATATCAACCATATTACAAGCAATATTCAAGTGCTTGATTAAATTAACACGAACTGTTGAATCACCGTCATAGTAATTTGTAACCTCTAATGGTGAAGCAATATCGTAATAAATTCTTACAGCATCAGTATCTAACACCTGAAGAAATGCACCTAACTGCACCTGACCCTTATATTCCCATGGATCTGTGTAAGCGTTTATATAAATTTCAAGAGTTTCGCCACCCTGGGCACACTCTGTTATTGTTATGTATTGGTGGTTGCTGTCAATACCCTGCTTCATTTCGCCGTTAATCCAGACAATTAACTGTGGGTTAACTCCGTCCCATCTGCCGTTATCGTAAAATGGCTTAAACTGATAAATAACCTTTTCACCCTTAAAGCTTTCAGGGATTGTTACTGTCTGCTTAAACCAGCAATAGCATTCGTCATAACCCCAGTAATCACTATTAGCTTTAAATGGCTTCCACTCGCCCTCTTCTCTCTGGTCAAATGTGTATTGACCATCTCTTATATAAAAATCACCTGTAGAAACGCTGTCAGCAATAAAATATTCGCTTTTAATTATATCGGTAATTTTGCGAATTCTTCTGCTTAACATATAGCGTTCACTGTTTTTGTCTAAAAAATCAACATCAAAATGTGCCATATTTACTCTCCTGAATTTATAAATTACATTTTATTCAATGCTTTCTTAATAATAGCATATTAGTTATAATTTTACAACAAATAAAACTTAAAAAGTTTATATAATAATGTCAATATTACCATTGACATTTTAAGTACAAATAATTAAAATAGATATAATATAATAATTTCAAAAATTATTATTCCAAAACAGCAAATACATTTCAAAGGAGAGTAATAAAATGGCACATTACTGTAACGAACCATCAAGAACATTCAGTGAGTATCTTCTCATTCCGGGCTACACAGGCCCTGATTGTATTCCTGCTAACGTTTCACTCAAGACTCCGTTATGCAAATACAAAAAAGGTGTTGAAGAAGCTCCTATAACACTCAATATTCCTCTTGTTTCTGCAATCATGCAATCTGTTTCAAATGATACACTTGCTATTGCACTCGCAAAAGAAGGCGGTATGTCTTTCATTTATGGCTCACAATCAATTGAAGATGAAGCTGCTATGGTAGCAAGAGTAAAAAACTACAAAGCAGGCTTTGTTCTCAGCGATTCAAACTTAAAGCCTGATTCCACATTAGCAGATGTTGTTAATCTTTTTGACACAATGGGTCACTCAACAATGGCAGTTACAGAAAACGGTCAACCTAATGGCAAACTTTTAGGTGTTGTTACTTCTCGTGATTATAGAATCAGCCGTATGGCTTTAGAAACAAAAGTTACTGGGTTTATGACTCCACTCGAAAAACTTATTACTGCTCCTGCTTCTACATCTTTAAAGGAAGCAAACGACATTATCTGGGAACACAAATTAAACTCTCTCCCAATTGTTGATGATAACGGCAATCTTCTTTATTTCGTATTCCGTAAGGACTACTCTCAACACAAAGAAAATCCTCAGGAAATTCTTGATGACCAAAAAAGATATATGGTTGGTGCAGGTATCAACACAAGAGACTATGAAGAAAGAATCCCTGCTTTAATTGATGCAGGTGCTGATGTTCTTTGCATTGACTCATCTGAGGGCTACACAGAATGGCAAAAACGCACAATCGCATTCGTAAGAGAAAAATACGGCGATTCAGTAAAAATCGGTGCCGGTAATGTTGTTGACAGAGACGGCTTCCGCTTCTTAGCAGAAGCAGGTGCTGACTTTATTAAGGTTGGCATCGGCGGTGGTTCAATCTGCATCACCCGTGAAACAAAAGGTATTGGTCGTGGACAAGCTACTGCTCTTATTGAGGTTGCTGCTGCTCGTGACGAATATTTTGAGGAAACAGGCATTTATGTTCCGATTTGTTCAGACGGCGGTATCGTTCACGATTACCACATGACATTAGCTCTTGCAATGGGCGCTGACTTCCTTATGCTCGGCAGATATTTCGCTCGTTTCGATGAAAGCCCGACACCAAAGCTTAACATCAACGGCACTTATGTTAAAGAGTACTGGGGCGAAGGCTCAAACAGAGCTCGTAACTGGCAGCGTTACGACTTAGGTGGTAGCACAAAGCTTTCATTTGAAGAAGGCGTTGATTCTTATGTAACTTATGCAGGTTCTCTTCACGATAATGTAAACAAGAGCCTTTACAAAGTTAAATCTACAATGTGCAACTGCGGTGTTACTACAATCCCTGATTTACAAAGAGATGCAAAATTAACACTCGTTTCAGCAACAAGTATTGTTGAAGGCGGTTCACACGATGTTATGCTTAAAACTAATACAGGGAATATAAGATAAAAATAAAACCCGTTTGACAGAATGTCAAGCGGGTTATTTTTATCTTCAGGAAACAGGAAACAGAAAGCAGGAAACAGAAAGCAGAAATCAGTGCTTTGCCATAAATAAAAACATCCTATCATTTAAAATTGGTTTTAATACCAACTAAAAATGATAGGATGTAGTTTTTGTTATAACACTGGTCCCTGTTTTCTGATTTCTGGTCCCTGATAAGTTACGCTACGCGTAATTTACTCAGCCTTAGCCTTATTAACTACCTGCTGGAAGTCATTGATTGTAATATTGCTATCACCATCGAAGTCACCTGCAGTTAAGAATGCGTCTTCTAATGTAGTATTACCGCTATTTGTCATTTCAACCTTCATGCAGTCCATAACATCGCAAACACCGTCACCGTTAACATCACCCTCAACAACGAGTGTGTAATCTTTAACAACATTGTTGTTTTCATCTAAAACTGTGATAACTGAACTTGTACCGCAATATGTATCAATCGACTTCTCTGTTGAAATCTTGTAATCATCAGCAATTACAATGATATCTTCAACATTTTTACAACCAGCGCCCAAATATAATGTTGCGCTTGCTTCGTCAACGCTGATATTGTCAACTGTATGCTCTCTGAAATATGTGTTAACAACATTATACTCAAGAGGAATACTATTTAATGTTGCATAGCTTTCAGCAGCAGAAGCTTTGTTAGAAAGGAATGAAATCTTGTTACAGCCTGCAAATGCTGTTGGAGCAATATCTTTAACACTGCTACCAATTGAAGCAGATGCTAAATTGTCACAGCAATAGAAAGCATGCTGACCGATTGACTTAACGCTTGTAGGAATTGTAATTGAAGTTAATGAAACACAGTTATAGAATGTTTCAGCTTCAATCTTTTTAAGTGTATCAGGAAGAGTTACGCTTGTAAGGGCTTTACATTTATAGAAAGCACTTCTACCGATTACTCTTACACTGTTACCCATTTCAAGTGTTTCTAAGTTAATACAATTATAGAAAGCACCGTCACCGATAATTTCTGTTGAATCAGGAATTTTAACCGATGTGAGCATTTCGCATAAATAGAAAGCATCTTCACCAATTTCTTTAACGCCGTTACCAAGGTTAACCTTTGTGAGCTTGTCACAGTCAGCAAATGCTGCAGTACCAATTGAAACTAATGAGTCAGGAAGAGCAATTTCTGTAAGTGAATCGCACCAATAGAATGCTCTTACACCGATTTTTTCAAGGCCTGCACCGAATGTAACCTTAGAAAGCTTTGGTAAGCTGTAGAATGCAGAATCACCAATTGATTTTACGCTATCAGGAATTGCAATCTCTGTAAGACCCTTACAACCCTTGAATGCGTTGTTACCAATTACTTCTACGCCGTTACCTATTGTAATGTTTACAAGTGAATCACAGCTCTCAAATGCTGAGTCACCAAGAATTTTAACTGTTGATGGAATTACGATTGTTGTAATATTGTCACAATCATAGAAAGCGTATTCACCGATTTCAGTAATACCTTCAGGAATTACGATTTCTGTGAGAACATCTAAGTTTTTATAAGCATTAGCACCAATCTTTTTGATACCTGCGCCAAGAGTGATTGAAGAAAGCTTTGAACAGCCATTAAATACGCCGTCACCTAAATCTGTAACACTGTCAGGAATTTTGATTGCCTCAAGAGCAGTACAACCCTTAAGAAGATTGTTACCTAATGAAACTACGCTTTCACCAAGAGTGATATTCTTTAAAGCTACGCAGTTTTCAAAAGCAGATGCACCGATAAGCTGAACACCATTACCAACTTTAACAGTTGTAAGATTGTCACAGTTTGCAAAAGCAGATGCACCGATTGTTGTTACAGAATCAGGAATAACAATTGAAGTTATGTTATCGCAATCAGCAAATGCCTCTGCACCGATTGTTTTAACACCATCAGGAATAACGATTTCTGTAAGTGTATCAAAATCATAGAAAGCCTTTGCACCGATTGTTTCAATACCTGCACCGAGCTTAATATTTTTGAGCTCGTCACAACCACCGAAAACGCCTGCGCCAAGAGTTTTTACGCTATCAGGAATAACAAGTGTTTCAAGAGCTATGCAACCATTGAATGCATAGTCATCAATTGTTTCAACACTGTCACCTAATGTTAAATTCTTCAACTCAGAGCAACCGTTAAATGCGTTATCGTCAATAAGCTTAACACCATTGCCGATTTTAACAGTTTCGAGTCTGTTACAGCTCATAAATGCACCGTCTTCAATTGCTGTTACAGTATCTGATACGATTACATCTGTAAGATTGTCACATTCAGAGAATGCATATTCGCCTACAGTTTTCAAGCCTTCCGGAAGATTAAGTGATTTAATTGAATCAATATCAAAGAAAGCGTAATCGCCGATTTCAACTAAGCCTGTACCAAATTCAATCTTTGTAAGACTGTCGCAGCCTAAGAAAGAGTTACTGCCGATTGTCTTTAATGAATTTGGAAGAACAATCTTTGCAACGCTTACGCAATCATGGAAAGCATAATCACCAATTGACTCAATACCCTCGCCGAGTGTTACAGTTGTTAACATTGCACATTTGTAAAATGCACTGTCGCCAATTGTTTTTACTGTGCCCGGAATTTTAATAAGTGCAAGGTTTGCACAGTTACCAAATGCAAAGTCACCTAAGCTTGTAACGGTATTATTTAAATTCATTGAAACAAGTGAACTACAATCATAGAAACAGTAATCACCGATTGATGTAACTTTAGGGAACATATTAACTGCAATAAATCTGTCGCAGTTAAAGAATGCGTAGTCACCAAGAGTTGTGATATTTATTCCGTTATAGATAGTACCAATTGATGAATTACCAAATGCGAAGTCACCAATTGTTGTAACAGTATCTGGAATAAGTACTGACTGAAGCAACTCGCAACCGATAAATGCATTATCACCAATTGCACTGACAGGTAAACGGTTAAATACACTTGGTATTTCAACTGCACCGTTATTAAATGTAGTTTCTTCGATTGGATTACCTGTTGGGTATTCGACCTCATAACCTGAAACCTCATAAGAGTAACCATCTGCAGCAAGTGTATACATTAAACGAATATCGTAAGAAGCACTGGCTGCATTTGCTGTTACAGGTACGCTAAAGCAAATACCAATAAGCAAAACTAAAGACAAAATTGAACTGAGAATTTTTTTCATGAGCTAAGCCCCCGTCTTTATATATATACATATTTATAGTCAAAAGACTACATATAGATAAATATTAGCATAATTGTATAATGATGTCAACAATAAATCACTAATATTTTACAGGGATTTTGTATAAAATTGTAAATTTTTTGAGAACAAGTATCAGGAAGCAGGAAACAGGAAGCAGGAAACAGTTTTCAATTGAAAATTGAAAGTTGAAAATTGAAAATTTCGGAACTGCGTTGGCAATTATAATTCGTAATGCGTAATGCGTAATTGTGGGTCTGCGACGCTATTGTAATTCAATATTTCTATAAACAAAGTTTATTCTATCATTTAAAGTTGATGTAAAAAACAGCTAAAATGATAGGATAATTTCGTTCTTAGCGAAGCACCGCTTCCTGTTTCCTGCTTCCTGTTTCCTGCTTCCTGCTTCCTGTTTCCTGTTTCCTGCTTCCTGTTTCCTGTTTCCTGTTTCCTGCTTCCTGTTTCCTGCTTCCTGTTTCCTGTTTCCTGTTTCCTAATAAAAAAGGTCAGCAAACGCTGACCTTTTTTATCAATAATTCTCTTTTCTTACTTCAAAATAGCTTTGCGGATGAGCGCATACAGGGCAAACCTCCGGAGCTTTTTTACCCATTACAAGATGACCGCAATTTCTGCATTCCCACATTGTTTCTTCTGCTTTTTCGAATACCTGTTGCATCTCAATATTTTTGAGTAACGCTCTGTAGCGTTCTTCGTGTGCTTTTTCAATTTCGCCAACCTTTCTGAATTTTTCAGCTAAATCGAAAAAGCCTTCTTCTTCGGCTTCTTTAGCGAATCTGTCATACATATCAGTCCACTCGTAGTTTTCGCCCTCTGCTGCTTTAGCGAGATTATGAGCTGTGTTACTTAATTCGCCTAAAGCCTTGAACCACATTTTCGCGTGTTCTTTTTCGTTATTTGCAGTTTCTTCAAAAATAGCAGAAATCTGCTGATAACCCTCTTTTTTAGCAACAGAAGCAAAATAAGTGTACTTATTTCTTGCCTGGCTTTCACCTGCAAAAGCTTCCATTAAATTCTTTTCTGTTTTTGAACCTTTAAGTTCCATAGCAAACACTCCTTTTTTATAAACTTATTACTATAATATTATATCCAAATTTATGAAATGTCAAACAAAAATATTTTAAACCTCAAAATGTTCTACCTCGTCTTTAAGTGTACCCGCAAGTCTGTTAAGTTCATTTGTAGAAGCAGCACTTTGTTGTGCAGTAGCAGAATTGGATTGAACAGAATTTGCAAGTTGTTCAATACCTAATGTAATCTGCTTGATAGCACCCTCCTGCTCTTTAGAAGCTTCTGTAATACCATCCATAAGCCCTGCAAACTGACCAATTGAAATGTGAATCGCCTTAAGTGATTGATCTGTTTCGTTGGTTAATTCTCCGCCGAGCTTAACAGAGCGTGAGCTTGTTTCAACAAGAGTCATTGTATTTTTTGCTGCCTCTGCAGATTTTGTCGCGAGATTTCTTACTTCATCAGCAACAACTGCAAAGCCTTTACCGGCGGCACCTGCACGTGCCGCTTCAACTGCCGCATTAAGAGAAAGAATATTTGTCTGGAATGCAATATCATCAATCATCTTAACAATTTTTTCAATTTCTTCTGATGAGCGTTGAATTTCGTCCATAGATTCTTTCATTTCGCTCATCTTCCTGCTACCTGTTTCAACAGTAGCAACAACATTTTTAAGAAGCTCAGATGCTTCAACTGTAGCATTTGCATTTTTACCTACATTAGTTTCAATATCATTAGTCATAGAACTGATTTCTTCAAGAGTTGCAGCTTCTTCAGAAGTGTTATACGCTAATAATTGAGCACTTGAAGAAAGTGTATCTGAACCTGAAGCCACTTGCTCACTGACTGTTTTAATACCGAAAATTGTACTCTTTAAATTATCACGGATTTTAACTAACGCTTCTCTGATTTTACTGTAATCACCAACATATTCTAAATCACTTGTGACATTCAAGTTACCCTCACTGAGTTCAGATAAGAAACGCTCAATATCCTTAATATATGCAGAGAATTCTTTGACTGTATTAACCAATGCTTCGTTAAGCACCTGTGTTTCATCGCCACGCTGACTAACAGCAACCTCGCCGTGTAAATCACCCTCTGCAACACGAACAAGACGGTTAGTTGTGCTGACAATTGGTGCAACAACCTGCTTTGAAATCAGATTAGCAATTACATACGCAATTACAAAAAGAACTACAACAATCAACACCAATGCAATACCTATTGAAATTGCCTGACTATATGTACCATTTTCGCTTGTTCCGTAAATAATAGAATAGCCATATTCAGAAACAGCAGTTTGCGCAACAGTCATTTCTGCCCCATCTCTTACTAACGGACTCGCTATTTTTGCAACTGAGCTTTCAGGATTTGAAAAGCTTTCTACAACTGCACCATAGCCTATATCATCAACTAAGCTATTATTTGTAGTGTCAATATCATAATCTACTGAAAGAACAATATCACCGTTTGAATTAGCAATATAACCTACATCAGATTCATTTAATTTCATTGAGCCTAAAATTGCACTGAAATAATCCTCTGCCAATTCGCCTATGATTATCCCCTCGTCACGCTTTAAAGCTACGAGTGTTACATAGTCGCCATCCTCGTTATTTACAAAAGGTGTGACCACCATATACTCAGTGTTGGCTGATTCAATAATATGGTTTACCGCACTGTAATCATAACCATCAAAATTACCGTGCCAGAAAACTTTTTCAAAGGTTGCGTCACCATCAAGATTTTCTTCCGCTTCTAAAAGACAATCTGTGAGATAAACTATTTCTTCATTATAGGTCTTTTCAGCAATAGAAACAACTGTTAACCCGTTCTGTTCTGTGTTCGCTTTTGATAATGAAAAAATTCCGATCTCAGCAGCAATTGTCACAATCAAAGAAGCAACAACAACGCTTATGCATGTGAGCCTTAAAAGTCTTGCTTTAAGTGTAGTTCTCATAAAAACACCCTTTCACACCTGTAACACTTTTTTAGGGGGGAATAAAATGTTACATAATTTGTAGATTGACAATTATACAACAATCTATAATCCATAATACCATATACATTTCTTATTATTTTTCTATTTCAGCACATTAACAAAAAGAATCTTATCACTATTTCTCACTAAGATTAACTTTTTTACGAAACACCCTTGACAACAACGCTTTCAAGTGATATTATACTTCACATATTGATAAATGCATTGAAGGAATTACGCATTTTTGAGTAAAACTTTTCAGAGAGTCGGCGGTTGGTGCGAGTCGATATGTTTCATTAATGTGGTCTCGTTCCAGAGCAGAGCTTCAGAAGCGTTTTCGTGAGTAAGAAGCTACGGTTGCCCCGTTACCATGGCTACGGACTTAATTGAGTCTTAACGAGTGACTGTGTAACACAGTAAGCGGGGTGGTACCGCGGATTATTAAAAATTCGTCCCTGAGTCAAAAGTAATATGCTTTGGCTCAGGTTTTTTATTTGTTTTGTCCGCTACCACTAAAAACAATTATCAATAAATTTTTATAATCTCGAAAGGATTACTGTTATGAACAAAATCAGAATTTCAGACCGCACAATTTTACTTAAATCACAAGGAAGTGAAGCGACTTTAAGTTTCAAAGAAAAGGTTGAAATTGCACGACTTTTAGAAAGTGCAAATGTTGATGTTGTTGAATTCCCTGCAATAGAAAATGAAAAAACAGATACACTTCTTTTAAAAACCGCCTGTGCATTCTTAAAAAACAGCACAATGAGTGTTCAGGTAGGTCAGACTGTTGAAAGCGTAGAAGCTACATATAATGCAATTAAATCTGCTTCTAAACCAAGACTTTCAATTGCGCTCCCTATATCCCCTGTCGGAATGGAATACACCTGTCACAAGAAAGCCCCTAAAATGATTGAGCTTATTAAAGCATTAGTTGAAAAGGCTGTTTCTCTTTGCAGTGATGTTGAATTCGTAGCACTTGATGCTACAAGAGCTGAAAATGATGTTTTGGTTTCTGCTGTTAAAACTGCTATTTCAGCAGGTGCTACAACAGTTACAATCTGCGACAACGAAGCTTCTATGTTACCGGACGCTTTCATAAGCTTTATTGATGAAACTGTTAAAGCAATTCCTGAGCTTAAAAATGTTAATTTAGGTGTTATGTGCGAAGATACAAACGGTTGTGCCGCTGCTTCTTCAATGCTTGCAGCTACTCACGGTGCAACAGAAATCAAATGCTCTTCGTATAATGCAAATATTGCTTCAATCATCACAATTTCAAACATAATAAGAAACAGTGGTGACAAGCTCAACATTTTCTGTTCACTTAAATATAACGAATTTTTAAGAATAATCAATCAGGTTTCTAAAATTGCTGATGGTAAGCACATTGTTTCAGTTACAGAAACTACAAGTAGTGTACCTGCAAGTGAATTCAACTTAACAGAAAATGATTCACAGGAAACTGTTTTAAAAGCAGTTAAAGAGTTAGGCTACGACCTTTCTGATGATGACAATGTAAAGGTTTATGAACGCTTTAAATCTGTTGCAAGTAAAAAGACTATTTCTAACAAAGAGCTTGACGCTATTGTTGCTGCAACAGCGCTCCAGGTTACACCTGCTTATAAATTAGTTGATTATGTTATTAACACAGGTAATATTATTACTTCATCTGCTCAGATTACACTTGAAAAGGATGGCGAAAACAAACAGGCTATCGGCATTGGTGACGGCCCTATTGATGCTGCTTTCACTACAATTGAGCAAATTGTAGGTCACCACTACGAGCTTGATGATTTTCAGATTCATTCTGTTACAGAGGGCAGAGAAGCAACAGGCTCAGCAGTAGTTAAGCTTCGTTCAAACGGCAAGCTTTATTCAGGTAACGGTGTTTCTACTGATATTATCGGCGCAAGTATCCGTGCATATATAAATGCAATTAACAAGATTATTTTCGAAGAGAACTGAGGTGTGAATTAAATGAAACTTTCTTTTTCAACAAAAGGCTGGCACGGCTATTTATGGGAAGATTTCTGCAGAATTGCAACAGAGCAAGGCTTTAACGGAATCGAGCTCCACAATGTAAACAACCCATCCTTCACAGAAAAAAACGGTGCTTTTTATATGAGTGCCGCACAAGCAACTGTTCGTGACCTTTATGAGAAAAATTTAAGAATTCCTTGTATTGATACACTTACTAACCCTGCTTCAAAAAACGACAAGGATGATTTCTTAAAGGAACTCGAAAAATGTCTTGAAATTGCTTCTACACTTCACATTCCTTATGTTCGCATAAAAGCTACTGACACAGGTGCCGATTATGAGGAGCAAAAGGCAGAGGTTATTTCAGTTCTTTCAGATATTATTCCAAAGGCTGAAAAGAAGAATATTACAATTATCATTGAAACTTCAGGTATTTTCTCAGATACTACAAAATTACTTGAGGTGCTTAACACATTCTCCTGCGATTCACTTGCTGCCCTCTGGGATTTTTACTCACCATATTTCATTGCAGGTGAAGAGCCTGAAGCTACAATTAAAAATTTAGGTGCTTATGTTAAGCATGTTCATATTAAGGATGCCCAAAAAGAAGATGGCGAAATTAAATATTGCCTTATTGGTGAGGGTGAATACCCTATAGAAGAAGCAGTTTTAGCACTTACTTCTGTAAACTACAACGGCTTTGCTTCAATTGAGTGGGACCCTAAATGGATGCCTGAGCTTGACGATATGGAAATTATTTTTTCACACTTTGTCAGTTTTATGGCTCAGTTCGGTAACACTTCAAGAGCAAAGAAAACTCTTTACTCAAACAAAACTCACACCGGTAAATATGTATGGAAAAAGGAAACTCTTATTGAAGCCACATTCTCACAGGTGCTTGATAAGATGGTTGAGGAATTCCCTGACCAGTATGCTTTTAAATACACAACACTTGACTACACAAGAACATATTCAGAATTCCGTGATGATGTTGATGAATGCTGTCGTGCATTTATTTCGCTTGGCATTAAGCCGGGTAGCCATGTTGCAGTGTGGGCAACAAATGTGCCACAATGGTACATCGCATTCTGGGCAGCAACTAAAATCGGTGCAGTTCTTGTTACAATGAACACCGCTTACAAAATCCACGAGGCTGAATACTTACTTAAGCAATCTGACACTCATACACTTATTATGATTGACGGATACCGTGACTCAAATTACGACGAAATTATTGGTGAACTTTGCCCCGAGCTTGAAACAACAGTTCCCGGTGAGCCACTTCACTCAAAAAGATTACCATTCTTAAGAAATGTTATTACAGTCGGCTTCAAGAAAAAAGGCTGTCTTACCTGGGAAGAAGCAATCGGAAGAGCACCATTGGTACCAAAAGAAGAGGTTTACAGACTTGCTTCTACAGTTGATGTTAATGATGTTTGTAATATGCAATATACATCAGGTACAACAGGCTTCCCTAAAGGTGTTATGCTCACTCACTACAACATTGTAAATAACGGTAAAAATATCGGTGACAGAATGGACCTTTCAACTGCCGACAGAATGATGATTCAGGTTCCTATGTTCCATTGCTTCGGTATGGTTCTTGCTATGACCGCAACAATGACACACGGCGGAACAATTTTACCGCTTCCTTATTTCTCACCGAAGCCTGCACTTGCTTGTATAAATTCTGAAAGAATTACAGCATTCCACGGTGTTCCTACAATGTTTATTGCTCTTTTAGAGCACCCCGATTTCCCGAAAACAGACTTTTCATATATGCGTACAGGTATTATGGCGGGTAGCCCTTGCCCTATCTCTGTTATGCAGGATGTTGTCAATAAAATGAATATGAAAGAAATCACTATTGTTTACGGTCAGACTGAGGCTTCACCCGGTTGCACAATGAGTTCAACTGATGACCCGCTTGATGTCCGTGTTGCTACAGTTGGTAGAGCACTCCCTGAAATTGAGTGTAAAATTGTTGACCCTGAAACCGGTGAGGATTGTCCTGATGAAGTTACAGGCGAATTTGTTGCCCGTGGCTACAACATTATGAAAGGCTACTACAAAATGCCTAAAGCAACCTCTGCTGCTATTGATAAAGACGGTTGGCTTCATACCGGTGACCTTGCTTGCAGAACACCTGAGGGCAACTACCGTATCACAGGCAGACTTAAGGATATGATTATCCGTGGTGGTGAAAACATTTATCCTAAAGAAATTGAGGAATTCATTTACACCCACGAAAATGTTAAGGATGTTCAGGTTATTGGTGTCCCTGACGAGCAATACGGCGAAGAAATTATGGCTTGCATCATTCTTAAAGAAGATGTTTCAATGACAATTGAAGAAATGAAGCAATACATTATGGACCATATGGCTCGTCACAAGGTACCAAAATATATTGACTTTGTTGATTCATTCCCAATGAATGCTGCAGGTAAAATTCTTAAATATAAAATGCGTGAAAATGCTATTGAGAAGTATAATCTTCAAAAGGCAAATTCAGTAGAAACTGCTTAATCGAAACAGAGTTTCGATTAAGTGCTGAATGCTGAATTTCGGGGCTACGCCGTAATTATAATTGAAAATTGAAAGTTGAAAATTGAAAATTTCGGAACTGCGTTGGCAATTATAATTTAATAACAAAAAGATAAGTTCTATCATTTAAAGTTTTTTGCAAACTAAAAATGATAGAACTTGTTGTTTTTATTGACTAATAATTACAATCAAACGCGTAGCGTTCCGAAACTCAGCACTCTGCATTCTGCACTCAGCACTTAGAAAACCCTGTTTCCCGTTTCCTACTTTCTGTTCCCTTGTTCCTAACAGCCTTGACAACAAACTTCACTTGTTATATTATAATATTGACTACTTCCATAAACAAAAGGGGTGTTTAAAATGAATTATAGTGAAATCATAAAATCCATCATTGATACAAAAAATGTTTCTGTTGAAGAACTTGCTTATTTTACAGCCACTTCAAAAAAGAAAGTTAATAAATGGTTAAGCGGTGAAGCTGAGCCAAAAAAGCGTAATGTTAAATTACTCGCTTCGTTTTGCGGTGTAACTGAAGCACTTTTAAAAGAAGGCATTATTTCACCTATTCATCTTTCAAAGATTGACGAAAATGGCGAAAGCCACGAGCCCACACTTACTGAAATCGAAGAAGAAAATTTTAAACTTTATCAAAAATTCTTTAAAACTCGTTTGCCATACTTCAAGCTGATTGTTATACCTATTCAGATTTTTCTTGTTATTCTGACTATTCTATGTCTGTTTATCAATTTTTCGGATTTAGCGATATCGATTTTATATACCACTGAATTCAGCAAGCAAATCACTTTATTTCTTGGTGCATTCGCCCCGATATTTATTGTACTTATGCAATTTTTAATAAGCAACTTTGTTGCGAGAAAACCATATTTGTATGATAAATCGGTACTTTATACTGCATTTATACCTATTACTATAGCAACATTACTTAACAGTGTTGTTTCTGTGTGCTTTGGCTATTTACATATATTTTCTTGTATTTTAAATTTATGTTCAATTATTGCTTTGATAATTGTCTTAAAAACACTACTTAAAAATAAGCTTTCATTCCAAAAACGCCGTTTAAATGAAATCATAATAAACACACCTTGGTTTTTCAATGCATTTTCGCTTTTTTTATCACTCAACATTTTACCCGAAAACGATGAAACATTTAATGAAATAGCTTTCCCTGTACTTTTTGCAAACTGTGCGATCATGGCAGGAATGGTTATGTTAACTGGTATATTTAGTTTTTATTATGACGCATCTCACCCTAAAAAGTATTTTTTACCACTTCCTGCTGGAAAGAAAATTTCTAAAAAGAGAATTATCATATCAACAGTTGCAACTGTTCTGGCAATAGCAATGTTATCTACAACCCTCTTTTTTACTAATAAATATGCGTCAAGAGTACTTATAGAGTATTTTAATTCAATAGTAAAAAACACTATCGTAGAAACAAATAATCCTATACCGACAGATTTTAATAATTATGATGTGGTTTTTGAAAATGAAAAGGTTAAAACATTAGACTTTGAAGCTTTCACTATAAAAGTTCCTGAAGAATATATCGAACAAAAAAACGAATACGAATACAGTTGCATCCTGAAAACAGAAAACTCAACTATTTTAATAATGCTTCCAAATTACGATATATACGACCCAACGAATTCAGATTTATACAACTTAACAAAAATGGCTATGAAAAATGCTGAAAGTGAAGAAGACATAGAAAAAATCAAGAAAACAGAAAACGCTCTGATTGAACAATTTGGTTTTGCTCCAACTTCACATATTGACTACGAGAGATTTTACAAAATACTCAACGAAAACAAAGATTTTGCCTTAACGAGAGAATTGTTTGCAGGAATAACCCTCTTTTATTCGATGTTCTCTATTTATTCAATAGGCAATTACTCGGATTTCAAAGAAATCTACTGTAATAATGGCTTTGAAGGTCTATTCTACCAAGCACATAAAGAAGAAGGATTTGTTTCTTATACTTTCCATTTTGGTGTCCCACAAAAATCTGATACTGCCTATGGATTTTCGATCAACTTCGAGAACACCGAACCAGATATGGAATTAATTTATAAAATTATGAATTCGATTGAGTTTAAATAGTCAGTCCGCAGGAAACAAAAAAAGTTCTATCATTTTTAGTTTTAAAAACTTTAAATGATAGAACTTATCTTTTTGTTATACAATTATAATTGCTAACGCAGAATTTAATTCTGCATTCTGCATTCTGCATTCTGCATTCTTTAAAATCAGCTTTCGCTGATTTTAATGTCCTCCGCCTTAACTTCTGTATTATTAAGCACCGCATCAGTAATCTGCAGAATTGTTGACTCATTAAGGCTACCCTTTGTCACAACAACCTCTGCATTATCATCATTTATCATTACAACACATTCACATTTTAATTTTGCAGAAATAAGTGCTTCAATATCTGCTTCAAGCTTAATAGTTTTGCTTAAAGCGTCAATTGATTCTGAAATCTCTTTGGCACTTTCACTGCTTTCGGGTGCATCTTTTAAAAGTGCCCTCATATTTTCAAGAGCTTCGTCGTGAGCCTTGGTTCTTTTTAATTTTACAGTTGCAAAGTAATCGGTATTTTTAGAAGCGGTAGCCTTTGCTTCATTTGTTGTACCATCTGTCTTGGCGTTCTCTGAATTAACATATTTTGCTTCGCCAAGGCTTTGAACATATTCGTTGGTGGTTTCTGTACTACCCGTTACATTCCCGTCTGAATTTGTAAAATACCAATTAACAAATACAGCAGAGCCTAAAGCCACCACAAGTGTTGCCATTACAAGCTGTCTTCTTTTAATAAGCATATTCATTATTATTCCGTCCTTTCAGGTTTCATTTTTTCTACTGAAATATTTGTGCTGTTTATGTTAAAAACTGCAGATACAGTTTCTAAAATAGCCATTTTCACTTTTTCATTTTCGCCACCTGTTGCTACTACCGCAACGCCTTTTACAACAGGCTCATAAACTTTAATAATAACGCCCTCTTGTGTGTTAGAGCCGGTTTTTGCCATTATGTAGGTTTCTTCCTGTTCTTCTTTAAAATCATCCTTGTTGCTTTCAGTTTTTAAATTACTGTCTTTTAAATAAACATTTTCGTAACAGCTCTCAAGGGTAATCATAACCTCCACTTCCCCTGCTCCGTCAATTTTTTCTAAAAGCTCTTTTAATTTATCTTCTTGCGAAGCTATATATTCAGCTGATGAAATACCTGTTTTAACATCTGAAATACTTTCTTTTTCGTCACTCGTTATAAATTCAGAAGCAACTAAAAGAATAACCGCTGACACGGCACATATAATCAAAACCAAATTCTTTTTATTGCCACTTAACCTCTTAAAAAGCTCTTTAAATTCAATCATTTCATTTTACTCCAATTTCCAATATCTCCCGGAAATCACTTTTTAATTTTTCTTTAAGAACAGGGATTTTATCCTCAAATTTACTATCAACTAAAATTTTAACCTCTTTAAGAATTACCTCTTTACTGCTTTCGTCTATTTCTGTGCTTATATATATTTCATATTCATTTAACCCCTCATTTATGAGTATATTTTCTATTTGCTTGTAAATTTCCCGTTCCATTAAATTTGCAGTGCTCAAAAGTGCGTTTTTTTCACTTTCTTCTGCCTGATATTCAAAATCAATTTCTTCTGTTGCACCCGTAAAGTCAAAGGTAGCAAGAGGAATTACAATAACAGAAATCAAAATTATTGAAGAAATTATTCTGAATGTTTCTTTGCTTCTTTTAGGTGAAATGAATTCAAAAATACTGCCTAAAAGAGCACAGACTGCATAATTCACTAAAACTGTTTTAATACTCTCCATTTACACACTCCCCTTAAACACAAGCATAAATCCACAAGAAATTATAAAAAGAAGTGCAGAAAAGCACACAGTAGCAATCAAAAGAATTATTACATCCTTAAAAACCAGAATAAGATTCTGAATTTTAAAGCAACCAAAAATTTCAGAAATAGTATTCATAAAATTCAAAGAAAGGCACCAGATAAAAAGCTCCATAACAACAGGCATTACTGTTATAACAACAGTTATTATTCCAAACACACCCACTGTGCTTTTAATAAGAGAAAGACTTGCCAATATGCTCTGATAGCTTTCGCTCACTACACCGCCGACTATCGGCAAAGAACGCCCGACTAAAAATTTAACACCCTTTACTGCTACTGTGTCGGCACTGCCACCTAAAATAGTTTTAATTGCAGAAAGACCGGAAAAGACAGTTGTTAAAAGCCCTAAAATAAAAATGTAAAGCTTTTTAAATAAATCACTTATTCTTTCGCTGAAAGTCTTAATATTAAAGCACGAAAGAAAAGCAAGTGAGCACATACAATTTGAAAGTGGTTTACCGACACCTGAAAGAATAACACTTAAAACAGAGTTAAGTGCTATATTGAGTCCTAAAAAGGATGTTCCCTGCACCACACCACCCGAAGCTGAAACAACTGCACAAAATACACCTGAAAAAGCTAAAGTAAAAGCAGAGAGCGTTTCTAAAACTGAAAATGAACGGGTAATTAAAGAAACTATCGGCACTGCCAGAAAACACGCCACACACGAGCTGCCAATGAGCGTTACAGTTTCGGGAGAACGCGACATATTTGTTAAAAGAGCCATTATTGCCATTACGCCTGTTGCAGAAATAAAATATTTTAACGGCTCTTTAAAGCTACTAAAAAATATTTCAAAAAACGAATCGAACACCTTTTTTGGTGTTACTGAAAAAATACTTTCATAGCTCAGTTCTGTAATCCCCATATCGTTGAGCACTTCTATAACAGAAGAATCTATCGCAGAAATCATTTCATCATAAGAAAATTCATCGTTATATTTATCAATATCGCCGTCCCCTGCAAACGCAGTTACAGAAAAAAGCATTAAAAAAATCATTGCAAGAAAGATTACGAAAAACTTTTTCATCCTATTGCTCCAATAGCGTTAAAGCCGTCATTAAAACTGCCGTAAATGTTGGAATCGCGCACGAAATTGCAAGTATTTTCACAATAGTTTCAAGAACGCCTGCAAGTGCATTCTCACCATTATCACGACAAATGTCAGAGGCTACACCGCCGACTGTTAAAATCGCAAAGGCTTTAAGCATAGTTTTTAATACATCTGAAGAAACCGCCGTTACACTGTTTATATCTCTGAGAGCCGAAAGCAAAGCTTTAAAATCAGGCAAAATGCCTATTAAGAGAATTACAATCACCGCTAATTCTGCTACGGCTGAAAGATGAGAAGAATGCTTTTTAATAAGCATTAAAAAAATTAAACTAATCAGTGCAAAAACGGCTAATTTAGTTACTGTCACAACCCGAAAAATGATGAAAGCTCATCATTAAGCTCTGAAATAAACGGCAACAACATTAAAACAACAATAATTATTCCTGCAATTGTAGTTATCAGTGTGTATTCTTCCTTGCCGTTTTTTTGTAAAATCTGATTTATTACCGCAGTTATTAAACCAATTGCGGCTATTTTATAAATAAACGAAATATCCATCTTAAACAACCTAACCTCCGAGTATCAGAACACACACCACAGAAAGAACACTCAATGCACCGACAATATTGACTTTCCCTTTTTCGTTGCTCGCACTTTCGTTATAAAACACTTTAAATCGCTCTATGTATTCATCACAAATTGATAATTGCCCTGCTTCGTCGGTTGTCCCGATTTTGTTTACAAAGCTCAGAAATTCTGACCTCGCCTTTTCACTTGCATAATCTGAAAGCGAAATACCGTTACTGAAATCTATAAAAGAAAATTTTTCCATTTTGCCACTTTTAATTAAATTTTCATAATCCATAGAAGAAAAGCGAATATTATTTTTAACCATATTTATAAATCTTACAGCTTCATAAAGTGAAAGCGTATTTCTTTTAATATTTAAAATTCTGTTTACACCTAAAAGAATAAAACAAATAGCAAGACACAAAGAGCTGATTATATTCATAACTCTATCACTTCCGCCACCTCACAAGGTGCGTTTTTGCCTTTTAAAACCACCGCTTTTTTAAACACCCTGGAATCAACAAGCTTTTTAATATTCGGTCTTGATAACACTTCTTTAAAGCTACTGCCGTGTGCAGTTGCTATAAAGCCAACGCCACTGTTCATTCCTGAAAGCATTTCGGGGATTTCATCATCAGCACCAATTTCATCAAGAACTATAATATCGGGCGAGAGGGTTCTCAAAGCAATGTCAATCCCCACTTCTTTAGGATAAAGCGACAAAACATCGGTATGAACCCCCACATCGACACCACCGCCAAAGGATTTTGATGCTATTTCATCCCTTTCGTCAACAATTACGATTTTTTTAGGCTCAAAACTGTTCTGTCCTGCATAAGTCCTGCACAAATCTCTTAAAAGTGTAGTTTTGCCTGAAAGTGGTTGCCCCACTAAAAGAAAAGAATCGCAATCTTCCCCCACTGCTTCATAAAGTTCTTTTGCGCATCCCACATAATCACGGGAAATTCTTATATTCACACTATTAAACGAGCTGACAGAATACACCTCTCCATTTTTCATTACGGCACACCCTGCCACGCCTGCCTTGCACCCGTTTTTTAACGGCAGATAGCCTTTTGCTAACATATCCTGATATGTATGAATAGAACGCCTTGAAAGCGAAAAGACAATTTCCTGCATTTTTCTTTCGTCGGTAAAATAAAGGTCATCGTTATAATTTACCGTCACCCTGCCATTTTTAGTGCAGTAAAAAACACCATCCTTAGTGTTAAGGGTCAAGGGCTTGTTTGCTCTGAAGCGAATTTCATTTACCTTATTCATAAAATCTCTGTTTATTACAGAAAGGAAGCTTTCCACATCCTTAGGTAAAAGTGATATTGCATTTAAAAAGTCTTGCATTTTATCAAATCCTTTCTTTTTGCCTCTAAAAAATATTATTTACACTTGTCCGCATTTAGAACTTCTTTAAAGCAAAATATTTTTGAACATACTATTAAAAAACTGCAAAAAGATTGAAAGAATTTTACATATATGGTATTATTTAGTTTGGAATTTTTTATGTAGGAGAAAAACAGATGAAAACACTTTTTAAGGAAAATAAAAAATTACAGCCTTTTTACAACAACCGCTATTCCTTTTTAGCGGCAGGCTGCACATTTTTAATTATGATGATAGTTTATTATTGCTATGATTTAATCCCATTTGGCGATAAAACTATTTTAAGAATGGACCTTTACCATCAATACGGCCCTCTCTTTGCAGAATTTTATGAGAGAGTTGTAAATGGCGATAGCTTCCTTTATTCCTGGACCTCAGGCGGTGGCGGAACATTTTTAGGTAACTTTTTCAATTACCTCTCCTCACCGTTTGCAATTGTAATGCTTTTAGCAGGTCACAAAAATATGCCGGAAGCAATTGCAGTAATGATTCTTTTAAAAGCAGTTACAGCTTCCTTCACATTTTCATATTTTATAAGAAAAAAATATTCTGCTGAGCAGTCACCTGTTATTTCAGCGTTTGGCGTACTTTACGCTTGTAGCGGTTACTTCATTGCTTATTACTGGAATGTAATGTGGATTGACTCTTTCTACCTTTTCCCGCTTGTAATGCTCGGTATTGATAAAATCATAAGAGAAAGAAAGCTTTCACTTTACATTGTTTCATTAACACTCACATTCTTTACAAACTACTATATGGCTTATATGGTTTGTCTTTTCTCTGTTTTATTCTTCATTTATGACTACTTCACACAATATGATTTTACTTCTACCTATTTCGGCAAATTAAAGCAAAGAGAAAGCGGAATCAAATCCACATTCTCCTGGGGCTTTAACAATTTAAGAAACTCAAGATTTTTTGACACAGGCTGTCTTTTTGCATTCTCTTCAATTATTTCAGCCTTACTCGCTGCAGTTTCTCTTTTACCTGTTTACTATGTACTCGGGAACTGCTCTGCAACAAGTGGTACATTCCCGACCGAATTAAAAACTTACTTCTCAATTTTCGACTTTTTAGCTAATCATTTAGCGTATTTAGACCCGACAATCCGTAGCAGTGGCGACGATGTTTTACCTAATGTTTACTGCGGTATTTTAACTGTAATGCTTGTTCCGCTTTTCATTTTTGCTAACAGTATTTCAGGCAAGGAGAAAATATTCAGTTGTGGTATTTTAGGAATTATGTTTGCAAGCTGTTACACAAACTATTTAAACTACATCTGGCACGGCTTCCACTTCCCTAATGATTTACCATACAGATTTTCTTATATGTACTCATTCCTGCTTTTAATCCTCGCATTCAGAGCATTCACATTCATTAAGGAATTCACCCGCCGACAGATAATAGGCGTTGGTACGGCAACCATATTCTTTGTAATTATGGTGCAAGAAATAGGCTCAAAGAATTTCTCTGAGGTTGGCGTATGGATTTGTGTTGCATTCATTGGCATTTACTGCCTTGCTTTAGGCATTTTAAAGAATGACCAATACCCCAAAATTGCCGCAGCAGCTTTGATTCTTTGCTCATGCTGTGCAGAATATATTGTTGCAAACACTAATAATTACAGTATGGACCAGCCTAAAACAAACTTTGTAAGCGACTATGACGATTTCAGAATCGTTAAAGATAAGCTCGACCAGGAAGAGGGCACTGACAAGTACAGAATGGAATTAACCTCTCTTCGTGCAAGAATGGACCCTTGCTGGTACTATTACAACGGTGTTTCTACCTTTTCTTCAATGGCTTATGAAAAAGTTTCAAATATGCAATATCATTTAGGTATGTTCAGCAACTATATAAACAGCTACACCTACAACAGACAGACACCTGTTTATAACGCATTTTTCGCACTTGATTACATTGTTGACAATGACCAGGGTTCAACTGCCGATATGAATGAAAATTACTACGAAAGAATTTTCAGCAAAGGCAAATATGTCGCATATAAAAACAACTTCACTCTCCCTATTGCTTTCAGAGCAAATGAAGAAATTGAATATTGGTCACACGATAATTCAAATCCATTTGAAGTTCAGAGTGCACTTTTTGAAGCTGCAACAGGCAAAAATCAAGTATTCCACGATATTACTTTAGATAAGGTTTCTACAAACAACACAACCTGTAATTATGAGGGCTACGGCGACTCCGGCTGTTACCCTTACACAGTTACAGGAAGCAGTGCCGATGCATCTTTAACTTACGATTTGACAGTAGAAAAAAGCGGTAACGGATATCTTTATTTTAAAACAGGCTCAAACACTGTTGAAAGAATTACTGTTTCACTCTCAAACGGCACAGCAATTTCTCAGCCAATTGACACAAAGCCACATATTTTAGATTTAGGTTATCTCGAAAAAGGTGATTCAATTTCTGTTTATGCACCAATTAAAGAAGGTCAGAGCGGTTACACCTATCTTTACGCTGTTACTGTTAATGACGATGATTTTGTTGAAGGCTATAACCAATTAAAGCAAGATTCTTTACAGATTGATTCCTTCAAAGAAACAGAAATTAAAGGTACAATCAACGCAAGTGACGACGGAATTATTTACACATCTATAAACTACGACACAGGCTGGTCAGTTTACATTGACGGCGAAAAGGTCAGAGAAGATGACATTATAGCTATTGGTGATGCACTTTTAGGCGTAAGAGTTTCAAAAGGTAATCACACAGTAACCTTTAAATATACCCCTGATGGTCTTATTTTAGGTGCTATTGTTTCTGCTTTAGCGTTATTGACTGTTTTAGCTTTCTGTTATATCAGAAAATTAAAGTTCTTCAAATTCAACCCGCCATTATATGAAGAAATAACAACAGAAGAGGTTGAGGTTACAGTTTCAGAAGAGAATGTTATCGAAATTGAAAGTGACACAAACCAGAATGAGTAGGTGCAAAAATGTTTTCTAAAATTAAAAGCGTTGGTCTTTTAGGTCTTAACTCTTATATGGTAGATGTTGAAGTCAGTATGTCATCGGGTAAATATTCAATTACTATTGTAGGACTTCCCGACACGGCTGTTAACGAAGCAAAAGAACGAGTTAGTGCCGCAATGAAAAATTCGGGCTTTGAAATGAGTGAAAGCTATCACTACACCTTCAATTTAGCCCCTGCTGACACTAAAAAAGAGGGCTCTTACTACGATTTACCTATTGCCATATCTGTGCTTTCTGCAACTCAACAAATCCGTGGCGATTATAAAAATGCCGCATTTGTTGGTGAGCTTTCGTTGTCAGGCGAGATAAAAAGTATAAAAGGCGTTCTACCAATGGTAATTGCCGCAAAGGAACACGGAATAAAAGAGATTTATGTTCCCTTTGACAACTGCGAAGAGGCTGCAGTAATCGAAGATATTAAAGTGTACGGCGTTAAGACTTTAAAAGAGGTTGTTGACCACATAAACGACTTTGACATTATAGAACCGGTTAAAATCAAGCCCTTCAAAAATTTTGAGGTACCGTCTTATTTACCCGACTTTAAAGATGTCAAAGGTCAATATGAAGTAAAAAGAGCGTTAGAGGTTGCCGCCGCTGGTGGCCACAATGCTATGATGATTGGCCCACCCGGTTCGGGTAAAAGTATGCTCGCCAAAAGAATACCGACAATTTTACCGGATATTACAGTTGACGAGGCATTAGAAACAACAAAAATTTATTCACTTTCGGGTAATCTTTCAAAAGATAACCCTATAATAAATTACAGACCATTCAGAGCACCACATCACTCTGTTTCCCCAGCAGGACTTTCGGGTGGCGGTACAATTCCAAAGCCCGGCGAATTATCACTTGCTCACAACGGTGTTTTGTTCCTCGATGAATTACCTGAATTCACCCGCAACACAATGGAGGTTTTACGCCAACCTATTGAGAATGGTACAATTACAATTTCAAGAGCCGCTTGTGCTCTTACATACCCTTGCTCAGTAATGCTTATTTGTGCAATGAATCCGTGTCCTTGCGGTCACTTTGGCCATCCGACAAAAAAATGCACTTGTCCCTCAGGTGCACCTGCAAGGTATCTTTCTAAAGTATCAGGCCCACTTCTTGACAGACTTGATATTCACATTGAAGTGCCACCTGTCGATTACGCACAGCTTTCAGCAACTGAAGAAAGCGAATGCTCAGCGGATATAAGAAAGCGTGTAAATGAAGCAAGGGCAATTCAGTTAGAACGCTTTAAAGGTTCTACCGTTACCTGTAATGCAAAAATGACACCATCTATGACAAGACAATTCTGTATTCTTTCCGATGATGCCGCAAAGATTTTAGAAAGCTCATTTGAAAAATTAGGTCTTTCTGCAAGAGCTTATGATAAAATCTTAAAGGTTGCAAGAACTATTGCCGATTTAGACAAGAGCGAAACAATCGAAAAGAAGCACATCTTTGAAGCAATACAATACAGAAGCCTTGACAGAAAGTTCTGGAAGGAATAGCGCGCAAAAAAATTGAAAATTGAAAATTAAAAATTGAAAATTAAGAGTCTGCGACGCGATTATAATATAAAAAATCAAACTACATTCTTTCATTTTCTTGTTTATCATAACTTGAAATGATAGAATGTAGTCTTTTTTATAAATATTTAATTATAATCAACGCGTAGCGTTCCGAAATTTTCAATTTTCAATTTTTAATTCTTAATTTTTCTAAGACTTTCTGTTTCTCTAAAACCTTAACAATAACAACTGCCAGAACAAGTCCTGCCGCACCTTGAATTGCATTTGCAGGGATATTCACAAGAGAAGCTGAAAAGCCATACATAAAGCCTTCAAATATGTAGTAGCCTAAAACCATTTCTACTTCTGCTAAAACAAAGCCAATCAGCTTTACTAAATCAGTTTTCTCAGATTTCAAGAGCTTTGCTACTGCGAACACCACAAGCACCATTAAGCCCTTAACTAAAAATGTCGCAGGTGCATAAGCGGTGTAGCCTGAAAGAATATCTGCCAGAGCAGAGCCTACCCCGGCTGCTAAAAATCCATAACCACACGGTAAAGTAAACGCCGCAACTAAAATTACACAGTCACCTAAGTTCATATAACCATTAAGCGGTGTCGGAATTTTAACAACCATTGTTGCAACGCAAATCAACGCCGCAAACAAGGCTGATACTATTACGAGTCTTAATTTTTCTTTTTTCATTGGGATTACTTCTTTCTTTTATAATTTACAGTAGCCGCATTACTGTTTTTTGTTTGTTAAAATGCCGACCGCAGGTCCCGAAATTCAGCACTCAGCACTCAGCACTTGAGCATAGCGAATCCCTATTTCCTGATTACTTAACTATAAAATCTCACCATTCTCAATAGCCATAATCTGATCCACTCTTCTCTGATGTCTGCCACCCTCGAACTCTGTTGAAAGGAATACATCAACTAATTCACAAGCAGCACCACCGCCGATTACTCTTGCACCCATACAAAGCACATTAGCATCATTATGCAAGCGGGTAAATTTCGCACTGAAATAATCTGAACAGCAAGCGGCACGAATACCTTTAACCTTATTTGCCGCCATTGAAATACCAATACCTGTACCGCAGCAGAGAATCGCTTTTTCTGCATAACCCTCTGTTACTTTAAGACAGGCTACCTGTGCAAATTTTGCATAGTCAACAGAGTCTGTTGAGTGTGCGCCACAATCAATAAATTCAATATTTTTTTCTTCTAAAAACTTTTTAATTTCCTCTTTAAGTGGGAAACCTGCGTGGTCTGATGCAATAGCTATCATTTTAAAATCCTTCTTTCAATTTTTATTTCAATTTATTTGTTTTCTTGTTTCTTTTTTAATTCTCTCTCAGCTTGTGAAAGTCTTAAATATTTTGGCACTAATTCTTCTGCTAAAACAGCAGCATTTTCATCATTTAAAATTAACTCTTCTGCAATTAAGGCTACCGAAGAAGCTGACTGACAACGAATATTTGGTGAGGCAATAGAAATATTTTCTATTTCAGCTTTCATTTTGTTATAACAAATATTTGCTCCGTCACCTATTAAAACAATGTGTTTTTCCTGCGTTTTAAGGCGTTCTGTGAGTTCATCAATAGAAATTGCTTCATCATCAGTTAAACGCTTCATTTCGCCTTTTTCACAGTCAAATAAAGCACAGTAAACCTGATTGCAACGAGCGTCCATTACAGAAACTGCTAACACACCCGTATTCTCTAACGGCTTTGCAATTGCCTCTAAAGTAGAAACACCTACGCATTTTTTATTTAACGGGTCAGAAAGACCTTTAACCAATGAAACACCTATTCTTATTCCTGTAAATGAACCAGGGCCATTTGAAACGGCAAGATAATCAACATCAGTTATATTAACATCTGCTTTTAAGAGTGCCTCTTCTACCATTGGCATAAGAGTCTGGCTGTGAGTAAGCCCTGTATTTGAATATGAAAGTGAAATAATCTTGCCATCTTCAAGAACAGCAACACTTGCACTTGTGGCAGAGCTTTCAACACCAAGAATCTTCATAAATTTTGTCACCACTTAATTTTAAAATACGGCTATCATCCAAATTACCGCGTTCTATTTCAATTCTGATATAATTTTCGGGTAAAGCGTTTTCTATATTTTCACTCCACTCAATAGCTAAAACTGCATTTGTGTCAAGATAATCGAAAAAACCTGTTGAGCATAAATCATCAAAGGTAGAAATTCTATACATATCAAAATGATAAACCTTTTTATTATTGTTACCATATTCATTAACAAGTGCAAAGGTAGGACTTGAAACCTCCGCCTTTATTCCGTAGCCCTCGCAAAGCCCCGAAGTAAAGGTAGTTTTACCCATACCCAAACCGCCAAAATATGCAATTACCTCGCCACCCTTTAAAACAGCACCGAGCTTTTTGGCGTATCCAATTGTCTCTTCAAAGCTACTAACTTCTACGCTTATCATAATTTTAACATTTACCCCACTTGAAATAATATCTGATAATATGTATAATAACAATATTCTAAGATAAAATCAAGGGGGCAAAGGCTTGAAAAAGTTTTTTTCTGTTACAAAAAGATTTATTCAAGAAACGGACAACCCGTTATTGCTTTTAATTATAGCTACTTCAATTTTTGGTGTTCTTATGGTTTACAGTGCTACAAGATTCCGACTTGAAGATGGTCAGTTTATTGAACGAGATGCTGTTGTTATGATTATTGCGGCTGTCGCAGGTATTATTGTAACGCTGGTAATTTCGGCAATTGACTATGAATTTATAATGAAACTATGGCCGATTATTGGTGGATTTTGTATTGTCTTAATGATTATAACGCTTATTTTCGGTGCTGCGCCTGAGGCAAGACCTGACTCAAAATGCTGGCTTATAATCGGTAATGTTTACTTTCAATCCTCGGAGCTTGTAAAAATAGGTTATCTTATTACCTACTCTATGCATCTTGAGCTTTTAAGAGATAAAATAAACAACCTTACTTCTATAATTCTTTTAGGTGTTCACGCCGCTATCCCGATTGGTCTTGTTGTTCTTACAGGTGATATGGGCTCTGCTCTTGTTTTCATCATTATGACAATCGGTATGTTGTTCTTTGCAGGACTTCATTGGGGCTACTTCGCTTGTGGTGGGCTTTTACTCTTAGCCGCTTCACCGCTTATCTGGATGTTTGTTTTCAGTGAATACCAGAAAAACAGATTTTTAGCACTCTTCAGACCTGAACAATTCACCGACGAAAGCTACCAACAATTGATTGGCTTAAATGCTCTCGGCTCCGGTGGCTTCTGGGGCAAGGGCTTTACAAAAGGCGTTTATACCCAGGGTGGTTTCGTTCCGGAACGAGAGAACGATATGATTTTCACTGCAATTGGTGAAGAAACAGGCTTTTTCGGCTGTATGATTGCTTTAGGACTTTTATTCCTTATTGTTTACAAAATAATAAAAACAGGTAAAAACACACGAGATTTCTCAACGCAGATTTTCTGCTACGGAATCGCAACAATGATTTCTGCACAAGTGCTTATTAACATTGGTATGTGCTTTATGGTTTTACCCGTTATCGGTATCACCCTGCCATTCTTCAGTGCGGGTGGCTCAAGTACTCTCTGCCTTTACATCGGTATCGGTCTTGTATTCAGTATTTACCGTTTTAACCGGTCAAGAGAGGCTGTCAACTTCCGTCTGAGCAGAATTTCAACACCATTCTCTGAATTCTAAAAAGCAAACTGATGAACTAACCGTCCGGTTAATTCATCAGTTTTATTTTATTCTTTATTTTTTTCGTTGTATTCCTTTTGTGCTCTTTTTTCTTCACGACGCTCTTCTCTTAATTCCTTTTTAGTAGGAACAGGAGCGGGTGGTGTATCGGTAAGCTTCATAAAATCGATTTTTGCCATTTGTGTTCGTGGAAGCTTATCCATAATAGTAATTGTTGACGGTTGTGCAAATTTTTCAAGAGTTTTACCACAATACTCTTTTAAAAGCTTTGTGATTTCATCGTGATTAGAGTCAGGGTCATTTAAAGAAACAAAAAGTCTTATAACAGGCTTTGCATCAATATAGCCCTGAACTGCACAAGCCTCGTTAATATAATCTAATTTGAGAATTTCACTTTCAATGTCATTAGGGTAAACATTGTAGCCCGAAATAATAATCATTCTCTTTTTTCTGCCTGTGAAGAAGAAATAACCGTCATCATCAACATAACCGAGGTCACCAGTAAGCACCCATTTGTTGCCCTTACGGTCAAAGTGGAAGCAGTCATCACTCTTATCTAAATAACAGTTCATAACTGTGTCACCGCTGACAACAATTTCACCAATTGTATTAGGCGGTAATTTTTTGTGTCTTTCATCCCAGATTTCAACACGAAGCTCTGCAAGAGGGCGTCCGATTGAATTTTCTTTATAAGCACCTGCAACATTTGCAGTACAAACAGATGAAACCTCAGTAAGCCCGTAACCTCTTAAAAGCTTACCCTTACTGCCCCATTTCTGAAGAACTGAGTTGAATTCATTCAAGAATGTTTCGCTTACCATATCGCCACCTGCCCAGAGGAGACGGAGATTTTTAAGGTGTTCTCCCTCAAAGTTAGATGCTTCATACATCTTTTTAAACATATTAGGAACACCTAAAACATAGGTAACATTATATTTCTTTAAATATTTATTTGCTTTTTCAGGTGAAAATTGAGGCATACCAATACAAGTAAAGCCGGCGCACATACTGAAATGCATCGCAACACCTAAACCGAATGCATGGAAAAGCGGTAAAACAATAAGAGAGAATTCATCACCAGGTCTGTGTGGTGAATCGAGAAAGCTGAGCTTAAACGCAAGAGCGTTAAGATTATTTGATGAAAGACAAATTGTTTTACTTTTACCTGTTGTTCCGCCACCGTGAAGATACACAGCAGTTTCGTCACCATTATTCTGAACAGCTTTTGTAATAAAGCTCAAATGTGTAATAGTGTTATATGAAATTTTCTTCTGGTTTGTAATTTCTGCTTTAACCTTAACCTTTTCAAACACCTTGAAAACAGGCTTTGCAACTGTGCTGACATAATCAGAAGTACTACAAATTATAGTAATTCCGTCAAACCTGTCTAACACAGGCTTGCAAGGTGCCATTATCATATCATAAACAAAAACAGCCTTTGACTTTGTTTTTTCAAGTATTTCTTCTAAAATATTCGGGGTCATTAAAGGGTGAACAATATTAGCAATAGCACCAATTTTATTAACCGCATAAAATGCCGCAAAGCTTTGTGGAATATTAGGGAGGAAAATAGTAACTACATCTCCCCTTTTTATGTTATTCTTATCAAGATAACCTGCAATAGCGTCAACATCTTTTAAGAATTTTTTATGGCTGATCATATTACCGTAATTTTCAATTACATTATACGAGCCGAAATCTTTAGTACATTCTTTAAAATAGAGATAGCAACTCTGATTATTTGGTCTTATCATCGCTGAACTCCTTTCAAATATTACGAATTAAACAATTCATTATATTATAGCACAAAAAAGAATATATTTCAACAAGAAAATAATAGAAAGAGTGTGGTTTAAACTTAAGCTTAAACCACACTCTTTTTTAATTTATTTTTTAAATTGTGCTAAAACCTTAAGAAGATTTTCTTCGTCAATAGGTTTTGAAATGTGTGCATTCATACCCACTTCTTTAACCTTTTTTATATCTTCCTGGAATGCATTTGCTGTTTGTGCAATTATCGGAATGCTCTTTGACAACGGATGGTTTAAGCTACGAATTATCCTTGTAGCCTCATAACCGTCCATTACAGGCATCATAACATCCATAAGAATCAGGTCATAGTCACCCTCTTTGGAAGCCATAAACATATCTACTGCCTCTTTACCATTTTTAGCAACAGCGGTGTTGATACCTGCATCCTCTAAAAGCATTAAAGCGACTTCAATATTGAGGTCATTATCTTCAACTAAAAGAACCTTCATTCCTGAAACATCAACAGATGACTTAACGCGTTCCTTTGCCGCTTCACAAATAACATCTAAATCCGTAGTCTTGAGAGAAAATGTAATTGTAAATGTACTGCCGAGCCCCAGAGTACTGTCAACAGTAATTTCACCGCCGAGCCTATCGACATTATTTTTTACAATTGACATACCAAGCCCTGTGCCTATACGAGTTTTTCTATCCTCTAACTGATCCATTGAGAACGGCTCAAAAATATGCTCAAGGTATGATTTGTGCATACCGATTCCTGTATCTGTAATAGTAAAGCGATATGTAGCTCTCTCATTTTCAAAGCCTGTTTCTTCAGCCTTGAAATAAATGTAGCCGTTATCAGTATATTTTACTGCGTTACTTAAAATATTAAGAAAAATCTGACGGATATGTAATTTGTTACCAATTACACTATCGTGTGAAATATTAAGAAAATCTGTTTTGAGTTCAATATTCTTACCCTCAAGCTGTCCTTTTATAATTGAACAGCAGGTATCGAGCATACAGCTCATCGGGAATGGCTCGTCTTTATCTTCATTAAGACCGGTTTCAAGCTTTGTAATATCAAGAATATCGTTTATAAGACCTAAAAGATGCTCTGCCGCCATTCTTATTTTCTTGTGGCAATCGCGTAAAACATCAGGCTTCTCAATATTTCTTTCTGCTTTAGCAATCATACCTAATATTCCGTTAATAGGCGTTCTTATATCGTGCGACATATGTGAAAGGAATTTAGTCTTTGCCATATTAGCACTTTTTGCTTCTTCAGCTGACGCCGCAAGAGCTTCTGAATATTCTCTTTCCTGCTTCAGAAGAATATTCTGGTTCTGCATTTTTACAGCGAAAATAGCAAGAAGCAAAAGACCTGCGAAAACAAGAAGCGCTATAAATGAAGCAGTGTCAACAATCGCACTTGCGAAGTCTATTGTTTCGGCGCTTACAAACTCCTCAGGTACTATCATAACTAAATCCCAGTCATTATTACGCATTGGCTGAACAGTTATGAAATATGTTTTTTGATCACTAAGTGTTTTTATAGCTGTAACCGAGCTTTTGCCATTTTTTATATTTTCCTCAATCTGAGTAATATTATCACCATTAACCCGTTGGACATTAGGATAAATATCCATATAGTCGAAGCTGTTTATAAACTCATATTTTTCAGATTCCGAATAAATACTTTTACCGTCATTATTTCTTATAAAAATACTGTTTTCTTCGCCGTAGGCGTCTGTGTGGAAAATCTTTTTATAGTAATTCATTTCCCAGAAAACAACTGTATGAGTAATAACTCTGCCATCACCTAAAGTTACAGGTGACTCATTTTTCATAAGGAATGTCATATATTCGGTGGCAGAATCCTCAACCGGTTTAAGAATAGCTAAAGTTTTCCCGTTGATATCATTAACATTTAAATCATCTAAAGTAAAGACGCGTTTATCCTCATTAGATGCAAAAACATTACCTTTTTCATCAACTATACCAAACAGCAAGCCATCTTTTTGCAATTTGTTTTCCATTCGGATAATTCTGGAAATACACTCTTCAGTGGTGAGACTATCAAAAGTAGGAAAGCGAACCGACATAATTTGCAATAAAGCCCATTGCTCCTCAAGTGCAACATCAACCGTTTCAGTAATCTGTGCCGCTGTTTCGTTTAAATGGTACGCTCTTTCTTTGTAAACCATCTGACTGAATTCATTGACATAACTGATTATAGAAATTGCTGCTAAAGTAAGAATTACTACAACTGATATTATTGCTGCCACTTTCCATTTTCTGTTTATTCGCTTTTGCACAGCTACACCACCTGAAGTTAAACTTTTTTTATAAACAAGGTTTTACCCTTGAGCGAATCTGTTTCTGTAAAAATCTGTAATTGTACCTTTACATTCCTTTGCTAATTTATAAATCTCTTCAGAAAATGCACCCGCATCAACTGACAACTGACTTATTGCTATATTAAAGTTTTGTCTTGTAAAATCATCTAATTTACAGAAAATTTCATCGAACTGAGTAGCAAAAGCACACACCTGAGCGTGAATCGGGGTTTCATCTGATGTGAGCTGATGAGGGAAGCCTGTACCGTCTGCTCTTTCGTGGTGATACATACAAATATCAGTACACACCGCAACAAAATAAGCACAGCTTGGTGCGGTATTCATTCTTATAAACTTAGCACCTGCGGTAGTGTGCTTCTGGAACATTCTGTAATCGCTCTCGTTCTTTTTCGGGAAATCAATACATCTGTCCGGAATAGTCATATAGCCTATATTATAAAAATAAGCGGCTGTTGTAATCATATTGATTTTTGCAGACTCATACTCATCACCCACAAATTGTGAGCTGTATTCTGTCATAAGAATTCTTGTTAATTCAGAAACGCGTTTGAATTTTTCATCACTTACGCCCTTATTTTTTAAATAATCCTTATAAACTCCTGTAAGTCTGCCTATATAAATATTGGTATCGTTTATATCAAATTCCTTTAAAGGACCTTTATAAACATTAGTATTACGAGGCTCAATATCAAGAAGTGAGTGAACCTTTTCTAACACCATTTCGCCATCAAATGGCTTTGAAACAAATGAGGTTATGCCATATTCTGCAGCACGGCGAACATTTTCCTTTGTAGCCTCTGCAGTCATCATAATAATAGGAATACCTGAAAGCCCATTGTTTTTCATAAGCTGTAAAACGGAAAAGCCATCAATAAGAGGCATAACAACATCAAGAAGCATTGCATCGAATTTAACCTCTTTTTTAGTAAGTATATCGAGTGCTTCATAACCGTTTTTTGCATCTGTAATTTCAAAATGATTTTCTAAAATATGATGAAGTATTTCTCTGTCAATAAAGCTGTCATCTGCTATCAACAATCTTTTTTTCTCTTCTGCCACAATTTTTCGCTCCTTATGTATATTTGATTTTCGGGGGAATAAAAATCAACCTGCGTTATTTTTAATAAAATCAACCAGCTCTTTTTGTAATCCCTCAATTTCATCGAACTCCTTAAGAGCCGCTTCGGGATTACCCTGCCTTAAATAATCTACAATTTTTGTGTAACTTTTATAGAGGGAATCAAATGAAAGATTTGCTGTCACACCTTTGATTAAATGGGTTTTTTCAATCGCTCTTTCAATCTGATTTGATTCTATCAAAGAACGGAATTCATTCTCTTCAATAACCTCAGGAAACTTAGAAATAAGCCTTTTGTAAAAGTCAACCTTGCCTTTCATCCGGTCAAGACCAGCCTCAATATTACAACCATAAGCTTTCAACGAATTTAAAAATTGCATACCGCACCCCGTTTGTCATTTTTGCATAAAAATTTGATTTATTTGCAGAAATAACTGTTAAATATTTATCATTCTAAATATACCATAAAAGTCGATTAGTGTCAATAATAAAGTTGCAAGTGTGCAAGTATGCAAGTGTTCAGAAAAATGCAGAATGCAAAGCATAAGAAATGCAGAATGCAGAGTGCAAAATGCAGAGTGCATTCATAACTAAAAAAGCACTTGCTTTCGCAAGTGCTTTTAAATCAGATTTCGCCAAAGATTTTTGTTACTAATTCTTCACCGAGAAGTTTCTTTGCTAAAACCATACCATACTTGAATGCTACTACTGCTAAGATACCACCAATAATACCAACAATCATACCAACGATAACATCTGTTGGATAGTGAACATGTATGTAAACTCTTGAGAAGCCTACAAGCACAGCTAAAATAAACATTGGGATACCCAATTTTTTGTTTGCTTTAATAAGAAGCGGTGTTGCTGCACCTAATGATGATGAAGTGTGACCTGATGGGAATGAGAAGCTGTGAGGTCTTTCAACGAGCTCAGGGTAAATGAACTCACCCGGCCAACCCTCAAAGTTAAACGGTCTTGGTCTTTCAAAGAGCTGTTTAAGTACAACATTATTGATAAGACTTGCAACGCCAAGGCCTAAAATAACAAGCACGCCTAATTTTCTTGTTTTCTTGAATACACAAAGAATTAAGCCTAAAACAATCCAGAAAATACCGTCATCACCTAAATGTGTGATAAATACCATAATCGCATCGAGAACTGGATTCCAGAGTTTTTCAATCAATTGGAATACAGACCAATCGAAATTGGTAAATACTGAAAAAATATCCATATTTTTGCCTCCTAAAAGAATATAAAAATATATTACACTTTACAATATAAAAAGTCAAGAGAGTTTATTCTTTAATTTATCGAATACGGGCTTTAATCTCGTTTTAAAAACAGTAAACATAATGTCGTACATTACAAAAACAAGATTAAAAAGAATTGCAAATGCAGGGATTGTAAAGCCCCCAAAATCTTCATCTAAAAATGGTAGCTTAAAAATGAATGTCACTGTTAAACCAATCACTACAAGAGCAGCATTAAAGGTTAAAACCTTTACACCCCACGAAAGCACTTTTGGTAGCTTTTCGTAAATTGGTTTTAAAAGTGGGTAATATCCGAAAAACAATGTGTAATTAAGTGCCGCTTCTTTATCAGTTAAAAGAATGAACGAAATAAAGCTTGTTACAAAGAACACGCCCAAAGCCCATTTTTTGCCGATTATTTCATGAACTGCAAAGACTATTGCACCTGTTATTATCGGAATTACATACATCATAGACGGCATTATGTTTGTGAGTAGCATTATAACCACAGACAATGCCGACACCATTCCCGAAATTGTTGTATATCTTGTTTTTTTCATATTAAAATTCTATTATTTCATCATAAGATGATTCATCCTGTAAATCGTAACCCTCATATTCAGTTAACACAACCATTTCAAAATGTTCTCTCGCTAAAGTTTCATCTGCAACATCCTGATACTCATAAAAATTACAATCACCAAAAGAATCGCACCTTATAATATTAGGTGTTATATCGTAGTCACCATTATAACAGTCCACACCAATTTCAGTTAAAACTGTTACTCTTCGTATTTCAAAATAAACATCTTCATCATATTCATCAAGTTTTGAAGCAATACCCTCTAAACTCAAAACACCGTCACCTGATAAATAACCCTTAAATTTTGCGTGTTCGGCATAACTTAAAATCGTATCAGTTTCTTCAACTGATGCTTCAAATTCATCAATAGAATCACTTGTAATAAATGATACCTCACAAAGCACTACAAAAGAACTCTCAGTAAGCTTTTTGTATGAAATTCCATCTTTTTCTATATTGATACTTAATTTATTGAAACCAATCCCTGAAAGTTGAATTTCAAGAATATCATTCCATGTATCAAGATAAGCACTCTGTACATTAGCAGAAGCAACATAAGAATAAACTGTATCATAATCAGTATAAATAGAGTTTTCTAATTCTGAAACACCATAAAGGTCTTCGACATAACCATCCCTATAGTCATCTATAGAGTCCATAGAAACCACTTCTTCTATTTCATCAAACGCAATGTCAATTGCACTATCAGCAACATCTAAAATATTACCAAAAATGTTAACTGCGAAGATTACAATTAGTACAATTGCAAGTGGCTTAAATTTCTTTCTGCCGTTCTGGTCCTGCTCTATAAATGCTTTTTTAGCAACTCGTTTCGCATCTTCTACATTTTTAATATTTGCTAAATCGTTAATATCAAACTTCTGACTCTCATTTGTTTTCGGTGCAGGTGTATAATCATAAGTTTTGCTTTTATGTGGAGTCGGGTTATTATAGTTGCTGTTTGTATTATATGCATTAGTTCTGTTATATTTATCATCAGGCAAATGATTTGAATGGTCGCAGTGTTTTTTTGTTACTGCACCGCAGTGCGGGCACATATAATCCTGCTCATTTACTACAACTTTACCGCAGCTGTCACACTTATGCATAATTCTTCCACCCTTTCACAAGGTTTAATTATTTTATAATTACTTCGTGGCCTGTTTTTGCTGATTCATAAATTGCATCTAAAATTTTCATAAGCCATACGCCATCTTCTGCAGGTGCTCTGCAAGGAACATTATTCATTGAGCAATCTACAAAGTGGTTAATTTCTCTTGCAAAAAGACCGTCAAAGTTTAATGATGTTTCTTTATCAAATGAAACATTTACTAAATAGCCTTGCTCGTCAGTGAAAATTTCAACCTCAGGGTCAAGCTTTGCACCAGCCTTTGTGCCAAAGAACTCAATATCGCCCTTAGGATTTTTAATATTGAGTGAAAAGCTTGCTTCAACTGAAAGAACTAATCCGTTATCAAAACGAATTAAAGCACTGGCTAAATCTTCAACATCGCAAATATCATTTTCGCCTGCTGAAACTGAGTTGTAACCCTTGCTGCCTTTAATATCAGGACGATTAAAAAGCTTCTGGAATGTAGCACCATAAACAGAAACAGGTTTCGGATTACCGCAGAGGTAACGAACTAAATCTATTACATGAACGCCTAAATCAATAAGCGGACCGCCACCTGAACGGGATTTGTCACCAAACCAACCACCAGGGTTGCCGTTTCTTCTTAAATATGTAGCCTTTGCGTAATAAATATCGCCAAAGTAATCTGCATCAATAAAATCTTTCATTATATCAGCATCGTTACCATATCTTCTTACAAAGCCAATCTGAAGATGCTTATTATTTCTCTTTGCAGCCTCAAGCATTTTCTCTGCTTCTGCCGCATTCATAGCCATTGGCTTTTCACAAAGAACATCTTTACCGGCATTAAGCGCTGCAATAGTACATTCTGCATGAGCACTGTTCCAGGTGCAGACACTTACAACATCAATTTCAGGAAGTGCCTTTAACATTTCATCTTTATCTAAAAAGCATCTTTCTTTCGGAATACCATATTCCTCTGCCATTAAGTTAAGCTGTTTTTCGTTTATATCACAGAATGCGTAAAGCTCAACATTCTCATTTTTTAAATAACCTTTAATATGCTCATTACTGATTCCACCGGTACCGATAATTGCTGCTTTTATTTTTGACATAATAAACACCTCTACAAAGAAATTTTTACATACTTATATAATAACATTTTTTTGAATTTTTTCAATACTTGTGTAGACAATAAAACAAAAAAAGAATATAATTATTTAAAATTCTTTTCAGGAGTTTATATATTATGAGCTATTTATTTGAAATGCATTTACACACTGACGAAGTGAGCAGATGTGCCAATATTCCTGCAAAGCAGATTGCCAAGCTTTATCTTGCAACTGATTATGACGGGATTGTTGTTACAGACCATATGAACAACTCTGCATTCAGAAAGCCTGAGCACAAAAATGCAGAATGGGACAAAAAGGTTGACCATTTTTTAGAGGGCTACAACATTTTAAAAGAAGAATTAGACGGTAAAATGGTTGTTTTGCTTGGTATGGAAATTAACTTTTATGATAGCGAAAACGACTATTTAGTTTACGGTGTTACTGAAGAATTCTTGAGAAGCAACGGCGATTTAATGGCGTATTCGCCAGAGGATTTTTCTAAGCTCTGCAAGGAAAACGGACTTTTATTTTTACAAGCGCACCCATTCAGACGCGGTTTAACTGTTGAGGATTGGGAAATTCTTGACGGCTACGAGGTATTTAACGGCAACCCTCGTCATTATTCTTCTAACCCTATTGCAGAAGCCTGGGCAAAATTCCACAATAAAGATATTGTAGTTGCAGGCTCTGACTTCCACGAAATTGAAGATTTAGCACACGGTGGCGTTTATTTTAACAACGAAATCAAGACAAACGACGACCTTTTAAGAGAATTAAAAGCGCTTAACTACAGTCTTTATAAGGCGGAGTTTAAGCACACCAGATAACAGGGACTAGGTGCTAGGGACTAGAAAACAGGAGAAGCTTATGATTATTGTAGTTTGTATAGATGATAATGACGGAATGTTATTTAATAACCGAAGACAAAGCAGAGATAAAGCAGTTATTTATGATTTGATTAAATACTCAAATGGCAGTAAAATTTTAATAAATGAGTTTTCAAAGACAATTTTCAGTGATTATGAGAATAACATTATAATCAGTGATTCATTTTTGAATAATGCAAAAGAAAATGACCTTTGCTTTGTTGAAAATGTTGATTTATCAGAATTCAAAGACAAAATAAACAAATTTATAATTTACCACTGGAACAGAGCTTACCCTGCTGACTTTTATTTCAATTCAGATTTAAGTAATTTTAAATTGACAGAAGCAAAAGAATTCACGGGCAACTCTCACGATAAAATAACAAGGGAAATATATTCATTATGAAAAAGCATTTTAGATTAGTTACTCTTTTAATTTCAGTTATTTTAACACTTTCTGCTTGTGGTGGAACACCCAATACAGAAACAACCGAATTTAAAATTGAAAACATTACTACAACAGAAATTGAAACAACTCATAATACGATTCCAACCACAAAGGAAACAACAAATTCAGTTATTTCTGATGAAAGCATCCCAGACTTCAATGGCAAGGCTTATGTTACACTTAACAACAATATCCCCGAATTCAAAAGCACAGAAATAACAACAAGAGCCTTTGAAGATTACACGAATTTAGATTATTCAGGTCGTTGTGGTGTTGCTTTTGCGTGTTTAGGTCTTGAAACAATGCCAACTGAGGAGCGTGGCGAAATAGGAATGATTAAGCCAAGCGGTTGGCATTCTGTAAAATATGACTGTGTTGACGGTAAATATTTATATAACCGTTGCCATTTAATAGGCTTTCAGCTTTCGGGCGAAAACGCAAATGAAAAGAACCTTATAACCGGCACAAGATATTTAAACATTCAGGGTATGCTACCTTTTGAAAATATGGTTGCCGACTATATTAAAGAAACAGGAAACCATGTTATGTACAGGGTTACACCTGTTTTCGAGGGTGACAATCTTCTCGCAAAGGGCGTTAAAATGGAAGGCTTTTCCGTTGAAGATAACGGCGAGGGTATCTGCTTTAATGTATTTTGCTACAACGCACAGCCATCAATTAAAATTGACTACGAAACCGGAGAAAGCTATTTAATTGCAAAACCAACCGAATCACCTGTCAGAGAAGATGACAAAAAAAGTGCAGCTTATATTTTAAATACCGGCTCTAAAAAGTTCCATTACTCCGATTGCTCATCAGTTGGAAGAATGTCCGAAAAGAACAAAAAAGAATTCAATGGTAACAGAAATGAGTTGATTTCTGACGGATATGAGCCGTGCAAGAGTTGTAATCCTTAAAAGTGATGAGTAAAGAATCTGCAATGCAATTGTAATTAAAAATTGAAAATGGAAAATTGAAAATTTCGGAACGCTACGCGTTGATTATAATTAGATATTTATAAAGAAAACTACATTCTTTCATTTACAGGTTATTGTAAACCTCAAATGATAGAATGTAGTTCGTTTTTTTAGAATAAAGAAGATAAAATAAATAATAAAAGAAACGACAAATAAACTGTTACAACAAATTATTATAATAGCTGGCCGCAGGCCCCGAAATTCTGCATTCTGCACTCTGCATTCTGCATTCTTATAATAGCGTCGCAGACCCACAATTCTGCATTCTGCACTCTGCATTCTGCATTCTTATTACTCGCATCTTTCCTTTTCAGTAACATATCTTTCTACTTTAAGCTCAAGGTCATATTTATCTTTAAGCTCTCCTATTTTAATCATATCTGATGAATCGTGGTGAAAGTGTAAAGCGTCATCATCTTCCCAACGGTCAACAAGCAAAATCGTTTCTTTATCTTTCATTGATGTAAAATATTCGTAGCACTCGTTACCCGGCTGGTTTCTGATTTTATCTGCCAAGCCACTTTTTTCTATTTCTTCTGTAAATCTTTTAGCACTGCCATTTTTACCTTTATAATATAAATTTAATGCAATACTCATAAAATCACCCTTCCTTTTTTACTATTGTTTCAGGAAAAGTGTTTTTTATTCAGAAAAAAGGAAACAGAAAGCAGGAAGCAGAAAGCAGGAAACAGAAAACAGAAAAAGTTCTATCATTTTTAGTTTACAACAAACTTTAAATGATAGAACTTATCTTTTTGTTATTCAATTATAATTGCGTCGCAGACCCTTCAATTCCGAATTACGCATTACGCATTCCGAATTATAATTGCCAACGCAGTTCCGAAATTTTCAATTTTTCATTTTTAATTTTTAATTACAAAATTCTGCATTCCAGGAGTCGTACTCCTGAATCGGTTTTCCTCCACGCTCCAAGTACTCTTTATAAAGCTGTTTTTTTCGTTCCTCGGTGTATTCATAAGACCAGAGGTCGTTAATACCCTGGAAGTTCTCGAAAGTTTCATCTGGGTGAAGCTTAAATTCACCGGATTTATATGGTAAATCTATTTCAACGGTGCCGTTTGAAGCTATAAAGAGATATTTTGCAATATCTGCCATAACGCGTGTGGCTTCATATCTTTCTAAATCGCCGTCGTACATAATCTGTGTTGACGGAACAAGTGCTACTTCAGAATTTGTCATTCTGTAAAAGTGAGCAGTTGTACCAAAATGAGCGTGGTGAGCCGACTGCATAATTTCGCATTTTAAGTAGCCATTTTTATAACGATTTTCTAAAATATAGCTTTCCTCGTGACCTGCGTCCCCTGGGAAGCAGACCTTCGTGTTTTCAGCAGTCATCATTAAAACAACCGATGAATCGTTATAATTTTCATTTGATTTCGGGAACACATCCTCATGTGAACAAAGCACATCGAATCTGAGATTTCTGATAAAAAAGGTCTGACCTGAATGAAGTGTGTAAACAGGTATGTCATCTCGCTTTTTTATTGCATCTCTGAACTGTCTGACATACCCCTCACCTGCACCCATCCACTCACCTGCATCGCGGTGGTCGTATGTAGGGAAATTAAAGTAAAGCCCCTCAATTATAGCATCACTTGAATGATACATTAAGAAGTTTTTGAATTGTGTTATGTGGTCGTCGTGACCGTGGCTGAAAAACCAACCTGCTATTCTTATTTTTTCGCCTTTCGGTGTACGCTCTCTTAAAAATTCGTGAATTCGTTCATCATCACGGCAAGAATAAGTGTGGGCGCTGTCAATTATAAAGAATGAGCCGTCACAAGCACGGATTATGTAGCACATACCACAATCAATGAGAGAATGGTCAACCTCAAACTGCCAGAGAGTTGTTTTGGTCGTTTCTGCTAAATCTTCACGCATTTTAAATTCGGGAAGATTTTTATTATTTTCTAAAACTGTTCTTACAGTATTATCACAAGGGTAAAATGAACTGAAAATTAAGTTCTCACCATTTTGAAATACATAAGTAAGATTGTCTTCAATATCTGTTTTATAAGCTTCCTGATACCCTTTTGATTTTATATCTTCTAAATGAGAAAGATACTCCTCTTTTTCTACATCTTCAAAAAGCCAGAGCTTTGAACTGTATGCAGAATCATATCGAGAAGCTTTTTTATTTTTTATTAACGGAATCATTTTTATATCCTTTAAGCTGATTATGGTTGTTTTGTCATTGGAATTGCTTCATCTACATGCTCAATAGTGAGGTAATTATTTCTCTTTGAATAAGCCCACTTCATATTAAAGCAAGGAACTATTGCTTCAAGCGGAATGTAAAGCTGACTGTTAGCACCACGATAAACCGCTGCAGGAAGTGTAATTTCACCGTCATCTGTTTTTGCTATGTCAGAGCCCTCTGTAAATGTAGCACTCTTGCCATAGATTCCTAAGGTTACTTTACCCTCTTCTTTTTTTACATCTGCACCAATAGCAGTAAACATAACTGCCAATGGTGAAAACCACATTCCGTCTTTAAATTCAGGAATCTGCCCACGCTCACTAAGACCTAAACCGACACCTTTATAGAATGTTCTTGTTCTTCTTTTAAAAATTGGTGCTAAAGCGATTGGGTAAATACAGTCATTCTTTTTATCTATAATACACTCGTCAATAATTCTGCCGTCCTCTACTATTTTTGAAGTAAGCTTTACCTTATCTTTAAACACTTCAACAATAGCAACTGTAGAAATTTGTTCTTCGCAAGGGAAGTGAGCAGCGTGCCACACCTTATGGCAGGACATTGTGCCTGGTGGGTTAGAGTTACTGTTACCTAATTCATAGTGAATTGTGCCTTGTGATGGCTTATCGAACAACTCTTCATTTTTTATCGGGAATGTTCTTGCAAAGTTATGCTCGTGACCTGCAAAAAGAACATCCATTTTTTCAATACCCTCACGCATCATCGGGAAACCGTCATCATTACTGAGCTCAGGCCCTGCATAATACATCGGAAAGTGATATGAGCCAAATTTCCATACTCTGTCAGTAGCATCAATATCACGGATTAACCATTCATTAACCTTTTCAGGCTCGTTAACGCCAATAACATTAAAATGAACATTACCATAATTAAATGAATAGTTTTCTGTTTCCCAGCCCTCAGGGCCGTTGAATGGGTATGAGCCTTTGAATTGCTTACTGAAGAATTCAGCAGGCTCGGAGTAATATCTGCCAATTCCGTTTTTGTAATCCTGGAAGCCACGATTATCATGATTGCCTAAGGTCATCATAAACGGAATATGCTCAACAATGCCCTTAAGACCTGAAAAAGCACCGTTCCACTGTACCTCGTGCTGACCGCAGTCTGTGTTGTCACCTGCCGTTAAAATAAATTTTGTGTCAGGGTTTTCTTCTAAAACTTTAGTTAAAACTGCATTGAAGCTTGAGTAGTCAGGTAATTCAAAAGGCTGACCTGACTGTTGGTCTGAAACGCAGATAAACTTAAAGCTTTCTGCATTTTCTTCCTCAGTTGTGAAATAGAATTCTTCACTTCTGTATTCGTCATTACCTACAGTGTAGAAATATTTTGTGCCGGGCTTTAAGTTCAAGATATCTGCCCAGAACATATTACTGATATCAATATCACTCTCAAACACATCAGTAACAGCGTCATATTTTACTGAATCGCTTTTGCCGTCTTCTCTTACTAATGCATAACCTGAAGTAACATCAACACTTGTTCTCCAGGTAACTGTCATTGATGTTTTAGCATCACCTTTGATACTTATAAAAATATGGTCAGGATTTTTTTCACTGCCTCTTGGTGGTTTTACTTTTAATTCACTCATATTTTACACTTCCTTAAAGAAATCTATAATATTTATTTTTTGGGTAGTGGCTTTGCCTTGAATCATTCCGTCACGACCACCGCCACGACCATTTAATTCAGAATTAAGTCTGTTTCTGAATAAATTCATATCCTGTGTTTTTGATGCAATTACAAATGAATAGCCGTCATTGTCTGTCCCCGAAAAAACACCTGCATATTTTTCTGTTTTTTCAAGCGCATAATTTACAACATCACGCATCATATCAGCATCATAGCCGTCAGTAATTAAAATTAAAGAGTCGTTTATCTCTTCAAGCTTTTCTTTATCTCTGTTGGCTACTGACATTCTGTATTCATAAAACTTGCGTCTTTCTTCTGATAAATCGTTATAAAACTTTTCTGTTGCTGTAAAAACATCCTGTTGCTTTACAGAAAGTAAATTTGAAATTCCCAAAGCATTTTTGTACTTTTCACGGTAGTCAATTAAAGCAAGTCTTCCTGCTTTCATAACAATTCTGACGCCACCGCGATGCTTCATAAAGTCGAGTAATTTTATAACACCTATTTCGCCCGAAGCTTTAACATGAGGCGCACAACAGGCACAAACATCTACACCCTCAATTTCTACTATTCTTACATCCTCTGTAAGCTCTAATTTGCTACGATAATCGAGTGTTTTCAACTCTTCTTCACTTGGGAAATATGTTTTAAACGCAAGATTTTTATAAATTGCTTCGTTCGCCTCGTCTTCAATTTCGTCAAGCTGTTCACGGGTTAATTCACCGTTAAAATCAATTGTTACATAATCCTCTTCCATATGGAAGCCGACATTGTCATAACCATACTTTTTATGAACTAACCCTGAAACAATGTGCTCACCCGAATGGTTTTGCATTCGGGAAAATCTCAAGTTCCAATCTATTTTACAAGTATATTCCTGATTCACTTCAACAGGCTCTTTTGTTTTATGTATTATTTCGCCGTTTTCCTCAAGAACCTCAAAAACCCGGACAGAGCCAATAAAACCTGAATCGGATTTCTGACCGCCACCCTCAGGGAAAAATGCAGTTTTGTCAAGCATAACGGCATAAAAGCCATCTCTTTTTTCACAAGAGATAGCTTCAGCTGTAAAATCTTTTATAAAACTGTCTTCATAATATAATCTTTGTGTCTGCATTTTTATCACCAATCAAGAAACAAATAATGATGACGCCATTAAGAATTGAGCACCGTAATAAAGGAGATGGTTTATAACTACATTTAATCTTGTATTTTTGTTTTTGCAGAAATAAATCTGTGCAAGAACTGCATCAGAAGCGAAGAATAAAACCATACCAACTACTCTTAATATTGAGAAAAGTGCAAAATCATTTTCAATAGCTACTGCTACAGCAACACCTGTTGTAAAGCCAAGAACTGCTGTGTAAACAAGTGAAATGAGCTTTGATTTCCCGAATTCCGCTTTCATTGTTTTTTCAGTAAACCAACAGCTGAACGGACCAAATGCAATACCTATAACACCGCAAATTATAGTAATAGTAGAAACGCCATAAGCGATAAACATAGCGAAAGAATAGAAAATATGACCTATTAAAAAGCTTGTGAAGCCGGCTTTTAAAAGTCCGTTTTCTTCTGCTTTGAATATGTATTTCGCATCAAGCCATATATCGCCCAAAAGTCCGCAGACACAGCCCGCAAAGAAAAGCAATGCTAATTCTAAAGAGCAGCTTTGATTTTCATAATATGCTGCGAGTGCAGTTAAAATCATCAAACAGCTTGTTGTAGTTTTAAAAAATAAAACTCTTAATGAAACTTCGGGCTTTCTCTGAATTAAAAACAAAATTAAATTGATAATACCTAACGCTAAACAAATGTAAAACAACATTTTCTTCGCTCCTTTATAAACCTATATTTAAAGTTTAACATAATGTCAAATAAAAATCAATTATAATTATTAAGAACAAATTAAATATTCCAAATTATACCTTTATTCTATTGATTTATGTAAAATTTTGGTGTAAAATTTCTTTATAAAAACAGAAATGAAAAGGGAAAGCTTGGTTATGGAATTTAAAAGAGTTAAAAACAAAGAAAAAAAGTTCAAAAAACTAATATCGTTCGTTTTACTTTTAGGTGTTATTTTTGCGCAAATCCCGATTTTAATTAACGCTTATATTTATGAATATTCGAGTAAATACATATTAACCGTAGAAGAGACAAAAGATTATAATGTTGACTGCGTTTTAGTTTTAGGTGCCGGCATCAGAAACGGGCAACCCACTCCCATTTTGCAAGAGAGAATTTTCAGAGGTGTTGAGGTTTTTAACACCGGCTGTACTGATAGAATTTTAATGAGTGGTGACCACGGCAGAGAAGATTATGACGAGGTTAACACTATGAAGCAATTTGCAATAGATAATGTGGATGCTGTCGCTACTAATATACTTATGGACCACGCAGGTTTTTCAACTTACGAATCAATGTACAGAGCAAAAGAAATTTTTGAAGTAGAAAGCTTAATTATCGTAACTCAGGAATTTCATATTTACAGAGCTATTTACGACGCTAGAAAGTTAGGGCTTGAGGCTTACGGTGTTACTGCAGATGGCTATTTTAATTTTGCTTTCACCAAAGAGCTTTATAACGATTCAAGAGAATTTTTAGCAAGAGTTAAAGATTTCATCTGGTGCATAATAAAACCGGAGCCTACATATTTAGGTGAGGTTATTCCGATTACTTCACCAGGTGAAGCAACTGACGATAAAATTGTATAAAATTTTAAAAGTGAGAAATTTATGGATTTTGATATTATTGTAATTGGTGCAGGTCTTGGTGGTCTTACTTCTGCCGCTTGTGCTACAAAAGAAGGAAAAAGAGTTTTAGTCTTAGAAAAGGGCCTTACTCCCGGTGGAAGTGCTACAAGCTTTACCCGTGGCAGATTTGAATTTGAAGCTTCATTACATTCACTTTACGGTTACTCTAAATCGCAAGGTGTTGGTGATGTGCGCATTATTTTCGATGAATTAGGCATCACAGAAAAAATTGAATGGTGCGAGCCTGAAACTGCTTTCAGAATTATTACCAAATCTAAAAACGGCGAAAAAATTGACGCTACTCTTCCGTTTGGTATTGAAAATTTTATAAATGCAGTAGAAGAATATGCCCCGAACAGCAAGGAGTCCCTCACAAGACTTTTCGATTTAGCGGAGAACACAGTTAAGGCTACAAATTATCTTTGCTCCGTCGATGAAAAAATCAATATGAGCTTTGCTAAAAGTCTTTTAAAGGACTACGGAGATTTTGTAAGAACTGCCCCCTACTCTGTTAATCAGGTTTTTTCTGCTCTTCATATTCCGCAAAAGGCTGTTGAAATTTTATCTGGTCTTTGGTGCTTACTCGGTGTAGATTGCGACCGCTTAAGTTTTACTCAATATATAATTCTTCTTTATTCTTACATTCAATTCGGTGCATTTGTGCCTAAAGAAAGAAGTAATGAAATAAGCCTTGCATTAGCCGGATTTATTGAAGACAACGGTAGTCAGATACGCTACAACTCTCAAGTAGCAAGAATCATTTTTGAAAAAGGCAAAGCCAAAGGCGTTATTTTGAAAAATGGTGAAAAGATTTTTTGTGAGCATATTATCGGCAACTGTTCACCAACTGACGCTTATTCAAAAATGATGAAAGCAAGTGATGTGCCGGTTACTGCAATCAAGAGAACAAACGCAAGAGCCTTTGGTGCAAGAGGTGCAACAATTTATTTAGGACTTAACCGTTCTGCAAGTGATTTAGGCATAGAGAATTACACAACAATTCTTACAGAAACTGCTGACACCTCTGTTCAATACAACTTAATGAGAACCTTAGGCAGTAACAATATGTGCATTGTAAGCTGTCTTAATAATGCAAATCCGGGTTGTTCACCTAAAGGCACCTGCATTTTAACATTCACTACACTTTTTACAGATAATTGCTGGGCAAATGTTGAGCCCGAAAATTACTTTAACGAAAAAGATAATTTTGCAAAACGAATTATTGCTTTTTATGAAGAAGCAACCGGAATAAAAATAAGCGAATATATCGAAGAAATTGAAATTGCCACACCTTTAACCTTTGCAAGATTTCTGAACACTCCTCAGGGGGTAATTTACGGATATTCCGGTGACGAGTGGGACAATCTTCTTTCTCGTTTTATGACAGAGGAAAGTGACTGTGACACAAAAGGACTTCGCTTTTGTGGTGGTTGGGGCACTCAGCTTTCAGGCTTTTGCTCTGCTATTTCTTCGGGGAGAAATACTGCTTACGCTACGCTTAATGATATTGAAAAGGACTTGAATAAGGAGGAAGCAAAATGAAAGATAAAGTAATTGTTACCTCCGCTTTAAAGGATTTTTCTAATTTTGTAAGAATACCCGAAAACAGAAAAAGCACTATAAATCAAGCACTCAACACTCCTTTAAAAAAGAATTTTGTTGTAAATTCAAATGCAAATTTTCTTCACCCTGAAATTCAATATTTAAAGGTGCGTGAGGTTATTGAAATAAACCGTGATGAGCGTTGCTACATTTTAACACCTGACACCGCACACGGCACAGGCAAGCTTGCGTTTTTCAGACCCGGTCAATATTTAAGTATAACCTTAAATATCGGAAGTTCTGTTGTTACAAGACCTTTTACAATCTGCTCTTCACCTTACGATTCAAGTGATGACGATTTTTATATGATTAAAGTAAAAAAAGCCATTCACGGCTTTGCTACAACTCATATTTTTAATACCTGGGAAAAAGGCACTGAGGTTATAGCCTCTGCACCTCTTGGTAATTTTTATTATCAGACCTTAAGAGATTACCCGTTTTTAATAGGCATCGCTGACAATGACGGTATTCCTGCATTTTTATCTATGGCAAGGGCAATAGAGGAAAAATCACTTTCAGTTAACCTTACATTATTTTACAGCTGCCGTAAAAAGAGCGATGCTGTATTTATGGATGAGCTTTCAGAAATTCAGAAAAACACAAGAAATTTCAATGTGATTTTTGTTTTCAGTGATGAAAAGGTTGAAAATTATGAACGAGGATTTATTACAAAACAGCTCATTGAAAAATATGCACCACCTGAAAAATACAGCATTTTTATTGATGGCTCTACTCAGCTTTTAAATCTTATTTCTACACAAATTACAGAATTAGGCTTGGAAAGAAAAGCAATAAGACTTAACATTGGCTCTCAGATAAAGGATTCACGCACTATACCTGATTTCCCTGTAGAAAGCATCGGCAAAGCCTTTGAGTGCAAGGTAAAAAAAGATGGCAAGGTAATTGCAACCATTAACTGCCCTGCTGAAGAAACAATTTTAGTCGCACTCGAAAGAGCGGGTATCCCCTCGCTTTCCCATTGCAGAGTTGGCTCTTGCGGATTTTGCAGAGCAAGACTCACAAAAGGCAATGTATTCATTCCAAACGGAACAGATTCAAGACGCCTTGCTGACACCAAACACGGAATTATTCACCCGTGCGTGTCGTATGCGATGAGTGACCTAACAATACAACTCAATTGAGTTGTATTGTTAAGAAACCAGAAAACAGGAAGCAGAAAACAGTGCTCCGCTACATAAAAACATCCTATCATTTAAAGTTGGTTTTAATATCAACTAAAAATGATAGGATGATTTATATTATCCTGTTTTCTGTTTCCTGTTTCCTGTTTCCTGTTTCCTGTTTCCTGTTTCCTGTTTCCTGTTTCCTGTTTCCTGTTTCCTGTTTCCTGTTTCCTGTTTTCTGTTTCCTGTTTTCTGTTTCCTGTTTCCTGATCCCTGAATCAATTAAAGTCATCAGAAAATCAGCCGTCCCCTGATTGTCAATCTATAAACTCACCATTTACCAAGCCGCGTTTTAATTTTTTTATTTCTTTCGGATAATAAATTGCAAGTGCTTTTTTTGCTTTTTTTCCGTATTGGAAATAGTTGTGGGAATATTCTAATTTATCCTCTTCTTTTGTTGATTTCAAAAAGATCTCAATTGCTTTTTGTCTGTATCTTTTACTTATACGCAAATCAGCAATTTCATCCCAGGAATATTTCCACAAACAATCGTTTTTGAGGTGATTTGAAATTCCAGTATCATCTATCAAGATATATTCTTCAGGGGATATTATACATAAAGTTAAAACCAAAAGAAAGCCAAAAAAAGAAAGCAAAAAATACCAAAAATCAAAACTCAGAATAAAAAGCGAAGCTGATAACAACATACATAGAAATATTATCGTTTCAATAAATAATATTTCCTGTTTTCTAAAAAACATATAATATAATAAACCTCCTAATAAACAATTTATATCTACTAATAAGACAGGGGACGGTTCTGCGTCCTGCGCCGTCCGTTGTCTTTTCTTAACTTCAATATACCAAATTTTTCAAATTAAATCAAGCAATTTTGAAATCTTCTACAAAATTAGTCAAAAGTGTTAAATTTCACAAAACAACTCGGTTAACTGAGTTTTATGCTCAATTAACCGAGTTTTAGTTATTGGTAAGACAGGGTGGTAAGACAGTAAGACAGTAAGACAGGGGACGGTTCTGTGTCCTGCGCCGTCCGTTGTCTTTTCTTAACTTCAATATACCAAATTTTTCAAATTAAATCAAGCAATTTTGAAATCTTCTACAAAATTAGTCAAAAGTGTTAAATTTCACAAAACAACTCGGTTAACTGAGTTTTATGCTCAATTAACCGAGTTTTAGTTATTGGTAAGACAGGGTGGTAAGACAGTAAGACAGTAAGACAGTAAGACAGGGGACGGTTCTGTGTCCTGCGCCGTCCGTTGTCTTTTCTTAACTTCAATATACCAATTTTTTCAAATTAAATCAAGCAATTTTGAAATCTTCTACAAAATTAGTCAAAAGTGTTAAATTTCACAAAACAACTCGGTTAACTGAGTTTTATGCTCAATTAACCGAGTTTTAGTTATTTTACAACTCTTTCAACAATACCTTTTGGGGTTCCTGTCAATCTGCTTATCTGCCTTATAGACAATCCCTTTTCTTTGAAATATTTTAGATACTTATCTCTTCTATCCTTGGGTAACTCCTGGAATTCAGCAACATTTTGACATTTTGATTTTTTCTCAATTATCTTTCTTGCTTTTTCATCGGTTAAACGAACTGTTGTCTGAATTTCAAATTCTAAACACTTATCATCATTGTCTGTATTGATATAATTCTCAAATTCACTTTTACCTATTAAATCAAAAGCTAATGTTGTATCTGTTAAACCAGATTGATTTTGCGAAAGATAATCGGTACAGTTACTGTATTTATAATCTTTTGGTTTCTTGCATAAACCAGCTTTTACAGGGTTTCTTAAAATGTATCTCAATACCACTCTAAAATAATTATCATCATCGACAGGCTCACTTTTATATCTATCCTGAAACAGATGCCCATGTCGTTCATATTTTATATTGTACCAATATACAAACCTACTGCCAATTCTTTTAAATACCGTTTCTATCGGTTCTTTGTTCGCTCTTAACAACAAATGGATATGATTCCCCATTAAACAGTACGCAAAAAGTTCAAATTCACAAATCTCTTTACAGTCTTTAAGCACTTGTAAAAACTTCTGACAATCTTCATCGTCTTCAAAAATTTGTTGTTTGTTTACACCACGCAACATTACATGGTATATTCCGCTTTCAGACTTTTCTCTTGCTGTTCTTGGCATATTATCACCCTGTTTAATATTACCATATCAACATTTAATTGTCAAGACATAGAACCGTCCCCTGTCTTGCTTCTTACTGTTCTTGGCATATTATCACCCTGTTTAATATTACCATATCAACATTTAATTGTCAAGACATAGAACCGTCCCCTGTCTTACTAGAACACCGCATGATGTGGCAAAATCACACACAACAAATGAAAGCTACCAATCACGCATATTGTGTTTTTTGAAAACTCGTTTCTATATATAGTAGACTTTCACGCTAACCGTCCCCTGATTGTCTTTATGTGGGCTTTGCTTTTTGTTGCCTTTTTACTTCTTTTCAGGCTCGGTTTTCACGCTAACCGTCCCCTGATTGTCCCTGTCCTGATTGTCTAGCTGAGTGTCATTATGGTTGCTGGGAAAAATAAATATACTAAAACCATAAGTATCCACAAAACCACCTTTACCACAACATTATATCCTTTTGCTTTTAAAAAAAATCCAAAAGGCATCAATATTAACAGTGGATACCCATAAACAAACGGTGATAATTTTACAGACATCATTATCTCGCTATTATTTATCCAGTAAAGTAAAAGCAAATCATAAACAAAAAAATACACAATACTAATAAGAAAATATCCGTACAAGAAAACAGTTTTTTGCACAATTTTCTTTTTGTATATATAAACTTCCCAAACATATAAAGAAACACATAAAGCTATTAACAAAAACTGCCCCATTTTATCAAAAGTAAAATAAACAACTGCAAAAAAAATAGTTAAACCATTTAAAAAGGCAACAACTAACCCTTTTAAAAATTGATTTTTATCATTCATTTTTAAAACACCCACAATTCATATATTAGCCGATAAGGATCATCAAAATTAAGATCAACCTCTCCTGTATGCTCAGAAATATCCCATGGAATCACAAAATCATATGCATTGTGAGCACGCCACTCTTTGACGTAACTCTCTTTAGTTCTTGTAAAAACAGTATTATCATAGTGCGGGGAACTCATAATTACATCTATTATCGCTTCCTGTTCGTATCTATTAGTAATATCTAACGAATCATAAATTCTAATGTTAGGATCGAGGGAATCCCTCATACCACTTGGATGGTTTTTATCAATACAAACATTTACACTATCATCTTTTTTGCTACCCTCACCTGGTACATAAACATTAACTGTTTCAGAATTATACTTCTCGTTTGCTTTTTGTCTTTGTTGTTCAACATGTACAATCCCAACAATTGATACAGATGAAACAAATGCAATTGAAAACAATGTCAGTCCTAGAGCTAAAAGAAATGAACGGCCACTCGGATCACTGCGCATTACCGGATTATTCCCACAATACGCAAACATGTTGTAACTTGTTGCACCTTGCCCAGTAGAAACATACCCATCTGCATTCAAAAACCTACCAACCTCAGGGTCATAATACCTACTCTGCAAATAATAAAGCTTAGTCTCACTATCATAATAATACCCACGGTAACGAATCGGGTTAAGCTCACCAATATTTCTACCTGATGTGTCACTTACAATAGTGCAGTTACCCCAAGCATCATATTCATAAGTAACAACAGGTGTACCTGAACTGTTGTAAATACTAACAACATCACCTCGTGAGTTGGTGAGTGGGTAATACATATATCCGTCTGTTGAATTAGCAGGGTAATAACGAATAGCAGAAAGATTTCCACTTGCATCATAGAAATAGTAGAACTTTAAATTTCCACGAGTTTCATAACGCAACTGACCACCAACATAATAATATGTTGATTTTTCACCGTTATTATCCTTGGTTGTACGAAGTCCGTCGGAATCGTAGGTATAAGTAACATTAGTTGCTTTACCGTCAACAGTTCCGCTATAAGATGTTAACTCTCTGCCATTCCAGGTTAAAGAAGCACCTAAATATTTTGTAGGGTTACCAATTGCGTCATATCTAATTTTTTCGTTTTCTGAAATTTCGGAGTTACCATTAAGGTCAACACTTGTTAAAATATGATTCCAACCGGCATTAGTGTCTTTTCCGTAATTATAAATTACAGTTGTTGTGTTTGTTCCAACAGTTAGCTTTTTCTTCGAAATATTACCAATGTCATCATACTCAAAAGTGGTTTTAGTAGTTACACTGTTATTATTAACGTCTTTTTTTGTGATTGTTTCACTTAAAAGTTGATTTTTACTGTCATAGGTATATTTTTTATGCTCGCTAATTGTGTCCAGAGCACTTCTTGTAGATAACTTAATATCTGTAACATTACCTACTTTATCATAATAATACGAATATGCAGTGTTGTCAAGAATTTCCCTGCCTAACTGTGTTGTTTTATACTTTTTGTCTGTTAACCCCTCGTTATAAACAACCGCTGTTTTGTATGCGTAATCACAATTGATTGTTGTTCCTAATGAAAGAGATTTTTTATTTAACCTGTTAAGACTGTCATAAAAATAATCTACATATCTTGAGGTTGAATTTGTAATATAGTAACGAGAGAGAAGATTATCTCTTGCGTAACTTGCCGCATTTGCATTACCAGAATCTTCTGAATACAAGTACTTATCAACAGCAGTATAACCACCAATTTCAGTTGCAACCTTTGTCAAGTTGCTTCTTATATCGTACCCAAATTCAACTCCTCCAATATGTGTATTGTTTGTTGAGTTCTGAATTTCCTGACGAATTAAACGACCTAATGAGTCGTAGTCATATAAAAATTTACGGTTGTTGACTGAGTCTGTGTGCGACTGTTTAACACCTGTGCTTGTATAAGTCCAGGAATAGTCTGAAGTTGTTGTTGTGGTAGTTGTTGCTCCCGTTGATGTTTTAACTGTTTCAATGTCACTTTTAACAATTGAGCTTACTAAACCAAGCTTATTATAATTATATGCAACACTATCATTATTTCCGTAAACGCTTGATTTTAAAGGTCCATTATTTGTGCCATAAGTTTTTGTTGAAAGTGGCTTATTATTAACTGTAACAGATGTTGTATTTCCAAAATCGTCATACTTAAAACCGTAAGTTTCGCTTCGTCCGTCTATACCACTATAAAAAATATTTGCCAAACGATTGCCATTGTACGAATAATCAACACTTGTTCCATCTGTTTCAACACCCATAGGTATTGTAAGGTTTGAATTGTATTTATTATATGTTACTACATCATTTGGTGCCGAAATTTCTGTGATAACACCTGTTGCAGGGTCTCTTTTATATGATGTTATATAACCATGTTGGTCAGAAGTTTGTTCAATATATGAACTATTATCTGTACTGATACCTGTTGTTGTTTTTATTGCAGCAGAACCATTAGAGTTTTGAATTTCCGTTGTTTCAGAAATACCATTTTCCCAATATGTATTGCGTGTAACAACACCGCGTGGTGATTTTACAGTTTCCAAATTATGACAATTATCATAAGTCGCAGTTGTTTTATAACCAGCTGTGTCGGTATATTCAGTTAAATCGTTATTTTTGTCATATTTTGTGTTAACCTTTTGTTCAGAGTTAACAGCAGTTAAAACAACATTGCCCTCTTTATCGTAAGTATAAGTATGAGTCTGACCTTCATCCTTAATTAACTGTAAATGGTCAAAATATGCAAAGTTTTCTTGGTAGCAATATCTTGGTACAATAAGAATACTTTTTGGAGTGTAAGTTTTTCCACTTTCAGGATTTGTATATTTAAGCGAAAAGCTTACGGCAGAATATTGCCAACCTGAAATAGTTGTGTTGAATATTGCAGGGTCTTTATCCTGATAAACCTGCGTTTCAGTACCTGATGAATCAGTACAAGTGTAATACACTCTTGGTAAAATTTCAAACTTTGTTTTTGCTTTTCCTGCACTATTCTGGTGAAAAGTATCATTTACTGCATTGGCATTAGCCCAACCACTAACAATGTAGGTGTCATTTTCATTTGATGCAACAGGAATAGATTGACTCACGCCTTTACTTTTAAGCGCATCACCATCAATTCTTAAGCAATTCGCCCCATCCTTAGGATTTGCAGGGGCGTTAACACCCTCTGTAACACTGCCACTGCTGTTTGTTGTAACTACAAAATCACCAGCTTTTGACCATAAAGACGGGGAGCCTGAAGAGTGTTTTTCAAAACTACTGTTTTCGAGCATATTGTAGCTGTTTGCAGTGTCACTTTTTTCAAGCTGAATACAGTCGAAATATACAGCACCTGTCATATCTCTTAAGCACAAATACGAGCTTAATGTAGTAGTATTTGCAGGTATTTCAATGCTTACAGTTATTCTTCGCCAACCGTTGTTAACAGCAGTATCTGTTTTGGCTGTGATTTTTTCAGAGTAAACTGTTTTAAGAGGAGTGTTTGCACTGTTGTAAGCTGCAAGCTGTATATAAGCACCCTTGTTTGTAGTGTTATACTTTTCTGTTAAGGCATCAGCTCTTACATAAGCTGATAATGTATAAGTTTCGCTAACAGTCGGGCTACTGATGTTTTGACGATAATAACTCACACCATCGTCGGAAAATTTCGTGTTCTGAATCTTCAATGACTTTTTACCTATATAACAGGTAGTTGCATTACCTGTTGAAGATGTAACACTGTCATTTGCTTTTTGAGTCCAACTCGAAGTAGTTTCAGCATTACCATTAGATAAAAGATTAACCGTGTTTTTACCTAAAGAAGCACTTGAACTGATTTTATTCTGTTCACCAACACCTGTAGCTTCATTTGTAAATGAGCAAACACCTGCACCAATTTCATCACCAGAGCCAAGGCTTACTTGCTGAGAAATTGCCTTACCTGCATTATCAAACTGAACAGTTGTAATAATATCATCTTTGCCATTTGCAGGAGTTATACTGCCATGTATTCCATCAATACCTGCTGAACGAACAACTGTTGTGTTATATTTCGAGTAGTCAAATGTTACTCGTTGAGCAACTGTGTTTTTACCATTAATATGAATATACTCGCAAACCTGTTTAATTTTTCTTTCTTTTACTTCGGGAGTATAATCAAAGTTAAGACCATAACCATTTTCATCTTGAACAAAGTCGAGTAAACCCTCGGTGCTTTCTAATTGATAGTAAAGGTTACTTTCGGTAGAATCAAAATACTTAACCGTTCTTAAAAATCCATTTTTTGTTGTAAATTCTACAGTTCTTCCGGCATTATCAGTAATTGTTTTTATATAATCAAGTTCTTTACCATTACTTTTATAATAAGTAAATGTAAAGGTATGACCTGCGCCATCGGTAATTTTAGAAATTCTTGTCTTCTCTTCCAGTTCATTTGTTGCGTCAGCAGCTTTATATGAAATGGTAATTTTGTTACCGTTTGCGTCTTGAATTCTTCCTAAATTACCTTTTGAATTAAAATAGTAATCAGTACCATCTTTAAAAATAATCTGGTACTTGCAATCAATATCGGGCGTTAATGAAAGTGTAATATCTTCATTATCTTCTGCCTTATAAACTGTTTTACCGTCTTCGGTTGTTTTTTGAATATAATGCTCTGTACCGTCACCATCTGTATATACATAAGGGTATTTTTCTGCGTCTTCTCCTCTTAAATCATATTGAGACGACGGCAAAACTGTTTGTTGAACATTTAGTTTGAAGCCTTTAGCAACAGTTGTTCTTGAAGAATCACTCTTACCTACATTTAATTTCACATTTGCAGAATATGTGTTGTAATATGCTACAAGGTTTAATGGCATAAGGTCACTAATACTTGATAAAATTGGTAACTCATAAACAAGGTTACCTGTGTAGTCGTTAATATATGCCGCACCTGCCGCACCATTAGCATAGCTCGAATAGCTCCAGTAATCCTCAAGCCCTTTGTTATTGAGATAACTTACTGTGATTTGTGGATAGATAGCCGCTGTGTAATTCTGAGCTGAATAAAGTCTTACTCTATTAGCAACACTTTCATTTGATGAAACTAACGCTAAACCATAGTTTGCTTCGCCCTGATACCATGATTTTACACTTTTTGTAATATCAAAGTTATACCAGACACCATTACCAGTTTTTATCTGTGCATAGTCAAGCACAACATTTTTGTTGTAAGTCGGTTTCTGATTTGACCAGGTGACACTACCACCAGCTTCCCATTCTGATGTTATATTATGCAAATTGAGGTAACCTGGAGCATTAACCAAATCTGCTTCGTACTGACAAAAGCTTACAGTTGCATTTGTAATTACACTGCATTTATCAGGAATAGCAGGTAATTTAAATTTTACAAAAGTTCTTGTTTTACCTAAACTATTATAACCTGCATAAATAAAGTAGTCATTAAAATAAGTAGAGTTGGGGGCACTGTTGTCCACATAGGTGTCAGTTGTGTTGGTTCTGCCAACATCAAGCTCGATTGTCGGGTCAATTACAACAGGATATTTTCTCGCTTTATCGTTTAACCAGTTGTTACTGGCTTTTACTGTTAAAGTGTAAATGCCTTTTTTCTCTTTAATGTCCATTGTGACATCATAAGAATATGCACCTTCGGCATCGTACATATACGGCTTCATAATTGAAGAAACAGGCTTTGTGCATTCTTTATCTTCATAAAGAGTAATTGAGCCGTCTGTTTCTTTCTTAGGGAAAAGTCCGTCTGTGTCGAGTGTGAATTCAAATTTTTCTTTGTCCTGCTTACTGTTTAAAACAATGCTTTCTTTAATCTGATTTGAAGAAATTTCATACTCCAAGTCAACATTACTGTAAACCTCTTCGTAAGCAATAGCACTCTTTTGATTGTCGATTTTTAACTTTTCAGAATTTTTGTCAGCACTTTCATCTATTGGTGCTTCCTCTGTGAATTCTTCAATAATCTTGTTTGATTTTAATTCTTTGTGGTCTTTTACTTTACCTTTTTGTTTTTTTGAATCACTAAAAATCTTTTTATCAAGCACAGGTGAGAATTTTATATCATATTCTCTTGCTGAAACTTCAATTTGTGCTTCGTTATCTTCTGAAAATTCTTCAGGGAATGACATTTCACTGTCAGAGTTTTCAATTACGAATTCGTTTTCGTCTTCGGTAATGGAATAGTCGTATTCTTTCCATTCTCCGTTTTCTTCATAGTGAACGGGCTGAGCGTACTGTGCAGCCATATATGAGCCGTCTGACATTCTGAAATATTTGGTATGCTCTGTTCGCATATCTTCGATTTCAGAAACAATCTCAGCTTGCTCGGTTTCTTCTGTTTCTTCGCTTGAAATAGTCATATCATCAATTGTTTCTGTACTTTCGCTTGTAACCTCCGCCGCAAAAACAGGTGTTGCAACTGAAAATACACTTAAAAGTGTAAGCACAGATAATATCAATGACAATATCTTTGTCGATTTTTTCATCAGCTTTCTTTCTCCTTGCCTTTAAATATTAACCCCGATTTTGAAACCATAACATTTGTCTCGTATCCCTAACTTTTGTATAGTTTCCCTTTTAACCTCCTTAACATATTTTTAGGGCTCATTTATATATGACAAAAATCGCAAAAGGTTACATAAAAATTTGTTGTTTTTTTTAACTTTGAAAAAACAAACAAAAAAGCTACTGCAATTTTGGTCAATTGCAATAGCTTTTTAAACAACTATATTCTTCTACACTCAATTAAAATCATCAAACTTCTCTTTTGGCTCTTCTTTAGCTTCAGGCTTTGCTTCTGCAACAGGTTGTGGAAGAGTGCCTTGCTTTTTCATTTCTGTAAGTCTGTAAGCAATTGCGGCGTTCTGTACCTTTAATTCTTCAATCTGCTCCTGAATATCAGCTTTAGTTTTAAAGAGCATCGCAATCATAAAGCCAATGCTACCAAAGAACATTGCGCCGAAAACTACAATGTAAACACTTAAATTATTAACATCTACAAATGCGAGTAACAAAACTAACGGCAAAGCCATTGTAACTAAAATAAAAATAAGTACTGTTAAAGCAATTTTACCTTTTGACATTATGCATTCTCCTTTGCGATTCTTTGTAAGCCGTCAAAGCCTATTTTTACTGATTCAAATACATCCATATCATAGCAGAGGTCCTGCTCAATAACAATGTATTTTACGCCAATTTCCTGACACGCTCTGTAGCAAGCACCTAAATCTAAATTACCTGTGCCACATTCAGCAAAGCGTTGCTCGTTGTTGACAATTCTCATATCCTTAAAGTGACAAACCTCAACTCTGCCTTTAAGCTTTTTTAAATAGTCGGCAGGGTTAACACCGCCAACCTGCATCCAATATGTATCAGGAATAAAATGAAGTGTCTCAGGGGTTGTTTCTTCTATAAGTCTTTCAAAGGTTCTTTTACCGTCATAGCATTCAAATTCAAATGCGTGATTGTGGTAGCAAAGCTGTTTACCGTTTTCGTGTAATTTTGCACCGATTTCATTGCATTTATTTATAAATCCCCAAACGCCCTCGTAAGAGTCATGAAGATTAAACGGCATAGCACCCATACCTAAATTTTTACAATTGATTAAATCGTGCTCAGCCATTAAGGCATCTAAATCATTTTTAAAACGCTCATAAGGCTTATGAGTAACACAAACCTCCATATTATATTTTTTTACAAGCTCCCCTACTTTAACAGGGTCGATAGGGCCTATTGCTGAAATTTGAATTACATTACAGCCAATTCCTTGTAAAAATTTTAAGGTTTCCTCAAAATCTTCAGCGTTCTGACATTTATCTCTTAAAGTAAAAAGCTGAACGCCTAATTTAATTCCACTCATAGCAAGCAACTCCTTATGAAATATCATATTTATTTTACCACATTTTTCAATAATGTAAAGATATTTTTATGATTTATGTTGCTTTTTTATTTCTTATATATTAGAATTATTTTACATAACAAGAAAAATTTACAGAGGTATCTTCTATGACGATTACTTACATAATTCAAAAATTATTTTCGGTTTTAAGTGCTCTTATTATGCTTCTCGGCTCATTAAATACAGGACCTGTACCCGATGATTATTTTAAGGACACCAAACATACCCAGGTTGCCTTTGACGAAGGTGATTTCTATATGAATGAATATGATTTAGTTGTTTCTCCTGATGGTGACGACAGAAACAGCGGTACACTTTCTGCCCCACTCAAAACACCAAAAGCTGCAAAAGAAAAAATAAAATCACTAAAAAATGCAGACTGCGGAACAATTACAGTCTGGTTCCGTGAGGGTACTTATATTTTAGATAAAGAGCTTACCTTTGACGCTGACGACTGCGACAATGTAATTTATCGTTCCTACCCGAATGAAGATGTTAAATTTTCAGGCTCAATTGAGCTTACTGACTGGACTGTCGGAAAAATCAACGGCAACACTGCTTATATAACAGATGTTGACACTGACACGCTTTATTTCCGTTCACTTTTTAAAGGTGACAAAAGACTTCCTATCAGCAAATGGCCAAAAGCAGGCTCTTTTACTGTTGCAAATTCTTCAGACACTGATGCATTTGACCCAACCAGTGATTACTTCAAGCTCCATACAGCTTTCTATGCTAACACAAATGAAATTAAGAATTTTAAAAATCTCAAAGATGTAAATGTGCGCATTATGCACAAGTGGTGTGATGATATTCTCCCACTTCACTCTGTAAATACAGGTAACGGCAGAATTGAGCTTACAAAGCCTGCCGCTATGAATATTGAAATTGGCGACAACTATGTTTATGAAAATGTTCGTGAGGCTGTAAGCAAGGCTGGTGAATGGTACCTTGACCGTAGCGAAGGCAAGCTTTATTACATTCCGTTTGCAAATGAAACACCGGAAAGTCTTACACTTTCTGCCCCAATTACCGAAAAATTAATTTCAGTTAACGGTGTTTCGGACATCACATTCAGCGGTATTAAATTTATAAATACTGACTGGGATTTTGTTTCAGGTGCATGGGGCGCTAACACTGATAAAGAAAGTCCGCTTCACCGGAACATCAAATACGACGCAACTCACCCACAGGCAGCGTACGAAACACCTGCCGCACTTCACATAATGAATGCTTCGCGTGTTGACTTTATAAACTGTGAATTTAAAAATATCTCTGATACAGCAATTAAATATGACACAGGCTCAACCGACTCAACAGTAAAAAGCTGTTTGTTTGACGAAATTGGTGCAAATGCCGTTTACATAAATGGCCCGTTTGCAATTCCTGCCGAGACAAGTGGCATTACAGTTACAGACTGCCATATAAGATATTACGGCAGAATTTACAACAACGCTATTGGTGTACTTCTCATTCACGCTTCTGACTGTAACATTACTCACAATGAAATTCACGATGGCTGGTACACTGCAGTTTCTGTCGGCTGGAACTGGGGCTACACCGAGCACCCTACCAATAACATTAAGGTTCAGAACAACTTAATTTATAACATTGGTAACGGTTGGCTTTCAGATATGGGCGGTATTTACACATTAGGTATTCAGCCCGACACAGTTTTAAGCGGAAATATCATTTACAATGTTGGTTGTTATAACGGTAGCACAGGTTATGGCGGTTGGGGTATTTACCTTGACGAAGGCTCAAGCTACATTACAGTTAAAAACAATCTGGTTTATGACTGCTCTTCAAATGCTTTCCATCAGCACTACGGCAAAGATAATTTAATTCAGAACAACATTTTAGCTTTAAGTGATGACGGACAAATGCTCATTACAAGACACGAGGAGCACAACTCACTTTTCCTTTACAATAATATTTTAGTTGCTGATGACACTCTTATTTACAAAACAGCAGTAGATGAAGATTGGTTTACTGATAACAGTAATATTTATTGGGATTACTCTAACAAAGAAAAGGTTTTCTCAGGTCATTCTATGTCGCTGGTTGACAGATTTTCAGTCAGCAAAATGGAAAAAAGAGGTTATTACAACAATGCAGTTTTTGCAGACCCATTGTTTAAAGATGTAGAAAACAGAGATTTCACAATTGCTACAAATTCCCCTGCTTTAGACGCCGGTTTTGAGTATTGGGATTTTGAAGCAGGCACTTACACATTATTTGAATAATTAAAAAGGCAGGCTTCATTGAGAAGCTTGCCTTTAACATTTTCAAAACACAATATGTGAATTTACAACAATTCGTTGACCATCAATTTGTACAAAAACACAAAAATTCCATATTCTGTTAATTTTCCGTTTACAAACAATATTTTTTCTGCTATTATGTTATAGAGGGGTTACGGAAAAGTTTCGTTTGAGTTCCTTGATATTCCCGTTTCTTTGAAACATCTTGGTAGGGAGGCTTGGATATGTTGAAGTTTTTGAATACTAAAAAGGGTTTTACATTAGTTGAATTGTTAATTGTTGTTTTAGTTATGGGGGTTCTTACTGCAATTGCAATTCCTGCTTACGGCTCAGTTACAAGAGGCGCAAACATAAAGATTTGCAGAGTACAAAGAAAAGATTTGGTAGCTCAAGCTGAAAACTGGTGCATAAGGAATAATTTTAATGCAGATTTTAATTATGCTATTACTTCTACTGATGGCATAACTCCTATAGTAAAGGAGCACGAATTGCCACTTTCACAAGACCAGATTTATTTACTCGAAACAGAAATCCACCCTAACCTTTCTTGTTGCCCGTCTTACGGAACCTATGTTATAACTGTAAAGCCACACACAAGTGGAATTCCTATCGTAACACTCACCTGCGATGGCGGTGAAGATGGAGATTTACATAAGGACGCGGAATAGAATTAAGAATTGAGAATTAAGAATTAAGAATTTCGGAAGGCTTCGCCTTTTAAAGTGCTGAATGCTGAGTGCTGAGTGCTGAATTTCGGAAGTCCTGCGGACTTGATTACAATTATTAATCAATAAAAACAACAAGTTCTATCATTTTTAGTTTACAAAAAACTTTAAATGATAGAACTTATCTTTTTGTTATTTAATTATAATAGCGTCGCAGACCCTTAACTCAGCACTCAGCATTCAGCACTCAGCATTTTTGCGTAGCGAACTTCTGTTTCCTGCTTCCTGCTTTCTAATTTCTAAAAACCTCTTGCAATTTAAAAAATGATATGGTAAAATACTCTAAACGCGTTGAGCAAGAGAGTAGAAAGCGAATTTTTGTACAGAGAGAAGTGCCTCAGGCTGAAAGCATTTTCAAAAACAACTTTTGAAGTTCACTTGTGAGCGGTGCGGTTGAAACTAAGTAGGCTGCAACGGGTGTAACCGTTATATTACAAAAGAGTGTTTGCTCTGATGCAAAAATAAGGGTGGTACCGCGGAGATGTCTTCGTCCCTTTGGGGATGGGGCGTTATTTTTTTGTCCTACCCTATCACATAACTACATTATTTTGAAAGGAAGAAATCACAATGCTTGAAAATGCAAATGCTTTAAAACAGCAATTTACTGAAAAAGTGAACGCAGCCAAGGCTTCAAGTGAGCTTGAGCAATTAAGAATTGAGTTCCTTGGTAAAAAAGGCCCTATCACTTCACTTATGAGTGAATTAAGAAACATTCCTAATGAACAGAAAAAAGAAGCAGGTCAGATTATCAATGAAGTTAAACAATTCATTGAAAAAACACTTGCCGAAAAAAATGAAGAAATCAAAAAGGCTGAAGAGGAAGCACTTATAAATTCTGCTGAAGATTATGATGTTTCATTCCCTTTAGAAGAAGAAAAAGGCTCTTATCACCCAATTACTCTTGTTCAGAGAGAGGTTGAGGATATTTTCGCAGGAATGGGCTTCTCAATTGAGGACTATGACGAAATAGTTGACGATTACCATTGCTTTGAAGCTCTCAATATTCCAAAGCATCACCCTGCCCGTGATATGCAGGATACTTATTATTTAAGCTCAAATCAGCTTTTAAAAACTCACACCTCTGCAGCGCAGAATGCTATTCTTATTAAATATAAGAAAGAATTAGAGGCTGGCAGACCTATAAGAGTTATTTTCCCCGGCAGATGCTTCAGAAACGAAAAAATTGACGCTTGTCACGAAAATACATTCTTCCAGATGGAAGGCATTATGGTTGATAAGGATATTTCTATTTCAAACCTTATTTACTTTATGAAAACTATGCTTTCAGAAGTATTTAACCGTGATGTTACAGTTCGTTTAAGACCCGGCTTCTTCCCATTCGTTGAGCCTGGCTTTGAGCTTGATATCCAATGCCTTATCTGTGGCGGTGACGGTTGCCCGTCCTGTAAGGGCTCAGGCTGGCTTGAGCTTTGCCCTTGCGGTATGATTCACCCTAATGTTTTATCTATGGGTGGAATTGACCCTGAGGAATACACTGGCTTTGCTTTCGGTCTTGGTCTTACCCGTCTTGCTATGATGCGTTACGGTATTAAAGATATTCGCGTATTTAACAGTTGTAATTTAAAAGCACTTTCACAGTTCGCTAACAAAACCTTTATTGATGACGAAAAGGAGGGTAAATAATGTTTGTATCTATTAACTGGATTAAAGAATATGTTGACCTTTCAGGTCTTGACATTAAAAAGCTTATTGAAAGCTTCACCCTTGCTACCGCTGAGGTAGAGGACATCATCGTAAAAGGTGAAGATATTAAAAATGTGGTAGTTGGTGAAATTCTTTCAATTGAAAATCACCCGAATTCTAAAAAGCTTCATCTTCTCAAGGTTGACGGTGGCGACAGAGTTTATGATGTCGTTTGCGGTGCACCTAATGTAAGAGAAAATATGAAAATCGCTTTCGTAAAAGCCGGTGGTAAAGTTCCTGCTGGTGACATTACAAAGGCTACTGTTGCAGGCTATGAATCAGAGGGTATGTGCTGTTCTGCATTTGAGCTTGGTCTTTCTGATGATAAATCCGGTCTTATGGAAATTGATGTAGATGCTCCTAACGGTACAGATTTAAAAGAGCTTTACCCTATTGACGATATTATTTTTGAGGTAGATAATAAATCTCTCACAAACCGTCCTGACCTTTGGGGTCACTATGGTATTGCCCGTGAATTCGCAGCTCTTGCAGGCAGAGAATTAAAACCGCTTAATCTTTCAGATTTAGCATATAGTGGCGATGAAAAAATCAAGGTTACTGTTGAAAGACCTGACTTAGTATATCGTTATTCCTGCGTTAAGATGGATAACATCACTAAAAACACCAGTCCCCTTTCATTACAAATCCGCCTTTACTACTGCGGTATGCGTGGCATTAACTTACTTGCTGACCTTACAAACTACATTATGCTTGAAATGGGTCAGCCTACTCACGCATTTGACGGCAACAAAATTGACGAAATTAAAATCGGCACTCCGGAAGCTGATTGCAAATTCACTACTCTTGACAACACCGAAAGAGATATTACAACCGACACACTCTTAATCAAAAACGCTACAACACCTGTTGCTATTGCAGGTATTATGGGCGGTCTTGATTCTGAAATTGTAGGCGATACAAATTCAGTTGTTCTTGAATGTGCTAACTTTGACGGTGTTTCTGTTCGTAAATCATCTTCAAGACTCGGTCTTCGTACAGATGCTTCTGCAAGATATGAAAAAATGCTCGACCCTGAAATGACTGTAACTGCTGCAAAAAGATTTGCTTACCTCTTACAATCAATTGACGAGGGTGCTCGTGTTGCTTCTCAATTAACAGACGAATACACAAAGAAATACCCTGAGATTGAAATTGACTTTAACAAGGCTTATGTTGACAAATACACCGGTATTGATATTTCAACCGAAAGAATTAATACAACCTTAAAAAGTCTCGGCTTTGAGGTAACAATGAATGGCGATAACTTCCATATTAAAGTTCCTTCATGGCGTGCTACTAAGGATGTTACTATTAAAGCGGATATTATTGAAGAAATCACCCGTATTTACGGTTATGATAACTTCAGCATTATCACAACAAAGAGCCCATTAAAGCCTGTAAGAAGCTCTGCTGTTCGTTCTGAAAGCAACGAGATTAAAGACATTTTAGTTAAGCATTATAATCTTCACGAGGTTCACTCTTACATCTGGGGTGATGTAAGAAGATATAAGAAATTAGGCATTGAGGTTGAAGACAATGTTAAAGTTCTTAACATTGAAAGCTCTGACAACGGTACAATCCGTAATTCAATGCTTCCTACTCTTCTTACTGCTGTTTCTGACAACAAGGATTTCAAAGAAAGCTACGGCATTTTTGAAATTGGTAGAGTTGTTAAAGGCTTAAAGGCAGACGGCACTGCAAATGAAAGAAGAGTTTTAGGTGTTGTTCTCTTTGATAAGAAAGGTACTGAAAAGGATTTATTCTTCAAAGCACTCAACATTGTTAATACTCTCACCCTTTCAATTAAGCACAAAGCTCCGAAATACGAAAAAATTGCTCCGCTTCACGCTTGGCAACACCCAAAGAATACTGCTACAGTTTCTTGTGACGAAGTGCAGGTTGGTGTAGTTAACACACTTCACCCGTCAGTCGCTTCAAAGCTTGATAAAACAGGTAAGGCAGTTTGTATTGAAATTGATGTTGATGATTTAATTTCTGTTTCAAACGACAACATTGAATTCATTGAGCCATCTACTCAACAATCAACCTACTACGACCTTTCACTTGATATTTCTAACGGCGCTAAATTCTCAGAGCTTGAAAAATGCTGGAATGCTTTAGAGTTAGAAGAGCTCACAAGCGTTAAGGTTATTGACACATTCGAGAAAGACGGTGTTAAGAGTATTGCTATAAGACTTATCTTCTCATCTAAAGAGAGAACTCTTGAAATGGAAGAGGTTCAGGGTTGGATTGACAGCATTTTAGAAAATCTTTCTAAGATAAATGTTGCTCTTAAAAAATAATTTATATTTTTGTCGATATTTCTTAATAATTTACTGTTGTAATTTTGTTTATAATAGTTTATAATGGAAATATAAATTCACTGGGAGGTGTTCTTATGACAGATAAAACCATTCAATTTGCCATTAGAGATGAGCATGAAAAGGAAATGAGAGATATTCTTATTTCAGTTTACAACGCACTTGTAGAGAAAGGTTATAACCCTACCAGCCAGCTTGTAGGTTACATTTTGTCCGAGGACCCGACCTACATTACAACACACAACAACGCAAGAAGTTTAATTCGTAAGATTGACAGAGATGAGCTTTTACAAGCCCTTCTTAAAACATATCTTAATAGTTAAAACACTTGTTAATAAAAGCTAAGGAGTGTTTAATTTGGCTAAAACCGAAACAAGTTTTCTCAAGTTTAAAGGAAAACCTCTTGTTCGTAAGGGCAATACACTTTATTACGGTGATATGAATGACCCTTTCGTGCTTATGCTCTCTATTGCAGATTCTCACGAGGTACACGGTGTTCAGATTGCTGACAAGGTTACAGTTCAGCTTTTAAATACTGACCCTAATGTAAACCCATTACAAGCAATTGTAAAAAAGACTGAGAAAAAAGGTCTTTGGGCTGCAATGGATATTGGCGTTATCTGGCTTGAAAGAGCAATTAAAGATGCAGAATAAAAAAATGGCTATTGCTTTTGCAATAGCCATTTTTTATTAGTTACCTTATTAAATTCAACTCATAGTGTTGCTTTAAATTTTTCTGCTCTCACTTTAAGACTTGCATCTTTTGCACTTTCAATTGCTACATCGCAGTACTCTTCTGCTGACGCTTTCTGACCTATAAGCTTTAAAAGACTTGCAACATAAAGAGAAATTTGTGCTTTTTCGTTTAAATCAACAATCAAATCATCATCAATAATGCTACGGAGTTTTTTAATTGCATTTCTTGCACAGTGTGTAGAAAGCTTTATATCCCCTGCATCCTTACAAGCAAAGTGAAGATTGAGCCAGAGCATACCGATAGTAGCTTTATCGTCAGGGTTTATTGTTTCGTTAATATGAATTGCCTGAAGATAAGAAAGAATAACATTATCAAAAGAGCTTTTTAAAACCTCTGCATTGTTTTTAATTACAAGAGCGTGTTGAGTTTTCAACATAATTTTCAATCTGTCAACTTCGCTATCGTCAATGTTAAAGAATTTATTTGTTAAGTTACTGTAAGTACAATGAGGGCAACGGGTAACCTGGAGCCATAACGGGTCTGCATTATAGTAAATTTCTCTGCCCGTTTCTTCAGCTTCTCTTACTTGAAGCATATTTTTTCTTACTGTTTTAGCAGTAACCATTCCATTACATACAGGACAAGGCTGTTCTAACAATTGAATATAATTAGGGTCTTGCACAGGTTCTTTTACATTATGACTAAAATTAAATTGTGATGGCAAGGAAAAAGCAACCGCCTTTTTCTTTTTACTGTTTTGTGAGCGTTTATATAATTCTTCGTTGAGCTTTCTTATTCTGTTACTCATTCCACTCATTATAATTTCTGCCATATCAGGACAGGTTTCAAGAAATTTTTGCAAATTACTTTTATCTATTGCAATACAAACAGTATCTTCTAAAGCGATACAGCTGGCACTTCTTGGTGCTTTATCAAAAATTGCCATTTCACCAAAAAACTGACCTTCGCCAATCTCAGCAACCTTTGTCAGATTACCTAAAACACCGGTTATAAATACACCGATTGAGCCACGGAGAACAATGTACATTTCTTTACCCCATTGACCCTCATAACAAACATATTCATCTTTACTGAAATATTTGGGTTTAGAAATTCTTTCAAGTTCAATTTGATTTTTAATAGCCATAATTTATTTCCCCTTTGGGTAATTTTTTTGTTCAGGTTGATTGTTTTTGAACAATCAACCTGAACTATTTATTTAATTAAGGACCTGTAATTGTCGGAGTTACACCATCAGGAAGTGAAACATTAGCAGACGTCATTGATGTACCGGTAATATCAATATTTGCTATTGAAGTACAAGTCTCAACATCAAGCGAATTCATAGCTGTATTACTTACATTCAACATAGTTAATCCTGTACAACTGTTAAGATAAAGAGCCCTTAAAGATGTTAAACCGGATAAATCTAATGTTGTTAAAGATGAACATGCTTCAATCTGGAAATCCGTCATAGCTGTACAACCACTCGCATTTACACTTGTCAACTGATTGTAAGGTTCACCTGAAGCCATTGCAAATACTGTAAGTTGTGTACAATTACTCATATCAACACTCTGAAGAACCTGATTGTAACTTGTGTCAAGCATTGTAATTGCAGTACCACTGACATTTAAAGTAACAAGTTCGGTGCAGCTACTTATATCAAAATCACCAAGAGCGGTACATCCGGAAACATCAAGTGAAGTAAGTGATAAGTTATCCGAAAAGTCAAGTGAGGTAATATTTTCGCATCCACTTATATCTATACTTTGAACATTAGGTATTGTGTAAGTGCTAAGATATGTTAGTCCACCGCAATTTTCAGCATTAAATGTTTTAAGTGCTGACATTGTTTCGGTAGGTAATGTTGTAAGATTTGAACCACTTACAATCAATGTTTCAAGATTTGAACCACAATTACTGATTGAGAATGCCATCATACCACCATCACCGATTGTTGAATCGGCTAAATTGATAGATGTTACGCTTGTGCTTGTTACACCAAAACTTTGAACATTTATGTTCTGTGCAGTAACTGTTTTAACATTGTTATTGTTAATGTTAAATATACCACTTGTCGAAACAATACTGTTCATAGTAACCGAGTTAAGCGAAGCGTAAGTATCGTCAATTGTAAAACTTGAAACCTTTGTATTGGAAAGATTGATTGTATTAAGGGATGTACAATCAGTTATACCTAATGTAGTAAGTTCCACAGAAGCAGAAACATCAATATTTGTAATACCACTACCATCAGCAACCAAAGTTTTTAGTTTCGTTAAGTTTTCAAGACCTGTAATTGATGAAAGAACTGAACAATTCGTAACATCAAGCGATGTAAGTTCTGTTAAGTAAGTCACATCAAGCGAAGTAATTCCACAGTCTGTAAGTGCAAGGCTTGTGAGAGTAGTATTTTCTGCGCCAGCCGAAAGTTTAACACTTGTAAGATTTGTGGCACCCGTCAGGCTTAAATTCGCAAGACTTTCATTGTTATAAACCCAGAATTGCGTTAACGCATCAGAGCCTGTTACTGAAAGTGACGTAATGGCTGTGTTAAGAACATTGAAGCTTTCTAATGTCGTACAGTTACTTACATTTAATGTACTAAGTGATTGTAAATCTGAAAGATTAAGAATTTTAAGGTTTACATTACCTGAAAAATCAAGTAAAGTAACATTTGTGTTTTCTGTCAATGCAAATTCTTCAAGTAATGTATTGCCTGAAATATCAAAACCTGTAAATGTAGTGATACCGTTAAGGTAAACATTTTTAAGACTCGCATTAGGTGAGAAATCCATAGTGTCAGTAACACCATTAAATGTTGTAACACCTGAATAAGTAAGATTAAGCTCTTCAAGCGCTGTAAGAGTTGTTGTATCAAGTGCTGTAATGCCCTTACAATTATATAAATTCAATGTCTTTAATGCGGTACAACCTGTTAAAGTAAGCGAATTAAATGTTGTGCTTTCCGTTGAACGCGTTAAATCAAGATAAACAAGACTCTTACAATTCAATGCATTCAACTGCTGAAGCTTCTGATTATATGACAAATCAAGTGATTGAAGGCTTGTATTGACCACATTAAGCGTTTCGAGCTCTGTACAAGTGTTAAGTCCCTGAATTGTTGAAAGAGACGAAGATGCTGCCAAATTCACATCAGTAAGAGCCGTACAACCCGTAACATTAAGCGACTGAATCTTTGTGCCACCCATTGTTATTGTTGTAAGAGCGGTTTTGTTACTTAAATCTATTGCACCTGCAAGATATTGACAACCTCCGAAGTCAATAGCTTCAATAGCATTTACACCGGTAAAATCAACTGTTGTAAGGCTTAAAGCATTATTGACAATTAAAATTTCAAGCGAAGAACAGCCTGTTAAATCAAGACTCTGTAACGCGTAGGTTGTGCTGTTGTCATTGATAACAAACGATGTAAGAGCAGTACAACCACTTACATTAACAGTTTCTAATTTTGTATAGCTATTCAAGTTCAATTCACTAATATTTGTGCAACCGCTTAGATTTAATTCTGTAAGCTCGGTACAGGTATCAAGCCCTGTAATTCTGTCTTCGGTAAGATTTATACAACCCGAAATATTCAAGCTCTTAAGTCCTGTCAAGCCTGTAACATCTAAATTGGTGAGTGATGTAAGACCCGATAAATCAAGACTCTCTATATTCGCGTTATAAGCACAGTTAACATTAGTTAAGTTAGTAAAGTAGTTAATTCCTGTTAAATCAGAGTAGCCTGCATCGGTTGTGCTATCACCCGAAACATTTATTGTTACAACACCTGTTACCTCGTCACCGACTAAAGCGTTATTACCATCTGCATCGTAAGTAGTGCTTATATATGATAAGAACACACTGTCAGGGAAGTTGGTGCTGTTTAAATCAACCCATTTCTCACCACAACCGCTACAAGTCAAGCCATCATCTGACTTTTTGTGACCGGCAGGTATTTCTTCCGTGTAACTCCAGCCACACGGACAGCTGTGAGTAAGCTCACCAACCGTGGTACAAGTGCCCGGTATAGTTTCTGTATCAGTATAGCTATGTGCTGTACCATCTGTCAAAGCAGTACCACAAACAGAACATTTTGTATGAATATCAGGCTCGCCTGCATTTATTTCGGTGTGACCGATTGCAGAGATTATATCAGTATAATTGTATCCACATTCACAGATATAAGTTGTGCCCCCATCAAGAGTACAGCTCGGATTCACTGTATTGGTTGTATATGTATGGTCACCTGATAAAATCTCATGACAAATTTCACACTCTGTATGAGCATCCTTTGAACCTGAATAAATCGATTTATGACCAGTGGCAGTAAGAACTGTTTCAGATATAATCTCGCTACAAACAGTGCATTTTTCTGTTACCTTACCATTCTCTGTGCAAGTTGCATTTACAGTTGTTTTTTCAGTTTTGTGACCGAGTTTTTCAAGAATTGTCTCTGAAACCAATTCGCTACAAACAGTACATTTTTCTGTTACCTTACCATCTTCTGTACAAGTAGCATTTACAGTTGTTTTCTCGGTTGTGTGTCCCGTCCTGACAACAACAGTTTCAGAAATAATTTCTTCGCATACAGAACAAGTCACTTTCGTTTTTCCATCTTCGGTACAAGTTGGAGCAACATTTGTTGTAACTTCAGTATGACCGAGCTTCTCTATAATTTTTTCAGAGAGAATTACTCCGCATTCAGAACACTTTACAATTACCTCACCATTCTTTATGCAAGTAGGTTTAACCTCTTCTGTAATTTCAGAATGGGTATGAATTGTAGTTGGTTCTGTAGTTGGTTCTGTTGTCGCTTCTGTTGTCGCTTCAGTTGTTGGCTCTGTTGTCGGAACTATCGGTTTTGTATTACCCTCTGTTGTTGAAGCAGTTGGTTTTGTTGTACTCTCTGTTGTCGGAATAGTTGTAGCTTCTGTAACCGGAGCTGTTGTAGTGGTTGACTCAGTTGCTTCACCCAGACCATCTGTTGGTGGACCCTGAACCATTACCGCAGGCTCAGTTACACCCTCTGTAGTAGTTACAAGCGGAACATTGTCATCAGGAATAACCATTTCAACAGGATTTTCAATTTTCTCTGCAATTTCGTAAACAGAAGTTTTGTAGGTAATATCTATTTCGCGGTTTTCTATTTCTTCTGAAATCTCATCTGTTTCAACAAACATTGAGTGACCATTTTCACTTGCGAAGTAAATATCAACCAAATCTTCATCAGGAATATCTTCAATTACAATAGGCTTTAATATGCTTTCCAATGTAACTGGTGTATTAACAATTCCGCCATTTACATCTGTTTCTGTAATTGCTGTGTCAGTATTTCCTGCACCGACCAAAGCACTTAAATCAACTTTAATATCATCTACAAGATAAACCGTTTCCTTATCGTCCATATTAACCGTTGCTTTAAAACCTTGTTTGATTGTAAGCTCTATATCTTCAACTTCTCCGTTTGGCTGAACGCGTTTACTTGAAACTGCACCGCCGTAGGTCATAACATCGGTATTGAGTTCACCTTTTTCGTTGCGTGATAAATCAACTCTGAAAAGTGTACCGCGGACTGCTAAAACTGCATTTGGTGTATTAACAATAAAATCTTCATCTACTGCCAAAGGCTTTGTAATTTCACTCACAAGTGAGCCACGCTCGATTCTGATTGCAGTTTTTCCACCACTTAGCTCTTCAAAAACTGCTTTACTGCCCGCTTCTAATTTTACATATTTATCATCATCAAGAAGCATTCTTATGTAACTGTTACCCGATGTAACAACAGAGTAACCCTCTTCAAGATGCATTCCTGTGTATGCGGGATATTCCATATTATCATGAACAACGCCTACTGTGCCCGAAATTTCGATTACGGTAATTGTTCTGTAGCCCTCGTTATTTTCACCCAAAGCGAGAACTGTAGTAAATGCAGTTACAATGAGTGCAGTAGCTAAAAAAATTATTATGGCAATTTTAAGCTTTTTAGATTTCTCATTTTTTACCATCTACAGTTCTCCTTTCATAAATTTTAAAGAACATTAAATAAATTTATCATTCTTTAGTTGCTCTAATGATTTCTTTTTATTTTCTGAACCTGAGGTTTCTATTAAAACAGTTGCCTCGTTAAAATATTTTTCGTAACAATCATAAAACTTAAACCTATCAATCTGACCGCTACCCCAGGCAAGATGCAAGTCACTTTTTAAATCGTTATCATTTATATGAACATGCTTAACATATTCCCCTAATGCTTTTGCCCATTCGCAAGGCTCTACATCTGAAATTGAAGCGTGTGCCCAGTCAAGACAAATGCCGAAATTTTCGTTGTTTTTCAAATTATCTGCTAACTCTTTTAAAACACAAGGTGAATCGTCAAACATATTTTCAAGATAAATATTAATATCTTTATTCTCGCTTAAGATACCTTGCCATATTTCTGTATTTTGCTTTACCCAGCTATCTATGTAAGAAGCCGAATTTAAAAATGAGTTGTAATTAGTGTGAAAAACAACTGCTTTTACTCCGATTTTTTTTGCAACTGATAAGCTTTGATTTATCCTGAGCATTGAAATTTCTTTGATTTTTTCATCAACACTGAATGGTATAACATCAAAAAATGCACCATGCATTGTTGTGTAATCGGGTAATTTTTCCGTCTTATAACCACTTACTATATTTTCTATTGCTTTATCATCATCGAGTACACCCGGCACAAAAAAATCATTATATTCAAAACCGAGATTATATTCTTCTGACAGAGAGAGTGTGTTTTCTAAATCGTTTATATCGGGAATGATGAGTAATTTTTCCACAACTTATTCCTCCTCTGGACTTACATAACCATTTACACCTGTAACTGTGTAAACGAATATACCCTTCGATTTACCTTTAAGCGGAATTTCACCAACATCCTCTACAGTAATCCTGTCGCCTAAAGCATCACGGACTGCCTGACTTATGTAAACATTACCCCTTGGGGCATTCGCTTCAAGACGAGCCGCAGTATTTACTGTGTCACCAATAGCAGTGTAATCCATTCTGAAATCACAACCGATATTACCAACAACTGCGGGACCACAGTTTACACCAACGCCAAAGCCTACATTTTTTCCATAACGCTCAGTGAATTCTTTTTCAATTTTGTTACCACCCTGAACAATATCCCAAGCGGTAAGAATTGCTTTATAAATATAATCCTCTGTATCAAACGGAGAATTGAATACTGCCATAGTTGCATCACCAACAAACTTGTCAAGTGTACCGCCGTGACGGAAAATGCAACGGGTTGTCAGCTCTAAATAGCCATTGAGAATATCAACAACCTGTTCAGGCTCAAGGCTTTCAGAAAGCGGTGTAAAGCCACGGATATCAACAAATAAAACTGCGATGTCACGGTTTTCACCGCCAAGCTTCAATTCATAGGTTCCGTCTTTTGCGATTTCCTTAACAACCTGTGGAGCTACATATTTGCTGAATGCCTTTTCGATACTTCTTTTTGCAGTTCTTGCCTTGTAATAGTGAACTGCTATGTAAACAATTGCAATAACTATTGCTAAAACAGGCACTGTTAAAACATTCATTGTAAAGCCCTGATTAAATAATAAAAGCCCCACTAAAAGCTTGATTATTGCAACACTCAAGCAAACAATGATAGTTTTAACCACACTTAAATTCCAACAAGCAAAAGTAATAATTGCAATAATAATTGCACAAATCAAAGCATCTATTACAGGCGATACACTTTCAAGTGTCTTTCCCTCAATTATAGCCTGTATAACATTAGCGTGAATTTCCACCCCAAACATCTGACTGCTTCTGTCAACAGGAACAAAATAAGAGTCCATCATACCTGCGGCATAAGCACCAACTAAAACAATACAATCGTCAAATGCATTTGCGGGAACTGTGCCATCTAAAACATCTACAAGTGAAACATTTTCATAATCGCCCGATTTACCGCTGTAACGGAAGTCCATAACTCCTGATTGCGGAAAGCTAATTGTTGCACCCTGACTTTCCATATACTTCTCGTAGACTTTCATACTAAAGCTTTTTGTAGTAACAGCTTCTGTTTCATCGAATGATAAAAACGAGCTTCTTATAAAGCTGTCGTCATTATCCATAAGTGCATTAACAAAACCTATGTCAACTACATCTCTTAACTCTTTATATGGTAAAACCTTTTCTTTAACAGTCATTGAATTTTCTGTAAGATTGCCATTTTCATCTTCCTGGAGTTCTTTTGAAAATACATAACTGAACCCACAAACTACATTATTATATTTTTTACACGCTTCTGAGAATTCTTTATCTGTTTTTTCATCTTTCTCACTTGAAAGAAGAATATCGAATCCAACTACTGCAGGACGGATTTCTTCTGACACACAAAGTGTATCTAAAAGCTTTGTGTAAACAGAACGGTCCCAGGTAGAAATATCGCCGAGCTCATTCATTGTTTTATCATCAATTTTAATAATTCTGATTTGCCCCATTGTACCGGAACTTTTATGATACAAAACATCTTCTGCCGATTTATCTACCATAGAAAGCAAGTTAAAATAAACCGCCGAAAATGCAATTATACCTGCTAACAAGGACACTAAAATTCTCTTTAAGTGTTTCATAAAAATCCACCATTTTCAAAAAATAATTATACACATTAAATATAGCATAATTTACTTATTAAATCAATATTTTGTAGCATTTTTTGGTTATTTTACACTTGTAACTTTAAACACACTATGCTATACTAACATCAAAATTCTTTTTCAGTTGGAGTATTTAAAAAATGCTTGAAAAACTTCGTGAAAAATTTACTTATACACAAACGATTGTGTTAAGCTTCGCACTTTTAACCTTAATAGGTGCTGCACTTTTAACCTTGCCCATAGCTTCTGCAAGTGGCTCTGTGACACCTATTTTAAATACAATATTCACTTCAACAAGTGCCATAAGCGGTGCAGGTCTTGTTATTTATGACACCTACTCTCAATGGTCACTCTTTGGCAGAATAGTAATTCTTATACTTATTCAAATTGGTAACTTAGGATTTATTATTGTTATTTCAATGTTTTCGCTTTTCTTAAGAAAAAGAATTGGCATTTACGAAAGACGCGTGCTTATGCAATCTGAAGGCACCCTGCGTTTAAGCGGTGTTGTCAAGCTATTAAAACGAATATTTTTTGTCACATTTATTGTAGAAGGCATTGGTGCTGCTATTTTAGCAATAAGATATTGCAGTGAATTCGGCGTTGGTCCGGGAATTGAGCTTTCAATATTCCACTCGGTTTCTGCATTTTGTAATGCCGGCTTCGACTTAATGGGTATCAGAGAACCATTTTCATCGTTAACCTCTTATCACGATGACCCTCTTGTATGTGTAACATTGATTGTACTTATCATAATCGGCGGCTTAGGATTTCTCGTATGGGACGATATGATAAATCATAAATTTGATTTTCAGAAATATTCCTTGCACTCAAAATTAGTTTTTGCAACAAACTTTATTTTGTTTGTGGGTGGCGCATTACTTTTCTTGATTTTTGAAGACAAAAATCTCTTTGATGGTTTACCTATCTGGGAAAAGGTTTTAAAAGCATTTTTCACATCTGTAACACCAAGAAATGCCGGTTTTACAATTTTAGACTGTTCACAGTTTTCACAAGGTAGTGAAATGCTTACAGACCTTCTGATGTTTATTGGTGCAGGCTCAGGCTCAACCGGTGGCGGTATTAAGGTTACAACTGTTGCCGTATTATTTGTTTTCACACTTGCCGCAGCAAGAAACAACACACACCCTCAGGTGTTCAAGCGTTCAATTCCGACAGGAACATTAAAACAGGCAGTTGCAATTTTAATCATTTATATTACTGCAGTATTCACAGCAACCGCAATTATTTGCACAGTTGACAACTTCCCGATTACTGACACAATTTTTGAAACAATAAGTGCTATCAGCACTTCAGGTCTTTCAAAAGGATTAACAACAGAGCTTTCAGGTGTTTCAAAGCTTGTTATAATTGCTCTTATGTTTGGTGGTAGAGTTGGCGGTCTTACCCTTGTACTCACCCTGGCAGAGAAAAAAGTAAACGCACCTGTTGACAGACCACAGGAAAATGTTATTGTAGGTTAAAAGGAGAATAAATTATGCAATCTATACTTGTAATAGGCGTAGGAAGATTTGGTAAGCATTTAGCAAAGCAAATGCTTGATTTAGGCAATGACGTTGTTATTGTTGATAAAAATGAAGAAAAGGTTGAAGCACTCAACAGCATATTCCCCGACTCATTTATCGGTGACTGTAAAAACGAAGGTGTTCTTCGTTCATTGGGCATAAACAATTTTGATATATGCTTCGTTTGCATAGGCAGAGATTTTCAGGCTTCTCTTGAAATAACCTCGCTTCTTAAGGAATTAGGCGCAAAAAAGGTTGTTTCAATTGCAAAGCGTGACCGTCAGGCAAATCTTTTAAAGAAAATCGGTGCCGATGACACAATCTATCCTGAAAGAGAAATTGCTGAAAAAACAGGTATTAAATACAACGCGAAAAACATTTTTGATTTAATTCAGATTACCGATGAATATGCAATTTACGAAATACCCGTTTTAGTAAGCTGGATTGGTAAAACCATTCAGGAGGTTGATGTTCGTAAAAACTACAAGGTCAACATTATTGTTATTAAAAACGGTGACAGAGTAACCGGCGCTCCCGGTGCTAACTACAAATTTGTTGAGAATGACCACATTATGATTTTAGGCACTCAACACGATGTGTTTAAATTAGCGAATAAGACTTAAAACTAAAGAAGCCATCTGCAAATCAATGATTTGTAGATGGCTTTTTAAATTTTAAATTCTCAACAGGTAGCTGTGCTAATATTATTGCTATAAATACTAATATACAACCGAATATTTCGTTACTTGTAAGTCTTTCGCCGAACACCGCACCTGAAAGTGCCGCAAACACTGCTTCAAGGCTCATTAAAAGACTTGCAACTGTCGGACTTAAATTTTTCTGCGATACAATCTGTAATGTGTATGCAACACCTGATGATAAAACACCGGCATAAAAAATTGAAATAAAAGCCGCTTTAATTAAAGCAAAATCAATTGTTTCAAAAATCAATGCAGTAACAAGTGATAATATTCCGACAACAAAAAACTGAATCAATGAAAGACGGACACCGTCAACCTTTTTTACGAAGTGGTCTATAACCATAATATGCACACCGAAGCAAACCGCACAAAGAATAAGCATTAAATCGCCGGAATTCAATGCACTTGCTTCGCTTACGCATAAAAAGTACATTCCTGCAATACCGAGAGCAATGCACACCCACATAAATGGCTTTATCTTGCGTTTTAAGAAAAGTCCTAAAATCGGAACTGCTAATATGTAAAGGGTGGTTAAAAAGCCTGATTTACCTACCCCTGATGAAATAATGCCGACTTGTTGTAATGCGGACGCGGCAAACAATACAACTCCACAAAGAGCACCGCCCAATATTAAATCTTTTGAAAAGAAAGCTTTGTATTCGTTGTGTTCACCTGCACCTGTTTTCTGTCCCTTTTTGAAAACTACCAGGGAAACCGGAATAAGTGTCAAAACACCTAAAAATGAACGCGATGCTAAAAATGTAAATTGCCCTAAAATATCCAGTGCTTCACTTTGTGCAACAAATGCGCTTCCCCATATAAAAGCCGCAAGCGTCAACAAAAGCGATGCAACTATTTGTTTCTTTTGTTCTTGTTTTAATGCCATAAAATAAAACTTCCTAAACTACCCTAACATTTCTCTTACTCGCTTTGCTCTGAGAGCATCTCTGCCGTTTCGGTCCAATGGTCTGTCAACCGAAAGTGAGATTGTTGCAGGCTGCATATTTATCATCATACCCTCGATTTTTGCGGTATCCATATTTATAAGACCTTTGACTGCACCAAGACGAACTAACGACATAAGCTCCATAAGCTCATCTGTATCAATAAGTCGTGCATATTTAAGTGTTCCGTAAGCTCTGAAAATTTTATCTTCAGTTGCATTTGATTTTAAAATTTCTTCTCTTGCAGTTCTCTCTTGTGCCGCAATTTGTAAAGCAATAGATTTTAAATTCTCAATTGCCGCCTTTTCAGAAATACCTAAAGTTATACTATTGCTCAATCTGAACAAATCACCTTTAGCCGCAGCACCCTCACCGTAGGAGCCACGCAAGGTAAGTCCTAACTTCTGAACAGTTGAAATAAGCTTCGGAATCTGCATAAGACTTGCAAGACCAGGCAAGTGAAGCACAACTGATGCTTTCATACCTGTACCGATAATAGTCGGGTCTTGTGTTAAATAGCCTATTCTTTCATCAAAAGCGAAATTAAGCTTCTGTGATAAAGCGTTATCAATCTCGTTTGCAGTTTTATAGGCTTCATCAAGTGAAAATGCGGCATACATAACCTGAAAACGAATGTGATCCTCTTCATTGAGCATTACGCTCACTGCTTCATCCTCTGTAATTAAAAGTGCTCTGCCATCTCTGGAAGAAGCAAATTCAGGACTTACAAGATGTCTTTCTGCTAATGACACAACCTCATATTGAGAAAGCATTTTCATTTCAAGATAATTGAAGTTATAATCAGTTAAAGAATCCACCGCATCCTTAATAGTGGCATTTACTTTTAATTTATCTTGTAAAGAAAGCATTTGCGGAAACGGGTATTCTCTTAAATTTCTGACTAAGTGAACACTTGTGCTTATTACAACATCATTCTGAACACCAGTGCCTAAATACCACTTTGCACTCATTATTTAGCACCCCCGTTTATAGCGTTGATTTCATCACGAAGCGTTGCCGCAAGTTCAAAATCTTCTCTTTCAATAGCCGCTTTTAATTGATTTTTCAAGTCATCAACATTAACACGAGGCTCTTGCTTTATTTCGGCAAAATTCATTGGTGCTTTTCCCTGGTGGGTAGTTTTACCGTGGATTTTTCTTAATGTTGGCAAAAGCTTATCGTAAAAAGTAACATAACATTCAGCACAGCCTACCCTGCCACTTTCTGCTATATCAGAAAAGCTTTTTCCGCAAAGCGAACATCTTAAAGTACTGCTTCCTGAAAGAGTTTTTTCGCTCCTGCCTAACAAGTCACTGAAAAGGTCGCTAAAACCAAGCCCGAAGCTACCAAAGCTATCGCCATAACCGAGTGAACGGGCACAATCTGAGCAAAGATGAACCTCAGTAGCACTTCCGTTTATTATTCTTTTCATGTGCATATTAGCCTCATTTTTCTGACAATTCTGACAAAGCATAAAAGCACCCCCGTGGATTTATAATATACTTTATTTATTATAAATCAAATTACAATTTTATTCAAGGTTTATTTAATTGATATACTTTTAAATTGAAAATGGAAAATTTCGTAAGTCCTGCGGACTGTTCAGGAAACAGGAAGCAGAAAACAGAAAACAGAAAAAGTTCTATCATTTTTAGTTTACAAAAAACTTTAAATGATAGAACTTATATTTTTGTTATTCAATTATAATTGCCAACGCAGTTCCGAAATTTTCCATTTTCCATTTTCAATTTTTAATTTAATTACGGCTTGAAGAACCATTCTGATTATGCTATACTACTCACGAATGAAAGAAGGCTAAATATGAGTTTAGATTTTTTACAAGGGAATGGCAAGGTAGCTTTGGCACCTATGGCAGGTGTTGCTGACAGAGCCTTTCGTGAATTATGTGTAAATTATGGCGCTTGTTACTCTGTTACAGAAATGGTAAGCGCCAAGGGTTTAAGTCTTGACGATAAAAAAAGCAAAGAGCTTTTAACTATTACTGACCCTGAACGCCCCTGCGGTGCACAGATTTTTGGTAACGACCCAAAAATAATGGCTATTGCCGCTGAAAAAGCTTTAGAATTCAAGCCACAATTTATTGATATAAATATGGGTTGCCCAGCCCCTAAGGTTGCAGCTTCGGGTGGCGGTGCGTTGCTTATGAAAAGCCCTGAATTAGCAGAGCAAATAGTAAAAGAGGTTGTTAAAGCCTCTGCTGTACCCGTCACGGTAAAAATGCGTTCGGGTTGGGATGATAACACAATAAATGCAGTAGAGCTTGCAAAAAGATGTGAGCAAGCAGGTGCTTCTGCTTTGACAGTTCACGGCAGAACAAAGGTGCAGATGTACTCCCCCCCTGTTAATATTGACATTATAAGAGATGTAAAAAGGGCTGTAAAAGTGCCTGTTATTGGTAACGGCGATATTACTGACGGCAGGAGTGCCGCAAAAATGCTTGAAGAAACAGGTTGCGATTTAGTTATGGTAGGCCGTGGTGCTTTAGGCAGACCGTGGGTTTTCCAGCAAATAAATGCGTGGCTCACGCACGAAAGAATTATACCTGAGCCACCTGTTATTGAAAGAATGCTGATTATGCTTAAGCACATTGAAAAGCTTTGTGAATACAAGGGCGAAAGAGTCGGCATAAGAGAAGCGAGAAAGCACGCCGCCTGGTACACAAAAGGACTCAGAGGTGCGGCAGAATACAGAGCAAAAATGAGTTCTATTGAATCTATGGATGATTTAAAATATATTGCCGGTGAATTCATAGAACTAAGTAAGAAAAACGAAAACTAGTCCCCAGTCCCTAGTCCCTAGTCCCCAGTCCCTAGTCCCTATTTCCAATATTTATATAATGAAATTGAGCACCCCGTATGTTACTATTAAAAAGTCATTTGCCAAATCAAAATGACAAAATAGTAAATACGAGGTGTTATTTTTATGAAACGAACGCGTAGTTTAATTTTAGCTTTAATTTTATCTTTAACTTTAATTCAGAGCTTTACTATGACAGCAGAAGCAAGCAGTACGGTTTATGGCGTAGGTAAGGTCACAACCGCATCTACTTCGCTCAATGTAAGAAAAAGTGCTTCTACTTCATCAGGTGTTGTTACTACCTTAAAAAGAAATTCGCAAGTTACACTTATCAATAAAACCGGAAATTTCTGGTATGTTAAATACAGTGCTTCGGGCTATGGTTATTGCAGTGCAGATTATATTACAGTTACTTCAAAGGATGTTAAAACAGTAAAAACTACTTCTGGTAACCTTAATGTAAGAAGCTCGGCTTCTACAAGTGGCACTGTTCTTGCAAGGCTTAGCAGTGGCACAAAGGTGCCTGTAATTTCAACCTCAAACGGTTGGTCAAAAATTCTTTATAATGGTACAAAAACGGGTTATGTAAGCAGTGCTTATTTAACAAGCTCCGCTTCTTCTAATACTTCTACGAGTTATAAAGCAATAAAACTTTCAGGTGTGCCTGATTTTAAACAAACAGACTCCCGTTGGGCAAATGTTACCTTAGGCTCTTCAGGTCAATCAATTGCAAAAATCGGTTGTGCTACAACTGCAATTGCAATGCTTGAAAGCAAGAGAACAAGCACAACAATTTATCCGCACAATATGGCTAAAAAGCTTTCATACACTTCAGGTGGTGCGGTTTATTGGCCGAGCTATTACACACAAATAACCTCTTCAAATGGTTATCTTAATAAAATTTACAGTCTTTTAGAACAAGGTAAACCTGTTATCGTAGGTGCAAAAAAATCAAACGGTGGTCAGCACTATGTTGTTGTAACCGGTGTTAAAGCAACAAATACACTTACAACATCGTCATTCTATATAAATGACCCCGGTTCTAACACAAGAACAACTTTAAATCAGTTCTTCAGTGCTTACCCTTACTTTTATAAAATATTGCATTATTAAAAAAATCATCCCATACAAGTCAGTAACTTATATGGGATGAAATTGTTTTATTCAGCAGAAACTTTTTCCCACTGTGCGTAAAGAATTACTTCACTCTTACCGTTTGCCTCAACGGGCACAAAGTATCCACAATCACTGTACGCAACACCTGAGCCGTCAGTTACAGTATTCCATCCAATAAATTCATATCCGTCACGGACAAATTTATTTTTGAATATTGGCATACCACCTGCATTACGGTCAATAAGTTGTTTTTCCATTGAACCTGTACCACCATTACCATTGAAGGTAATTTCTGTGTAACTCTTGCTCCAGTATGGTGACATTTCTAATGAAGTTTTGTTTTCATCAAAGAATCCCCAACCGGATTCATATCTGCCATATACTAATTGCAATGGCCATTCATAATGAATAGGATACTGACCAGGGCCACCCGAGCAGTCATTGAATACCCAACCTGTAATTACGCGGTCTTCATAAGCAAAATCGAGCTCAGGCAAGCTTATTTCATCACCGTAATTATAAGTCTTTGCTACAGTAGTACCTGTTGCACCGCTATAGCCGCTATACTTATTACCACAGTAGAACGTAATGGTAATTTCAATCGGCTTCCAGCTTGCGTAAAGCGTCAAGCCGCCAATCGGCATGGTTGTTGATTCGTCATAGGACGCATTTTCAAGTGTCCATTTTTCGAACACGTAGCCTGCCGCTTCCGGAATTTCTACACTCGCCACTGCATCAGCAATTGACTGACCGTATTTTACTGAAACTGTAGCACTCTCGAATGAGAAGTTACCTACTTCACTACCCACAACATATTCCTCACCGGTTTCTTCATCAACTTCTTTTATATCAACCATAGTTTTAATAGTTGAGTTATTGAAATCGAATACAAGGTCATAGCTGTTTCTTGTGTAGTAAAGTTTTAATACAGTACTGCCGTCTGCATTTACTGTTGCAGACTTGACATTAAGTGCATTGTTACTGTCAAATGTAAATCCGTCAACTGTTATTTCAGAAGCATTTACTGTTGAATTTGTAACACCTGTAAAGCTCTGTGTTTTTGAATTATCAATAACAAACTTACCGGCTAAATCTTCAAAGTAGTGTTCAACCTTATAAGCAGTACTGTTACCTGCAATCCACTGCGCATAAAGTGTAACTGTACCAGATGTTGCAAGATTCAGAACTGTTTCCTGGTCAGAATACTTTGTACCTGTACCATCTGCTTTTGTATTCCAACCGTTGAAAACATAACCAGTCTTTTTAAATGCGTTTGATGTGAGTGCTTTGCTCTGTCCGTAAGTAAGTGAGAGACTCTGCATTGTACCACTTGTTGCACCGTTACCACTAAATGCTACTGTGTAGTTTGCCGCAGTCCATACACCACTTGTTTTCGCATAAAGTGTTGCACCATCTGCTGACATCTTACCATACTCAACATCAAGCCAACCTGTCAATGCATAACCAGGTCGGGTATTATCAGCGTTAAAGGTAGCAGGTGCTTTAATTGTATCACCGAATTTAACCTTTGTTGTAGCAAGAACTGTTGAACCATCGTAACTCATCCATTTTGCATCGTAAGTATTTCTTGTGTAGTAAAGTTTTAATGTAAGAGCATCATCTGAAGTAATTACACCACTGCTTACAGAACCGCTTACATTTTTATTGACTGTAAAGCCTGTAAATGAAATTTCATCAGCATTTACTGTTGAACCGAATGGTGCTTTACCTGTTTCGGTCTGAGTAAGTGCATAAGTACCATCCAATTGCTCAAGATAATACTCAGTTTTATAATTGTATGGTTCTGCTTCCCAAAGAGCAACAAAAACAATATCCTCATCCGAGTAAATTTCATCACCTGAAATATAATAATCGGTATCTATTAAAGTTTTTGTTTCATCGCCTTTTAAGTAGAAACCTTTTAAAACATAACCTGTCTTTGTGAGTGAGAAACCATCTTCATATTCAAACACATAGAACGGAACACCGTATTTATAACTTGGTGTGTAAGTACCACGAAGAATACCGCCATCCAATTCAAATTTTATATAGTGTTCGTTTCTGTAATAATGATAATTTACAACTGTTGTACCGTCACCGGCAATTGTTACTTCCTGTTTTGCAGGTGATGTGTAACCTTTATAAGTTTTTACTTCAGGTTTTACTTTAGAATCAGTAGTACCTGTAAGTTTTTCAGTTTCTGTTTCACATTCACTAGAAGTAAAGCTACCGTCTACATCTTCACGGATATGATTTACAATATAAGGTGTGTCATCATTTGCTTCATAAACTGCGCTGAAGTAAAGCATAAACTCACCCATTGTATATTTTTCACCAGGTAAATAAACTTTTTCATCACCGTAGCCAAGAGATTTCCAGCCGATTAACG
>SVPR01000017.1 GCA_015065785.1 Oscillospiraceae bacterium | reverse complement strand
CTCTCTGGTAAACAATATATTTTTCTGCGTTTTCAACAGCGTTCCAGGTGATTGTAATACCTTTTGCTGTGTTCGCAGTTTTTGCTGTTGGGGTTGCGAGTGTAAGTTTTGCAACATTCTTTTGCGCTACTGTTACAGTGCCGCATACTGAGCACTTTTTACCTTCTGTTTTACCAACTGTTGTTAATGTTGGTGCCACTGCAGGAATTACTACTTCTTTGTGTCCTGTTGCTTTGATTGTTTGTTGTGCTACTGTCACTGCACCGCAAACTGAACATTTCTTACCATCTGTAAGTCCTGTAGCTGTACAAGTCGCTGCTTTGCCTGTTACAGTTACTTCGGTGTGACCTTTTGCGGAAACTGCTTCTGTGTAAGAATCACCGCAAGAGCAAGTGAATGTTTTTACGCCTGCAGTTGTACAGGTTGGTTGTTTTGTCACACTACTTGTGTAGCTGTGGGTGTGAGATGATTCAACTATTGTAAAAAATGTTTGTAATATTCCATAATAAGAACCAATACCATTTACTGTTATTAAAGCTAAACCCGGCGATGAATTACTTGTATAAGTAACTGTATAATCGACATTTTCAGTTAAACCTTTAATTGTAACCTTAGGACATATTTCGGAACCTGTATAAGTGTATTCTTCTTTTTCTAATTCGATTTTGTGTTCACCAAGCCACTTATCATCATAAATCTGGAAAGCTGTTACAAAATCACCCGTATAATTACCTATAAATGTAACACGGACAGAAGGCCAGCCGATTTCAACATTGTCTGTATATTCAACCTCAAAATCAACACCCTCAGTATAGCCTTCAACATTAACTTTTGGCGTTTTAGCTTTTCCGTCATAAACTACACGATCATATTCTAAAGAATAATTAACCATATTACCATTAAGGTAGACTGGGATAATAGTGAATGTAGCTGTTGCAGTTCCTTTATAATTTCCAATACCTGTAATAGATACAGTACCCTCACCCACATTGATATTGTTGGTATATACAGGACCTGTATAATCAACACCTTTTTCTAAATATATTGAAAATGCGGGTGTTTTAGGTGTACCATCATAACTATAAACATCATGTTCAAGTTGTAACTGATAATCGGAAATATCGCGCGGTAAAATTTTGAATGTTTTGGTCACAGTTCCTTTACACAAGTCATTACCTGTAATTGTCACTGTAGCTGTTCCTGCATTCAAATTATTTGAATAAGAAACATTATAATAATAATCTAACCCTTCAATTTTCACCTCTGGTGTATGGTAAAAACCAGTGTACTCTATTTCATCATATTCTAAAGATATATTAAAATCATTTAAATCAGCTGGTTTTAATGTAATTGTAGCATGCTTTGCACCAGTAAAATCATTTATACCCTTAACATATAAAGTATAAGTATTATCTGGTATTACTACAACATAATCTACACCTTCAACCAATTCCCTGCCCTTGTAATTCACTGATTTTACAACTGGGTTAAACGGTTGTTTATAAACAAATTCATTTGTTTCCAGTTCGAGAGTAGCAGAATAAATATCTAACAGTCCTTGTTTTTCCGCTTCACCATTACATTCACTACAAATAAATGTGTAAGCTTTTTCTGTTCTTGTTTTCACAAGATTGTGACCATTTTTACAATTAACATTGAAATTACTTACAGAATCTTTCTTCATACCATTGTCCACTGCATATTGATATGCCGCACTTAATTCTGTTTCATAATAAATAGTAACCGCATCTTTATTATTTAAAAATAAATTTGGTGAAATTTCTGTAACCGAGTCAGGAATAATAACGCTGACTAATTTAACACAATCATAAAACAAATAATCCTCAATAGTTGTAACTGTTGCTGGTATTTCTATATGATTCAGATTTGCACAATCTGAAAAAGCGGATGAACCTATTGTTTCAATAACATCGTTGAATTTAACAGACTTAAATCTTGCACCATTAAATGCATTTGGATAAATATATGTTATTGACTCAGGTAGCTCAAACACATCGTCTGCATCAGATGAACCGATAGCATAAACAATAAGAGCGGTATTTTTACATAATGCTCCGTTTTGCATTGTAAAAGTTTCATTTTGTGGGTCAAGTGTTATTGATTCTAAATATGTATCTTGAAAAGCACAAGGCATAATTGTCTCCATTGCTTTTGGCACATTAAAAGATTTTAAAGCTGTATACATAAATGCGAATTGTCCAATAAATTCACAATTCTCGGGAATTTCAATTTCAGTAAGATTCGCACAATTTATAAAACTCCAATAACCTATACATTTCAAAGTGTCAGGAAGAACCACTTCAGTTAAAGTATTACAACCATCAAACGCTCTCGGTGCAATATCTGTAATAGTTTCAGGTAAGACAACATTAGTTTTGCCTGATGCCGGTGGACAATAAATAACGGTTTGCATATCAGCACTGTACAAAATACCATCTACTACGCACATATAACTATTACCTTGTGCAACGGTCACTTTTGAAATGTTATCACAATACATAGGAATCGTTGTATAGCCACTCAAAGATGTTTCACCGTATTTATCGTACTCCATATACATTGTACTTGGGTAATTAACTGTTGTTAAATTTATACAACTGCTTATTGCGGATTCTGACATCGATTGAATGCCTTCGCTGAATGTAATCTCTTTTATATTTTCATTAGAATAAAAAGCGTGATAACCAATGTGTTGCACAGGGTATCCACCTAATACCGCTGGTACAACAACATGCTCTTCAGTACCATAATAATTTGTAATTGTAGCTATATTATTATCTACTGTATAATTAAAATATTCATTTACATCATCAACAGATTGATTAATAAAATTTTCTGAAGAAATATTATAACTGCTTTTGAATTCAGTTGTCTCAAATCTTGCCTCATTTGTGTGATTTTCAGAAAAAAATGTAGTTCCTTTTAAATAGTAGTTATAATTTGAATACCCTGCATCCCAGGTTGAGTCAAGGTAGTAATAATAGTCGCCAAGCTTTACAATATTCCAAGCGTGGTTCTGCCCTTGACTTGTGCCTGAAACAATACGGCAATCAAGACCGGTTTCTTCTGCAAAACGATAATAAAGCATAGCATAACCCTGACACACAGCAGTTTTATTTATAAGTGCTGCGTATGGGGTAAATTTTAAATAATATGTACTGTCATTCAAGTTAGCATTGTCATAAGTTACATTATCGGTAATATAATCATAAATCGCATCTGACTTTGCTTTTTCAGTTGTTGCTGATACAAAACCAAAATTTGCTATTACTTCTTCAACTTTCTGAGTCAATTCCGCTTCTTGCTCAGCAGTTGTGTAATACTCATAACTGATAATATATTTATAATAGTAGTTAGTGCCGTCAGAAACGCCTTCAATATTTGCAGAAGATGATTTATAACCATAGCGCAAAGAATCACCCTGTGTTGCAACATCAGTTTCTTTTAAAGCGAGTTCCTGAAGCTCATTAAATAATAAGCTTGCAGTTTCTTCTGTCAATTGTTCATTTGTTTTATAATAAATAGTAACAGTAGCCAATCTGTCCTCCATACCCTCACGGATAACAGTAGCCGAAACCTCTTTATCACTTGAATAAAGATTTGCATCAAAATCATCCAAACCATCAGAATAATAAACATCAGGTTTTATAGCAAGATAATCTGATTCATCTACTAACCCTTTATAAAGTGGATTGATTTGCTCTTCAATTTCATAAGTGCCGAGATATTTAATATCACTATAAAAAGCACTTGCAGTCATAGGTACACTAAAGAAAACACCTATAACAAATAAAATTGATAAAAGTGAGCATAAAATTCGTTTCATAAAAACACTCCTTTTTTTAGATACAAATATGGTATTATACTTTAATTATAAACCATCTGCAAGTGTTAAACAATGCACAAATCCCCCGAAAAATTCGAGGGATGTTTAGTGAATGTGATGGCTGTTGCAAGTAAATGCAGAAGGCAGAGTGCAGAATGCAGAATTTCGGAACTGCGTTAGCAATTATAATTGAAAATTGAAAGTTGAAAATTGAAAATTTCGGGGCTACGCCTTTTTAAAGTGCTGAGTGCTGAGTTTCGGAAGTCCTGCGGACTTGATTATAATTATTAATTAATAAAAAATAGTTTATCCTATCATTTAAAGTTGGTTTTAACATCAACTATGAATGATAGGATAATTTCATCTTTATTGATATTCAATTATAATAGCGTCGCAGACCCACAATTCAGCACTCAGCATTCAGCACTCAGCATTTAGAAAAACCTGTTTCCTGTTTCCTGTTTCCTGTTTCCTGTTTCCTGATTTCTGACAGCCGACAACTCAAAGTGTCTCTGCAATATCGTAAATAAGTCTTTCGGTTTTTTCCCAGCCTAAGCATGGGTCGGTGATTGATTTACCGTAGATATTTTCGCCGATTTTTTGTGCACCGTCTTCAATATAGCTTTCAATCATCAAGCCTTTAACAAGCTTTTTGATGTCGTTGTTATGTGCCATACTGTAAAGAATATCTTTTGTGATTCTGATTTGCTCAAGATATTTTTTACCGGAGTTTGCGTGGTTTACATCTATAATTGCTGACGGATTCTGAAGTCCTGAAGCAGCATATAAATCGCTTAAATGTTGCAAATCTTCGTAGTGGTAGTTTGAAATTGAGTGACCGTCTCTGTCAACAAAGCCACGCATAATTGCGTGTGCATAAGGGTTACCGTCACTTGTTACCTCCCAACCACGATAAATGAATGTGTGCTTATGCTGTGCCGCGGTAATTGCATTCATCATAATTGACAAGTCGCCACTTGTAGGGTTTTTCATACCAACCGGCACCTCAAGACCACTTGCGGCTAATCTGTGCTGTTGATTTTCAACACTTCTTGCACCAATTGCAACATAAGAAAGAATATCTGAAAGATAACGGTAGTTATCAGGGTAAAGCATTTCATCTGCACAAGAAAAGCCTGTTTCCTTTAATGCTGACATATGAATATCACGAATTGCTACAATACCCTCGTACATATCAGGCTCTTTGTCAGGGTCCGGTTGGTGCACCATACCTTTATAGCCATCACCTGTTGTTCTTGGCTTGTTTGTATAAATTCTTGGTACTATAAAGATTTTGTCCTGAACCTTATCCTGAACCTTGCGAAGACGATGTATATAATCTAAAACTGCATCCTTATAGTCAGCAGAGCAAGGTCCGATTACAAGCAAGAATTTATCGGATTTACCTGAAAAAATATTCTTGATTTCTTCGTCATTTCTTGCTTTTTGTTCTGTCATTTCTTGTGTTAAAGGAAAACGCTCCTTTACTTCTTTCGGGATTGGTAATTTCCCTTTGAAATTCATACTCATTTAAAACACTTCCATTATTTAAGATTTAAATTTATACCAAGTTTCTCGCAATCTTTAAAAAATAACGGGTAACTTTTGTTAACACATTCTGCATTTTCAATTTTTCCACCAAAAGCGCTACTAATTACTGCAAGTGACATTGCAATTCTATGGTCATTGTTGCCACAAAGCGTTTCTGTCGGTGCTTTCAAATCTGCTTTTTTTATTATTATTTCATCGTCCAGAACAGTAATATCTGCAGAGAATTTTTCTAACTCTTTTTTCATTACTTCTCCGCGGTCACTTTCTTTTATTTTAAGACGACTTGTACCTTTCAGGGTAGCTCCGTTTAAAATTGAAGCCATTGTCATTAAAATCGGGGCTAAATCAGGGTAATCAGTAATATCTAAAGTAGGGGTGCCCTGCTTTAATTGTTCAAAATATTTTCTGTATATTTTGTCCCCTTGTGTGCTGTTTTCATTTAAGCCTTTTAATGTAACGCTACCGCCTGTTAGATTAAATGCATCTAAAAATGCGGCATTTGACCAATCGCCCTCGCAGTAAAGCTTTGTAGGCTTAAACTCCTGATTCCCTTTTATTACAAAATCTCTGCTATTTGGTCTTTCAACTTTAACACCAAATTCATTCAGGATTTCTAAAGTCAGGTCAATATAGGGTGAAGATTGAAGCTCAGTAATTAAATGAATAGTACTATCTTCATTTAAAAGTGGTAAAGTAAATAAAAGTCCTGTCAGAAATTGACTGCTTATATCGCCTTTACATTCATATAAGCCACCCTTTAAGCAACCGCCGACAGCGATTTTTTCAGTAGTTCTTTTTATAAAGCAATTTTTCCCCGGAAATATTTCTTCATAAACCGTTTGCGGTCTTTCTAAAAGCCGTTTGCTACCTGTAAACTCTACATTCTCACTATATAATAAAGAAACAGGAATTAAAAATCGTAATGTGCTACCGCTTTCATTAGCAAAGAGTGAAAGATTTTTAATTTTTTCTTTTGGTGATATACCCTGCACTTTAACTGTTGTAGCTGAAAAAGTGAATTTGGCTCCAAGCTTTTCAAGGCATTTTATTGTTGCTGTAATATCCTCTGACTCTGCTATATTTTCTATTACTGTTTCGCCATCACAAAGTGCTGCACCAATTAAAGCGCGGTGCATATAGCTTTTTGAGCTACGGGCAACTATTTCGCCCTGTGCTGTGCTTTTACTAATTTCTACAACCATTTAACGCACCCTTTCAAGTAAAGCGTCAATTGCCTCTAAATAACCGTTAGTTCCGTGACCAGTGATAGTTTTAAAAGCATATTCACGGACAAAGCTTATTTGCCTGAATGCTTCACGCTCTGAAACCTCTGAAATATGTACTTCTACTGTTGGAATTGAAACAGCCTTTAAGGCGTCTAAAATTGCTACACTTGTGTGAGTATATGCCGCAGGGTTAATAACTATTCCATCAAAATTGTTGTATGCCTTTTGTATTTCATCAACAATATCACCCTCGTGATTTGATTGAAAGCACTTAACCCCTGCACCCTTTTCTTTTGCATATTTCTCAATTTTTTCAACAAGTGTTATGTAAGTTTCAGTACCATAAATACCGGGCTCACGAATGCCAAGCATATTTATATTAGGTCCGTTAATTACAAGTATTTTCATTCTAACACCTTCAATATCTGATTTACTACATCTTCTATGCTACCACTTGCGTCTAAAAGAACATCTGCATAGGTTTTATAAAGCTCATAGCGCTCATTGTAGCGTTTTTCTAAATCTGCTCTGTTTGATGACAATGGTCTGTCATTTGTAGTAACAAGCATTTCTAATGGTCGGTCTAAAAAGAATATTTTTCCGTTTTCTTTTAAAAGCTCAATATTCTTTTTATTTAAAACAGCACCGCCACCCGTTGAAATAACAGACGAATTGTTTTTAGAAAGTGTGAATATTGCATCAGCTTCACATTCTCTGAAATATGCTTCACCCTTATTTTTAAAAATTTCAGGTATTGTGCAATTTTCTGTTTCTTCAATCAGCCTATCGCTATCATAAAACGGTCTGTTTAAAATTGCTGAAAGCTCTGTTCCTATGGTAGTTTTACCTGAGGCAGGCATACCAATAAGCACAATGTTTTCTTTATTATTAAAAAGACCTTTAAATACTCTTTCAATTTTCTCGGTTTTAACTTCGGTATCTATAAATTTTTCAACTGCCGCAGCTGCTTGAGCTACGAGCATATAAAGACCGCCAACTGCTTTAATGTTATTTTCTGAAGCATCAAAAACAAGCTTTGAACGAAGAGGATTATAAACCGCATCGACAACACCTGAAAGATTTTTAAATTTCTCTATCTCTACCGCTGAAGCATAAATATTCGGGTACATTCCAACAGGTGTTGTGTTTATAATTATATCTATGCTGTCACTTATATTATAGAGTTCATCGTAAGTAATAAAACCATCTTTAGAGCTTCTTGACACTTTATAAATGGCTTTAGCCCCTGAAGACTCTGCAACAGCATAAGCAGTTTTAGAGGTACCGCCACCGCCTAAAATAGCGACTGTTTTGTTTTCGAGTTCTATCTCTGCTCTTTCAATAAGGCTTTTCATACCATAAAAATCTGTATTATAACCATATAACACACCATTTTTATTTACAATTGTGTTTACTGCACCTATTTTTTTTGCTTCATCTGAAACAGAGTCAAGATAAGGAATTACAGTTTCCTTATATGGAATTGTGACATTTATAGCTTTAAAATCGCGTTCACGCATAAATGCATCAACATTCTCTTTTGCTATTTCTTTTAACTCATAGTTATAATCGGTTAAGGCATTGTGGATTTCTTTTGAAAAGCTATGACCTAATTTTTCACCTATACAGCCATATTCCATTACTTTTCACCGAGCCAATCTGTACCAAATTTTTGTGCTAACAAATCACAAAGAACAAGTGCAGTTATGCTATCTACCACTACTCTTGCTCTATGAACAATGCAAGGGTCGTGCCTACCGGAAATTTCAATATCTGTATTCTCATTAGTTTTGAAATTGATTGTTTCCTGTGATTTGGCAATTGACGGTGTTGGCTTTACTGCACATTTAAATGTAACAGGCATTCCGTTTGTTATTCCACCGTTAATTCCGCCGTTGTTATTTGTTTTTGTTTTCACTATGTCATTTTCAATATAAAATGCGTCATTCATTTCGCTACCGAGCATATCAGCACACTGAAAGCCACAACCAAACTCAATGCCCTTAACAGCAGGAACTCCGAAAAGTGCGTGTGAAAGCATACTTTCAACAGAATCAAACCACGGCTCACCTACACCAGTGGGAAGCCCTAAAACTACTGTTTCGAGCACACCGCCGACGCTATCCTTCTGAAGTGCGGCTTTTTCTATATTTTTAATCATCTCTTCGCCCTTAGAGTCATCAATCACTGCAAAGAGTTTTTTATTTAATAAGTCAATCTCGCTATTGTAATCGGTAAATTTGCTATCTTCAACACCTGCACATTTTTTTATGTGAGTTGCTATTTTAATGCCTTTTTTATTTAAAGCATCAATGGCAATTGCACCTGCTGCTACAATACCTGCGGTAATTCTGCCACTGAAATGACCTCCGCCACGATAATCTTCATTTCCGTTATATTTTGAAAATGCTGTAAAATCTGCGTGACCGGGTCTTGCTAAACCATAGCTTTTGCTATAATCTTTAGATTTTGTATTTTCATTCGGGATTAAAATGCAGATAGGTGTGCCTGTTGTTTTATTGTTAAACACACCGCTCTCAATTGTGAATTTGTCAGCTTCCTGACGAGGGGTTGAGATTTTTCCGTAAGGTCTTCTTAAATCAAGCTGATGGGCAATAAAGGCTTCATTAACTTCTATTCCCGCCGGTAAACCATCGATTACAGCACCAACAGCATTACCGTGACTTTCACCAAAAACAGTTACTGCTACACTATTACCTAATGTGTTTTTCATTCAAGACACCCCTTTCAAGAGTTTATATATTTCAGAAAACTCTAAAAATTTAAAGCTGAATTCACCAATTTTGTCAACAAATACGGCGTTAACACCGCTACCGGCTGATTTTTTATCGTGCTGTAATGCTTCAAAAACAGCCTCCCTGTCAAAGCTTGTTTTAATTGGTAAATTATTTTTTATGAGTAACTCGGCAATTCTTTCTTTCGGTTCACCTGAAGACATAAACATCATACCGAGTGCGACACATTCACCGTGGTAAAGCTCATTAAGACCTGTAACAGTTTCAATGGCGTGACCTACTGTGTGGCCAAAGTTTAAAACCTTGCGAAGTCCTGTTTCTTTTTCATCCTCTTCAACCACTGCTTTTTTTATAAGAAGTGATTTTTCAATTACTGTATCAATAATATCTTTTGCATTATTATTCTCTAATAATTCAAAAAGCTCACTGTTGGAGGTAGCCGCCATTTTAATGCTTTCAGAAAGTCCGTTATTAAATTGCCTGTCGGTTAAAGTATTTAAGACATTCGGGTCAATAATAACCGCTTTTGGTTGATAAAATGCGCCGACTAAATTTTTATAGCCTAAAAAATCTATTGCAGTTTTTCCGCCGATTGAAGAGTCAACCTGTGAAAGAAGTGTTGTCGGAATATTGTAAAATGAAATACCACGCATATAGGTTGCGGCAGTAAAGCCTGCCATATCGCCAACCACACCACCGCCGACTGCTATAACACAATCTTTACGGTCAAACTTATTCTCTGCCAGTGCTTTTAAAAGTGCAGAATACACTTCAAAATTCTTGCTCTGTTCACCTTGCGGAAAAGTGTATATAACACTATTTTCAATCTGACCTGCAACAGTTTTTGCGTAAATCTCAGGCACACCGCTATCTGTTACTATTAAAGCCTTGCCTTTGATATTTAAAATACTATTAACTTCATTTAAAGCGTTTCGCTTTAATGTAATATCATAATTACCGCTTGAAGTTTTTACATTTATAATCATCAGATTCTCATTTCTTTCGTAAATTTACCTACCAGGCGTACATTGGTACATACACCGGAAAGCGATTTAATAAGATTTTCTTCTGCCTCTTTTGAAAGCTTACCCTCGCCCTCAACAAAGAAGTAGTAATTCCATATAACATCTTTAGATGGACGGCTTTTAAGCGTCTTTAAGTTATAGCCGTTTTCGCCAAAAACAGAAATTGCTTTACCGAGTGAACCTGCTTCATCTTTAACTGTAAATAAAAGAATAAAGTTTGTGTCACTATTAGGTGAAACATCACGCTGAACTCTTGAGAATACTGCAAAACGAGTTGTGTTTGTACTGTTTTTATTGATTTTTCTGTCAAGAAGCTTTAAGCCGTATTCTTCGCCAGCTTCTATGCTACAAACAACTGCCTGTGTTTTATCATTTTGTTCAAACACTTTTTTTGCGGCAACTGCTGTATTAACCTCTTCAACAGTTTCAAAGCCGTGCTCGTTTATGTATTCTGCACATTGTCCTAACGCTTGCTTGTGACTTATTACAGATTTAATATCATTAATATCTGAATCCTTAGTACCGAATAAATTTTGCTCAACAGGCAAATCGAAAATTCCGTTTATGTATAATGAGCCGAAGTAGGTTAAATCCATAACCTGACCCACATCACCCTCGTAGCTGTTTTCGATTGGTAAAACAGCACAATCACACTCACCATTTTCTACTGCCTTATAAGCCGCCTTGAAATTTTTGTAAGAAACTCTTTCAGAATAAGGGAAGATTCTTTTAACAGCTATATCTGCAAAAGCCCCTTTTACACCTGAAAAAGCAACCTTCATACCATCTAAAAGGCGTCTTTGGTAGGCTTTAGAAAGCTCCATAGTGTTATTCATAAAACCTATATAATATGTTTTCAGGTCTTCGTTTTCTATGTAAGTGAGCATTTTCTCAACTAATGCTTTTTCTCTGTCAAGGTCTTCAACAGGAAGTCCGTTTTTCTTTTTATAATCGGCAACCTGCTTTGCGGCATTCATTCTTTTTTCAAACAAAACCGCAATTTGCTTATCAACCTCGTTGATTATTTCTCTCGCCTGTTGTAATTCGTTTATATCACTCATTTTTTGTATTCCTCATAAAGTTTTTTGAACGCAGGTAAAGAATTCTTAATTTGTTCAGGTGAAACGCAATAAGAAATTCTTACAAAGCCTTTTACACCAAAGTCATCACTTGGTACTAATAACAACTCATATTTTTTAGCCATTTCACAAAATGCATTCGCGTCCTCTTCAGGTGACTTTACAAACATATAAAATGCACCGTCAGGCTTAATTACTGTGTAACCATACTCAGTAAGCGCATCATAAAGCATTTTTCTGTTTTTCTCATAGATAGAAACATCGGCAGTTTTATCTAAGCACTTTGCAATTGTATATTGCATAAGACTTGGTGCGCAAACATAACCTAACGCTCTACCAGCACCACAAACAGCGGCATAAACATCGCCACAGTCCTTTAAAGCCGGTGAAACGAAGATATAACCAATTCTTTCGCCAGGTAATGAAAGTGCTTTGCTATAAGAATAGCAAACAATTGTATTATCATAATACTTGGGAATATATGGCACTTCTTCACCCGTGAAAACAAGCTCTCTGTATGGCTCATCTGCTAAAAGATAAATTTCTGTACCGAATTCTTTTTGCTTTTCATTTAAAAGCTCTGAAAGCTTAACAATATCACATTCAGGAATAATAACACCTGACGGATTATTTGGTGAATTCACAATAATTGCTTTGGTTTTATTTGTAATAGCCTTTTCTAAAGCAACAAAATCAATTTGTAAATCTTCAGTTTTACAAGCAACCACCTTTAAAACTGCACCTGCCTGCTCTGCGAATACTCTATATTCAGGGAAGAACGGTGCTAAAGCTATAACCTCATCACCCTGATTTACAAGAGCATTTAAAGAAATGGTAAGCGAAGCCGCTGCACCGCAAGTCATATAAATAAGATTCGGGTTAGCTTCAATTTTGAACTTATTTTTAATATATGTAGCAATTTCTGTTCTTACGCCAATATCACCAGGGCCTGATGTGTAACCGTGAAGCACTTCAGCAGGAACCGTATTTAAAAATTCCTTCATTATTTCTGTAACCTCTGCAGGTGCCGGAACACTCGGATTACCTAAACTGAAATCAAACACATTTTCTTCGCCGATTTCTGCTTTTCTTTTTTTGCCATACTCGAAAATCTCACGAATTACCGAACTTTTTTTGCCGAGGCCCATCATTTTTTCTGAAATCATAATCCATTCTCCTAAATTTAAAAAATAAAAAATCTGCACACCTACTATGAAAAAACACAGCAGAAATGCAGATTGACTATATACTGTAAAAGAATAATACTTTTACTCGGCACATAGACAATCCGCATTCATAAAGTAAAAAAATCGATAAACAAAATTACGAATCATCTACATTACCTCCTAAAAATTATGTGAAAATTATATACCCACAAAATATATTTGTCAAGTACTTTATTCTATAAACTGGCTAAAATATTCTTTTTGCTTTAAAAGCTCCTCATATTTTTCGTTTACACCCTCTGAAGTGTTAACTCTTAAAGGCTCAACGATGTCACACACAGTTTCATAAAGCGGAGTTAAACCCATATTGCCGATTATTCCTTTTAAGGTGTGTGCATACTCAAAAGCATCCTGAAGTCTGTTTTCATTTAATGCTACACCTAAATTACTGAATGCTTCGTCATTAAGAAGCTCTGAGTAAAACTGCTCATATAAATCTTCATCGTCAAGAAAACGCTCTAAAGCAGCATCAACATCACACTCAGCCTCTCTGAGTTTATGAAACAATTCTTTCATATAATCACCTTTATTTTTCGTGTTTTTCTACTATTTCTGCAAAGCCGTAAATCAAAGCAGAAATAAGTCTTGCAATAATCACAAGAATAACTACAACAGAAATAATCGGAACAGCAAGTAGCATTACCACCTGAGCACCCATATAAGCACTGGCAACTACTGCACCGATTACAACACCAATTACAATAAAGAACAAGTTAATTACAAAAACCGCAACAGAAAGTTTTTTTAATGTAGCTGAACAATTTTTGAAGAACTTAAAGTTTTCTGCTTCTTCCTTTAAGGTCATTTTATTATCTGTTACTTCTTTTGATACTGCTACTTCTGAAATTTCTTCTACAATTTTAATTTCTTCTGACATAATTAAACCCTCTCTATTTTACAATCAATACCACTCATTACCGTAAACATCAGGTGCGTAGTTAATACTACCATCTGAAGCTGAACCACCTCCTGATGGAGTTGTTACTTCAGGTTGTGGTACAATGATATTTGGTACAGTAGTATCTTTAACTACATTATTTTTTGATGTTTCAGGCTCTCTTGAAGCAGTTGAGCCTGAGCTTGTTGAGCCAAGAACTGTATTTGTAACAGTTTCAGGTAATTCATCTTTAACTTCTACCTTTTTGAGCTCACCATCTACCCATTCATAAAGAATATATGATACATTTCCGCCATCTTTTTCTGTAACAACAACCTGCTTATTTACTGTATCTAATGCCATTGATGTGAATGCTGAAAGAGCTTCGTTATAAACAAACTCGCCCTTTGCTGAATCGTAAAGCCAACAGCAATAATTAAAAATACCATCGTTTGCTGAAATTGTAAGGCAGATATCTTCATTGCCGTCAAAGTTCATATCCTGGAAAACAATATGATTCTGAGCAAAACCTAAAACAAAATCATCCATTTTATTTTCAGGATAAGTAAGTTCCTGAACAAAAACATCATCCTTATAAACCTTTAATGAAGTTGAAGTCACCTCTGCTGAATAGCCGTATCTGATGCTTTCGGTAGTGGTTGTATTATCAGTTATAATCTCTTCTTTATTGTCTTTACAGCTTGTAAAGCAGAATAGAACTGAAGCAACTGCAAATAAAGCAACTATTAAAGAAATAATTTTTTTCATAATTTAAAACCCCTTTATTTTCACTTAAATATTAACACCAGCTTCTCTCAAAGCCGTTTTTAACGATTCCGTATCTGGCGCATGAAACACAAACCCGTTCATTCCATAATTTTTTGCGCCCTCAATATTAGCTTCTAAATCATCAATAAAGAAGCATTCGCCCGGTTCTAAAGAAAATTTATTGCAAAAGGCTTCATAAATTTTTCTGTCAGGCTTAATCAACTTATATACTGAAGAAATAAAGAAGCCATCAAAAAACTCGAATGCAGGAACATCTAAAAATCTGTCAAAGAAACGGGGTGTTGCGTTTGAAAGAAGATAAATAGGATACCCATTTTCTTTCAGTTCCTTAATAAGCTCATAGGTTTCAGGGAATGGTGGCATATAATCATAAAAATCTGTGACCATTGCTGTTACTTTTTCGTGTAACTCCGGTGGAAGCTTTTCTAAAATCCCCGGAATCACCTGGTCATAAGTATAAATACCTTCATCGAGCGTTTTCCAGACACTGTTTTCACCGAAAACATGTTCATATATAACCTCGTGATATTCAGGTGCAAATTCTTTTTCAACAGTCTTTTTAAGATTAAAATCTAAAATAACACCGCCCATATCAAAGACGATATTTTTAATCATTAAACCACCTCGAAATGAACACAATTTAAACTAATTATAACATTTTATAAAATTTTTTCAATATTTCTTTTAAAAAAACCAAAATTCCCCTTTTATTCTTTTAAAATTGTGGTATAATTTAAACATAATTTATATAAAAAGGGTGATCACAATGGAAATCAAAATTTTTAAAACAGCAGAAGAAATCGGTGTTGAGGCTGCAAAAATCTTTACAGATGCAGTTAAAGAAAACCCAGACTGTGTTCTCGGTCTTGCAACAGGTGCTTCACCAATTCCAACATACCAGAACATTATCAAAACTTACAAAGAGGGCGGTATTTCTTTTGAGAATGTAAAAACTTATAATCTTGACGAATACTGCGACCTTCCTAAAAATGACAAAAACAGTTATTATACTTTTATGCACGAGCAGCTCTTTAATTCACTTGATATTAAAGAAGAAAATGTTCACTTCCTTGATGGTAATGCTACTGATACTGAAAAAGAATGTGCTCGCTACGATGCAGAAATCAACGATGCCGGTGGTATTGATGTTCAGCTTTTAGGTATTGGTAACAATGCTCACATTGGCTTTAATGAGCCTGCTGATGAATTCACTGTTGGCTCTTTCAAGGTTAAGCTTACAGACAGCACAATAGAAGCAAACAAGATTTATTTTGACGAGGGTGCAATGCCACACTATGCGCTTACAATGGGTATTGAGCAAATTATGAGAGCTAAGAAAATAGTTCTTATTGCAACCGGTGCAAAAAAAGCAGAAGCAATTAAAAATATGGTTGAGGGCGAAGTTACACCTCAGGTACCTGCTTCAATTTTACAAAAACACAATGATGTTGTTATTTTCCTTGATGAAGCTGCTGCTTCACTTTTAACAAAATAAACTGAACAAAATAATTTAAGGCTACGGCAAAAATTACTTGCCGTAGCCTTTATTTTTTATTCTTTGTAGTACTCGCCACCATATAATGACGACTTGCTGATTTTTGAAAATCTTTTTGAAACTTTACGGATTTTACGCATATCTTTTTCTGCTTCGTTTATAAGCAAGTCAACATCTTCCATATTTTCGATTGTCTCTGCACCTGCAAGACCGATTGAAACAGTTAAATCGTACGCTTTAAAATCTTGTTTGCCTAATTCCTCAAACTTTTTGGAATATGTTGTTCTTGTTATATCTGCAGCAGCTTCACTTGGTCGTTGGGCAACAATAACAAATCTGTCTGTACCGATTCTGCAAAGGAAGTCGTGCGAACCTGAAACAATCTTTTTAAGTCTTGTTGCAGCTTCAACAACTGCCTCGTTACCTGCTTCTCTGCCATAGGACCTTACAATTGAACGGTAGCTGTCAATATCAACAAACATAACAAACAGCATCATTTGTGGAGAGAGTGACTTACCTACCCTCTCTAAATATCTGTTAAGCTGCCATTTATTATTTGTAATAGTAAGTGGGTCTATTGAAATAAGCCTGTTCTGAGAATCATTGTAAACTATAAGAGAAGAAATAACTAAGGCAATCGCCATTATTTCAGCACCGTAGAAAAAGATCTGAACAAGACCACCAAGTACAGGAAGAATTGAAAATGATGATAAATATAAAAATTCAGGTTTTTTGGTTAAGTTAACCTGTTTTTTTGATGTTGAGAAGGTTGTTACCGAAGCATAAACTAAATATGCAAACATTACTACAAACGGAATTGAGAAAAGCGGACCACGAACATATTTGCCGTTTACAATATCAAAGTATGTGCCTGAGAAAACACTAAGCAAAGAAACAACCGCGTTTATAACAACCGGAAGGATAAAAATAACCTTTTTTGCTCTTGGAACTTCGTGCTCGTCTGACATTCTGCATTCGCAATAGAAAACATAAAACATACCAATAATCGGTAAAACTGAACTGTATGCGAATGACATTATTCTGTTTATGAACACAACGAAAGGTGCTGCTGAACATTCACAGAACCACAACATAGAGCTCACAAACAAGAGAACTGCGATTGAATAGAGTGTACTGTCAAAATACACCTTTTCAGAGGTTTTCAGAGAAGTATCCCTTCTGCTGATAATCATAATAATTAAAATTGCTATACCTGCAAAATTAGGAATTGCATAAAGCATAGCTCTTTCCATTGCTTCCATAAAAAATCTCCTTTAATTACAATTTTATACACCTATGGTAATATTAACACAAAAAAACACATTTTTCAATATTTTATGCGTAAATAAAAGAGCCAAAATACAAAAAAACATTTTGGCTCATCTTATTTCTATTATGTAATTCTGAGTTGACTTATCAAGTGATAACTGAATTGTAAAAATCACCCTTTTACCCGACACGATTTTCTCAAGAAAGCAGGATTTTTCTGCTTCATTTAAAGAAAATTCAGCATCCGTAAAATCTGTTCCATTAAAAAACTCATAAATAATGCGAGGAAAAAAATCAGAACTGAAATTATTTATGCTTGCTGAATATTTAATATCCGTGCTTTCTATTTCACAATTTTCGTTTAAAATCTTAATCTTCATATCAGCAAGTGTTTCCGGTACTTCCTCTGAAAACCTCATAAGAAAACACCCATCTCCACTGATTGTTACTAAAATATTATAAACATCATCATTTGTAACGAGCTGTACCTTTTGCTCCTTTGAAAAATCGACTTTCTTAAAATCACTTATTTTTAATGCATCAGCTTCACACGATGAGAAAAAAACACAAATCAAAAAACAAAGTGACACAAGTAAAACTCGTTTTAAAGCACTCACTCACTTTCAGTAATAGCTTTAATAATATAACCGATATTGTCAGCACAGTCACTCGGAAGTGTTGAAAATTCCGAAAGTTTACTGCTGACAAGCTCAGCGGTAAGTCCGTGAATATATGCACCAAGACACGCCGCCTGATACAGGTTACCGTTCAAGGCAGGTGTAAGTCCTGCAATCATACCTGAAAGCAAATCTCCTGAACCACCTTTAGAAAGTCCTGTATTACCTGTTTTGTTTTCGCAAAGCAAGGTAGCATCTCTTTTACAGATAAGAGTGTTATGCCCTTTTAAGAGCACATTAACATTATATTGTTTGGAAAAAGCAATTATAACCTTTTCTCTGTTTTTCTCAACAAAATCAACATTTTTTCTTATAAGTCTTGACATTTCGCCCGGATGAGGTGTAAGCAGAATTTTAGTTTTTGCATATTTTAAAACACCAACATTTTCAGCTAAAGCGTTGAGTCCGTCAGCATCAATAATTAAAGGCTTATCACATTTAAGAACTAACTCTGTAACAATTTCGCTTATATCATCACTTCTGCCTACTCCACAGCCAAAAACAACTGCGTCACATTTTTTTATTTCTTTAAAAATCAGTGGTAAGCATTCAGCAGAAAGCTTGCCGTTTTTTGATGGAAGTGGTAAAAAAGTATTTTCAGTAAGCCTTGACGCCAATGGTACATAAATACAGTCCGGAAAAGCAAGTGTAACCAAGCCTGCACCACATCTTAAAGCACCTTTTACCGCTAAATCGCAACAACCAATCATTCTGGCACTACCGGCAATAATTAACACTCTGCCAAAAGTACCTTTATTTGCATTTATCGGTCTTTTTGGTAATAATTCTTTGGCTTTTGAGTAATCAAGCACAAAACGGGTTCCCATCATTAACACCATCCTATAACAATAGCAGTTGCAAAAGTATCTGTGTGAGTTATGCTCACATCAAATAAAAGTCCTTTTTCTTTAACAATTGACAACGCCTTCCCCGAAAACTGTAAGAATGGTTTGCCGTTATCTGAATGAAGTAAAGAAACCTCAGTTAACTTAAAACCTGCAATTCCTGTTCCCAATGCTTTTGAAAACGCTTCTTTGGCAGCAAATGCAGCCGCAATGTGCTCTGCCTTTTCGTTTCTTTTTTTGAACTCTGCTATTTCATCTTCTGAAAACACGCGTTCTAAAAAGCGTTCTTTATTTATTAACTCTTCAATGCGTTTAATATCAACTGTATCAATTCCGACTTTCATTCAAACACCTACTTACAATACTACTATTGTATATCTATAACTGGTGTTAGTCAACAAAAATTTTCAGCTTACTCTATTAAGTAAATATTCATATTGAGCCTCTGTATCTTCTTTAGCCTTAAACTCAATAATATTGTCTGCCTTAGCTTCTCTTTTCATTTCTTTATTTTCACGAATTTCTGCCATAATGATTCTTTTGGCACGCTTTAAAAAACGGATAGCCTTTCTTTCAAATCTGTTAATTTCAGCCTCGTGATAGATGCAGTAGCCGATTGCTAAAACTGCAAGTGTCTCTAAAATAAATCTTAAAACTGTTGTACCTGTCATAAAAATTACCTCCTGAAGTTCAACGAACATTTGCGAACATTTGTTTTACAAGTTTATTATATCACTTTTTTGACAAATGTCAACACAAATGTTCTTTATTTTTTCTTTTATCTGTCCTAAAAATAGGACTTTTGCACCAAAAAACGCTAAAAACAAGCAAATTTGAGATTTTTTTATCTTAATTTTGTTCGGTTTTGTTCGCAGTTTGTTCGTTTCAAACACAAATTTTAGCGTTTTTGATTTTTTTTAAAAAAACTATTTATATTTTTGTAATATTATTGTATAATAAGTGAGTATGTACTTAAATAAACTAAAGGAAGAAATGCTATGTTTGTAGATAAGGCGAAAATAAAAATAATCGCGGGTAATGGCGGTAATGGTGCTGTTGCTTTTCATAGAGAGAAATATGTAGCGGCAGGCGGACCCGATGGTGGCGACGGCGGTAAGGGTGGCAACATTGTTTTTCAGGTTGATGATAACCTCACTACCCTTTCAGATTTTCGTTACAAGAGAAAATACAAAGCAGAAAACGGCGAAAATGGTCGTGGTGGCAGATGCAACGGAAAACGCGGTCAGGATTTAATAATTAAAGTTCCAAGGGGAACAGTAATTAAAGAGGACTCTACTGGTGCTGTTATGGCAGATATGAGTAAGGACGAAACCTTTATTGCCGCTAAAGGCGGTAATGGTGGTTGGGGTAACACTCATTTTGCCACACCGACAAGACAGGTTCCTCGTTTTGCAAAAGATGGTATGCCCGGTGAAGAATGGGAGGTTACTCTCGAATTAAAGCTTTTGGCAGATGTCGGGTTAATTGGTTTCCCGAATGTTGGCAAAAGCACACTTATTTCTGTTGTAAGTGAAGCTAAGCCTATTATTGCAGACTATCACTTTACAACTCTCATACCTGTTCCCGGTGTTGTAAGAATGGGGCCTGAAAGCAGCTTTGTTATTGCAGATATTCCGGGTATTATTGAGGGGGCATCTGACGGAATAGGCCTCGGTCACGAATTTTTAAGACACATTGAAAGATGCCGTGTGCTTGTACATGTTGTTGATGTTGCAGGTAGCGAGGGCCGTGACCCGTTCACCGATTTTGAAACAATCAACGATGAATTAAAGAAGTATAATGAAGAATTAGCTTCATACCCACAAATTGTTGCAGGTAATAAAATCGACCTTGCGACAGACGAACAAAGAGAAGCCTTTAAGAAATATATATGCGACAAAGGCTACGAATATTTCGAAATTTGTGCACCAATTTTAGAGGGTACTGGGGATTTAATAAATGCAGTTGCCAAAAAGCTTGCAACCTTACCCCCTATTAAAATTTATGAACGAGAAGAAATTACAGTTAACGATATTTATAAAACTGCTAACAAGCGTGACTTTAAAATCCGTGTTGAAGATGATATTTATATTATTGAAGCAGAGTGGCTCGCAAAAATTCTTTCTAAAACAAATTTAGAAGATTACGAATCACTTCAATATTTTCAGAATGTTTTACAGTCAAGCGGTATTATTTCTGCACTTATAGAGCGTGGCATAACTGAGGGTGACACTGTAAGCATTTATGACCTGGAGTTTGACTATGTGCCTTAATGAAAATAGTATTTCAGAATCTAATCTTTTTTTCTCAAAAGCTCTTACAAAAGCAGAAGCAAAGCAATATAGCCCTCTGACTCTTGCCTTTTTGGGCGATGCTGTTTATAGTCTTTTAGTTCGTGAAATGCTTTTAAAAACAGCAAACAGACCTACAAATACACTTCACAAGGAATCAATTAAGCTTGTCAACGCAAATTGTCAGGCAGAGATGATTAAAAAAGTATTAAGCGAATTAACTGAAGAGGAAGAAGCAATATTCAAGCGTGGCAGAAATGCACACAGCGGTCATGTGCCTAAAAATCAGAGTGATGCAGATTACCGCTACGCAACAGGGCTTGAAACCCTTTACGGATATCTTTACTTAATCGGAGATTTCAAGAGAATAATGTACATATTTAATATAAGTACAGGTGAAGAGTATCTTGAAAAACAATCTGAGAAAAAATAAATTTAAAAGAGTATTTAATGATTATATAATTATAACCGTTGGTGCAATTGTTTTTGCACTTGGAATTGCTATGTTCACTTCCCCCAACAACATAGCACCGGGTGGTGCTTCGGGTATTGGAACTATGATGCATTATCTTTTCAGAATACCAATTGGTATAACTGTCATAATTATAAATATTCCGCTCTTTATATTATCTTTTAAAAGGTTTGGTACTCACTTTTTCTGGAAGTCGCTTTACGCAACCTTACTGTCTTCCGTTCTGATTGATACTTTTCCTTATATTTTAGAAAAGCATTATATTTACTCACCGCTTTTAGCATCAATTTTTGGTGGTGTATGTGTCGGAATTGGTGTAGGCATTATTTTCTTACGGGGTGGTACAACAGGCGGTGCTGATATTTTGGCAAAGCTCATAAAGCAAAAGCACCCACATATTTCAATAGGTACTCTTGTTTTTATACTTGATGCAATTGTTGTGCTCTCTACAATTTTTGTTTACAGAAGCATTGAAGCACTTTTATATTCTGCAATTTTGTTTTTTGTAACCTCAAGAGCAATTGATGCAATTATATTTGGTGCGGCAAGAAGCAAAATGCTTTTAATAATTACAAATCACGCTAAAGAGATTTCTAAAAGAATAATAGAAGAGGTCGAGCACGGGGTTACACTAATCCCCGCCTTTGGTGGCTACACAGAATCAGAAAAAACAATACTTCTTTCAGTTGCAAGACCTAATGAAGTAACTGAAATTACTACCATTGTTAAAGAAATTGACCGCAGTGCTTTTACTATTATTACAGATGCAAATGAAGTATTAGGCTACGGTTTTCAAAATAATTAGACTACTATGAAAGGAACAAAAATATGTCCCTTGTAACAAAAGAAAACATAAGAAATTTTTCAATTATTGCCCATATTGACCACGGCAAATCTACACTCGCTGACAGACTTTTAGAGCTTACACAGTCTGTTGCAAAGAGAGATATGTCCGCTCAATTACTTGACGATATGGACTTAGAAAGAGAAAGAGGAATTACAATTAAGGCTCACGCTGTAAAGCTTGACTACAAAGCAAACGACGGCAAGGTTTATCAGCTTAACTTAATTGACACTCCCGGTCATGTTGACTTCAACTACGAGGTTTCTCGTTCACTTGCAGCGTGTGAGGGTGCAATTCTCATAATAGACGCAAGTCAGGGTATTGAGGCACAGACTCTGGGCAATACATATTTAGCCCTCGACCACAACCTTGAATTAGTACCTGTTATAAATAAAATTGACCTCCCCTCTGCTGACCCTGAAAGAGTAAGCTTAGAGGTTGAGGATATTATTGGCCTCCCTTGTGAAGACGCGCCAAGAGTTTCTGCAAAAACTGGTCAGAATGTAGAGCAGGTTTTAGAGAGAATAGTAAAAGATATTCCTGCCCCTCAGGGTGACGACGAAGCACCTTTAAGAGCGTTAATATTTGACTCAATTTACGATAACTACAAGGGCGTTATTGTTTACACAAGAATAGTTGACGGTACTATAAAGCCCGGTGACACAATGAGAATGATGGCAACTGGTGCAGAATTCACTGTTGTTGAAACAGGTTATATGAGAGCGACCTCTCTTGAGCCAAGAGAAAAGCTTTGTGCTGGTGAGGTTGGTTATATTACTGCTTCAATCAAGACTGTAAGTGATGCCCGTGTGGGTGATACTGTTACACTCGCAAGTAACCCTGCAAGTGAAGCATTACCCGGCTACAGACAGGCTACACCAATGGTTTACTGCGGTATTTACCCTGCAGACGGTGCTGACTATGAAAATCTTCACGAGGCACTCGAAAAATTACAGCTTAATGACGCGGCACTTTCTTACGAGCCTGAAACATCAGGTGCCTTAGGCTTTGGCTTCAGATGTGGCTTCTTAGGTCTTTTACACCTTGAAATTATTCAGGAAAGACTTGAAAGAGAATACAATTTAGACCTTGTTACAACAGTTCCAAGCGTTGTTTATAAGATTCACTTAACAAATGGTGAGGTTATAGAAATTGACAACCCCACCCACTACCCTGACCCTGCAACAATTGATTTTTCAGAAGAGCCTGTTGCAGATGCACATATCTTTTCACCACCTGAATATGTTGGTGCAATTATGGATTTATGTCAGGAAAGACGCGGTACATTTAAAAATATGGATTACATCTCTGCAGACAGAGTTGAATTAAAATATGATTTACCGCTTAACGAAATAATTTACGATTTCTTTGATGCATTAAAATCAAGAACCCGTGGTTACGCTTCACTTGACTATGAAATTTCTGAATACAGAAAATCAAATCTTGTAAAGCTTGATGTTCTTCTTAATGGTAACATAGTTGATGCGCTTTCATTTATGGTACACTCTGACAAGGCTTATGGCAGAGCAAGAAAGATTGCTGAAAAACTTAAGGACAACATTCCAAGACAGATGTTTGAAATTCCGATTCAGATTGCTATTGGTGGCAAGGTCATTGCAAGAGAAACTGTTAAGGCTATGCGTAAAGATGTTCTTGCAAAATGCTACGGCGGTGACATTACAAGAAAGAAAAAGCTTCTTGAAAAGCAAAAAGAAGGTAAAAAGAGAATGCGCTCATTCGGTACTGTTGAAGTGCCACAAGAAGCGTTTATGGCGATTCTTAAGCTTGATGAGGATTGATGAAAACGCAACAGCGTTTTCATCAGCGATATAAATCCTTGCAGATTTGCGATATATTTCTAAAGAAATGCTATATATCTTCGATGCGATATACCTTCGGCACAATTCATGGATTTATATCATATCGCATACGAGCAAAGCGAGTATATATCGCAACTGCGTTTATGCAGTTATATCGCGTTTGCGTAAGCAAACATATCGCTATATTAAAACTATAAAAAGCAACAAAGTTCTATCATTTTTCGTAAACTAAAAATGATAGAACTTGTTGTTTTTATTGACTAATAATTACAATCAAGTCCGCAGGATTTCCGAAATTTTTAATTTTCAATTTTCAATTTTCAATTATAATTACGGCGTAGCCCCACAATTATTCATTATTCATCATTCATCAGCGTATGCGACTTCATTATTCATTAAAACACACCGCCTTGCACTATCGTGCATTTTGATATCAATTCTCCACCAAGCAGAGCTTGGTCCCCCTCTTTTTCAAACGAGGTCTGGCTCCGCAATCATTCAGTTTATTACACTCGATTGGTTTATTATAATAAAAAATCACTCCCACTACTACGGGCGACCACAGGTCTGCCCCTACCATTTTAAAACAAAAAATTAAGAATTAAAAATTAAAAATTTCGGAACTGCGTTGGCTATTATATATTTACTAAAAATAAAAAGTTCTATCATTTAAAGTTTTTCGTAAACTAAAAATGATAGAATTTTTTTATGGATAACTATTATAATTGCCGACCGCAGGTCCCACAATTTTCAATTTTCCATTTTCAATTTTCAATTCAAAATAGCATTCAGCATTTCTTTGCGGGAGAGCAAAGCTCATCCCCTACAGTTCTGCGTATTTCTGGAGAACAGATTTAAGCTCATCTACTCCGTCCCCTTTTTCTGATGAAAACGGAATGATTGTAAGGTCTTCTCCGAATTCCTTAAGTTCCTCACGAAGTCCCTCTACGCGTTCTTTATACTGTGTTTTATTGAGCTTATCGCTTTTGGTTGCGGCAACTATGAATGGTATTTCACAATCCTGTAAAAACTGCATCATAATATAATCATCCTCTGATGGTTTGTGACGCATATCTACAAGCTGAACAACGAGCTTTAAATTTCGTTCATTCTGGAAGTAGCCCTCCATCATTTCTGCCCAGCGGCGTTTTTCACCCTTTGCAACCTTTGCGTAGCCGTAGCCTGGTAAATCAACAATTCTTACATCCTCTGTTCTGTAAAAGTTAATTGTAATTGTTTTACCCGGTACAGAAGAAACCCTTGCAAGATTTTTTCTGTTAAAAAGTTTATTAAGCATTGAAGATTTGCCGACATTTGACCTGCCTGCAAATGCGATTTCTGTTACTGTTGATTCGGGAATTTGTGAAAGCGTACCGAATGCCGCTTCAAATTCTACTTTATTAAAGTTCATAATTTCAAATCCCCTTTCAACAACAGATTGTGGTTACTGTTTCTTCTTTTTGCTCCTGAATTTTAACAGTTGTCTTTTTATCCTTTGGGGATTTTTTAGGTTTAGTCAACGCTAAATTCAGAACCTCATCAAGAGTAGAAACTGCAATAAATTCAATATTCTCTTTAACAACCTCGTCAACCTTTTCTAAATCAGGAAGATTGTCTTTTGGAATTAACACAGTTTTCATTTTATTTTTATATGCCGCCATTGATTTCTCTTTCAATCCACCAATTGCGAGGACATTACCGCGTAATGAGATTTCACCTGTCATTGCAACATCCGGCTTTACAGGGCGGTTTGTAAGAGCAGAAACAAGTGCAGTTGTCATTGTAACACCTGCAGATGGGCCATCCTTTGGCACTGCGCCCTCCGGTGCGTGAATGTGAATATCTTTATTCTTATAAAAATCAGGGTCAATTCCTAACTCATTTGCTCTGCTTCTTACGAAGCTTACTGCGATTTTTGCAGACTCTTTCATAACATCACCCAAAGAGCCGGTAAGTTCAATTTTACCTGTACCCTCTAAAATTGATGCTTCAATCTGCATAATTTCGCCACCGACTTTAGTCCACGCAAGACCGTTCACTGCACCAATCATATTTTCGAGCGAAAGGTCGGTGTCTTTATATTTTCTTGCACCTAAAAATTCTTCTAAATTGTCAGGGGTTACTGTGATTTTACCACTAAAACCATCTGCAAATTTAACCGCAGCTTTTCTTAAAATTTTAGTTATAACTCTTTCTAATGTTCTTACACCTGCTTCTTTTGTGTAACCGTCAATAACAAGACGCAAAGCAGAATCTGTAATTGAAAGCATTTTGTTAGTTATATTAAAGTTTTTAAGCTGTTTTGGTATAAGGTGTTTTTTAGCAATTCTGAACTTTTCTTCAGCGGTGTAGCTGTAAAGCTCTATAATTTCCATTCTGTCATAGAGAGGTCCTGGAATCTGACTTGCATCGTTAGCGGTTGTTATGAACAACACTTTACTCAAATCAAACGGAACATCTAAATAGTGGTCAACGAATGTACTGTTTTGTTCACCGTCAAGAACCTCTAAAAGTGCAGATGACGGGTCACCTTTATAATCGTTACCCAATTTATCAATTTCGTCGAGCAGAATGAGTGGATTAGTAGAACCTGCCTGCTCAACAGCAGAGATAATTCTACCCGGCATAGCACCTATATAAGTTCTTCTGTGACCACGGATTTCTGCCTCGTCGTGAACACCGCCAAGAGAAATTCGAGCATAATTTTTATTCATTGCTTTTGCAAGTGACTTTGCAATAGATGTTTTACCTACACCCGGAGGGCCTACAAGACAAAGAATTTGTGAATTGACATTCTCTGAAAGCTTCTTAACTGCAATAAGCTCAACAATTCTTTCTTTGACTTCAGTTAAACCGTAATGGTCTTTGTCTAAAACCTTTCTTGCTTTATCAAGATGTAATGAATCCTTTGTTTCGTTATTCCAAGGAAGTGCTAACACTCTGTCTAAATATGTACGGGTGACATTTGCTTCTGCACTACTGCTTGAAAGCTTTAAAAGACGGTCACTTTCATCAAGAAGCTTTTTCTTGTATTTGTCTTCTAACGGCAAAGCATTTATTTGTGCTTTATATTTCTCAGCCTCTTCTTCAGGTGACTCTTCGTCATTTAACTCCTGAGAAATAACCTTAAGCTGTTCACGAAGGAAATAATCCCGTTGATTTTTATCCATTCTCTCGTGAACTTCTTCGTGAATACTATGCTGTAAACCTAAAATTTCAGTTTCTTTTATTAAAACACTGCAAAGTCTTTCTGCTCTTTTAATCGGGTTTAACTCGCTTAAAAGTGCTTGCTTATCCTCAAACATTAAAAGAGTGTTGCTCACGATATAATCTGCTAAAGCACCTACATTATCTTCTGTATGAACAGTCATTTCAACATCAGGAGAAATGCGTGGTAAAAGCTCTGCATAATCGTCAAACAAATCTCTTAAGGTTCTGACTAACGCTTCACCGTAAGGTGCGTCAATTTTTCTTACAGGCTTTTCGCTTACTTCAGCGGTAAATGCCTTTAAAATTGGCTTTGTTTTAATAGGCTCGGTTACAGTTGCTCTGTACTTACCCTCAACAACAACTCTTAATGTGTCTGTATTAGGAAGCTTTATAACCTGCTTAACCTCTGCAACTACGCCAATTTTATTAAGGTCAGAAAAATCAGGGTTTTCAATTTCTGCATCCAACTGAGCAGAAAGAAAAATTTCACCTGTTGTATTTAAAGCGGCTCTTATTGCCGAAATTGATTTTGGTCTTCCCACATCAAAATGTAATGTCATTTTAGGGAAAACCACCACGCCTCTCATTGCAAGAACGGGAAGCGCAGCGATAATAGCGTTTTTCTTTATCATATTTTATGGTTTTCCTTTTAAGGTTTTATGATGCTTTATTGTCATCTGTTTTGGGCTGTTTTCTTTCTATAACAGGCTCAGCCTTACCGTCAACAACATCGGCAGTAATTTTAACAACATCTACCGTACTGTCTGACGGAACAGAATACATTACAGGAACTAAGATTTTTTCCATCAATGCACGAAGTCCTCTTGCGCCTGTCTCTTTTTCAATGGTTAATTCTGCAACGCGTTTTACAGCTTCTTCTGAAAAATCGAGTGTTACATTATCCATTCTGAAAAGACTCTGGTATTGCTTGAGAAGTGCATTTTTAGGCTCTGTAATAATACTTACTAATGCATCTACATCTAAATCTTTTAATGAAGTAATAACAGGAATTCTGCCCACAAGCTCAGGAATAAGCCCGAACTTAACAAGGTCTTGTGTTACAACCTTTGACATAATATCCATTTTTTTCAAATCAGTCTTAGTTCTGATTTCACTACCGAAGCCAAGTACATTTTTGCCAAGGCGCTCTTCAACAAGCTTTTCAATTCCTGCAAAAGCGCCACCGCAAATGAAGAGAATTTTTGAAGTATCAATCTGAATAAACTCTTGTTGTGGATGCTTTCTGCCACCTTGTGGCGGAACATTGGCAACAGTGCCTTCAATGATTTTTAAAAGAGCCTGTTGAACACCCTCACCGCTTACATCACGAGTGATAGATGTGTTTTCACTTTTTCTTGTGATTTTGTCAATTTCGTCGATATAAATAATACCTTTTTCTGCTTTTTCAATATCATAATCTGCCGCTTGAATAAGTCTTAAAAGGATATTTTCAACATCCTCACCTACATAACCTGCTTCGGTTAAAGTTGTTGCATCTGCAATAGCAAACGGAACATCAAGAATTTTTGCGAGAGTTGAAGCAAGTAAGGTTTTACCGACACCTGTAGGACCTAATAAAAGCACATTACTTTTACCGATTTCTACATCAGAATCATATTTTTTATAAACTCTTTTATAGTGATTGTAAACTGCTACTGACAAAACCTTTTTAGCTTCATCCTGACCAATTACATATTCGTCAAGCTTTGCTTTGATTTCCATTGGTTTTGGAAGAACATAGCTATTCTCTTTTTTAGATTCGTTTACTGCTTTTTCAATATCCTCAGGTGTAATGCCCTCGATTATCTGTAAGCAAAGGTCGACGCATTCGTCGCAGATATATACACCAGGACCTGCAATAAGTCGCTGTACTGCATCCTGTGATTTACCACAGAATGAACAACGAATGCTATGACTACCGTTATTTTTATTATCTTCTCGTGCCAAAAAAAGCACCTCCGATTAGTTTTGCTTTTCTCTGATAATATTATCTCTTATCAAGAATTTTATCTACAAGGCCGTATTCAAGTGCATCTGCAGCAGTGAGCCAGTTGTCACGCTCAGTATCAAGTGCAACCTGTTCAATTGGTTTGCCTGTATTTTCTGAAAGAATTTTATTTAATCTTTGCTTTGTTCTCTGAATGTGGTCTGCGGCAATAAGAATTTCTGTTGCCTGACCCTGAGCACCGCCTGATGGTTGGTGAATCATCACCTCTGCATTAGGGAGAATATAGCGTTTACCCTTTGTGCCTGATGAAAGAAGAAATGCACCCATTGATGCTGCCATACCCATACAAATAGTAGAAACATCGCATTTGATGTATTGCATTGTGTCGAAAATTGCAAGACCTGCTGAAACACTACCGCCCGGACTGTTGATATAAAAGCTTATATCTTTTTCAGGGTCCTGACCCTCAAGGTAAAGAAGCTGAGCTACAACAACTGAAGCAGTTGCATCGTTAACCTCGTCTGAAAGAACGATAATTCTATCGTTTAAAAGTCTTGAGTAAATGTCGTAAGAACGCTCTCCGCGATTTGTTTGTTCAACAACATAAGGAATAAGTGGCATAATAATTTCCTCCTAGGAGTGAGTGTATTCGAACAAAATATGCCTTAAATGTCCGATTTCACGCACCTTTTGTATTTTTTTGTCTTGATATACGCCAGTATAACTTCGCCAAAGAAAATCCAAAATGCACGAGAACTCGGACATTTAGGGTTCTGTGAAGTTTAATACTTGGCAGTTTTTTCTGTAACAAGGCAAAACTCGCAGGAATACTGCCGTATTTCAAGAGTTTTAACGATGTTACGGGGAAAAGTGACTGTATTAAACCATATCTGGTTCGAACACACTCACTCTTAAAATATATTTGATTGCTTTTAATTATTGGACAGAACAGCAAAAATATTCAATTTTTTACTCTTCTATTATAAAACTCAACCGCCACAGCACTTTGCAGGACTGTGGCGGAAATAGGGTGAAAGAAATTATCCGAAACGTGTTTTTTATAGACGGATTTCTGTTCACTCTTCGTTAAAATACTCGCAAATCCGTAAGGATTTACTCCGTTTTTGCCTTGATTGACCAAAAATCCGTTCTATAAAAAATCTTCGACCTACAAAGCGAAAGATTTTTATTGGATTTTTGGTGTTGAGGGTGAAGGAAGGCTGTCGCCTTTCAAAACCGAAACACCGAAAAGACTTAAAAAGACTCGCTTTTAGGCAGATTCGGATGATTTATTTCACCCTTATTCAGCCTTAGCTTCTTCTGTCTTTTTCTTTGATGTTGTCTTTTTAGCAGCAGGTTTCTTTTCTGCAGTAGCTTTCTTTTCAGTTGTAGCTTTTTTTGCTGCAGGCTTCTTAGCAGTTTTTTCTTCTGCTTCTTCCTTTTCTGCTTTTGGCTCAGTCTTTTTCTTTGCAGCTGCTTTTGCATTATCCTTTACGATATCCATAGCTTTTCTGCAACCGAGGTCAGCCTTAACATCTTCAACAGGTACATACTTCTTAACTTCTTCAAGCTTCATACCGTATGAATCTGCATAAGTTTTAAGCTCTGTTTCAACATCTTCGTCAGAAATCTCAATTTTTTCAAGCTCGATAATCTTTTCAAGAGCAAGACGAAGCTTAACTTGCTTTTCAGCGCCCTCTTTGTAGTTAGCGCGTAATGTAGCAATGTCCATACCAGTGTATTGCATATACATATCAAGGCTCATACCTTGCATCTGAAGTCTGTAATTGTATTCATTAATCTGATTGTCGATTTCTCTTTCAATCATAGCTTCAGGAATTTCAACCTCTGTATTTTCAATAAGCTTTTCCATAATACCGCTTTCAAAAATACGGTCTGCTTCAGCTTCTTTTCTTGTCTTGATTTCTTCTTCAAGATTCTTTTCGTAGTCTGCAATTGTGTCGAACTCACTAACATCCTTAACGAATTCATCGTCATATTTTGGAAGCTCTTTTTTCATAATTTTATTAAGCTTAACCTTGAAAACTGCAGGCTTGCCAGCAAGCTCTTCTGCACCATAAGCTTCTGGGAATGTAACATTTACATCAAATTCATCGCCTGTTTTCTTACCAACGATCTGGTCTTCAAAGCCGTCAATGAACTGACCTGAGCCGAGCTCGAGGTTGTGGTTTTCACCTTTACCGCCGTCAAATGCTTTACCATCCATAAAGCCTTCAAAGTCGATAACTGCTGTGTCACCTTTTTTAGCAGCTCTGTCTTCAACAGTAACCATTTTAGCATCTCTTTCGAGTGCAGCGTTAACAGCGTCTTTAACTTCTGATTTTTTAACTGTAACCTTTTCTTTTTCTGCTGAAAGGCCTTTATATTTTTTAACTTCAGCTGAAGGTTTAACAACTACTTTAAGTTTTACTGTGAAACCATTTTCATCAAGTGAAACGATTTCATCATCAAAAGGAGCAGCAACAGGAACGATTCCTGCTTCTTTTGCAGCCGCATCAAAAAGCTCAGGATATTCTGCATCAATTGCATCATACCAGAAAACTTCTTTACCATAGTAAGTTTCAATAATGTGCTTTGGAGCTTTACCCTTACGGAAGCCTGGTACATTATATCTACCCTTATTTTTGTTGTAAGCATTAGAAACTGCCTTTTTGAATTCTTCGCCCTCAAGTGAAATTTCAAGAGCGTAAATGTTTGTTTCTGCCTTTTCGCAAGACTTTAAACTCATTTAAAACATCCTTTCTAACTATAAACCATTAGTTAACTTGTAAATTATAGCACAACTATTTACTAATTTCTACTATTTTTTAATAATTTCTTTGCATTTTCTGCGAAGAAATTCAAATTTTTACCTTTTTTATAAACTCTTTCAGAATTTTTCAATAATTTTAGGACAAAAGTTCAATTTATCGGCTGAAACGAGCGTGAATTTTATGCCCTCGTATTCTAAAGAAGCGTTTTCAGGTGGCACAAATCCGTGCAAATGCCCGAAATAACAACGCTTGATTTCATTCTCAATTAAGACATTTAAAATTTCATCACACTTCTGAGTAGCAGAAATTGGTGGGTAATGTAAAAAAACTATAACCTCGCCACCTAATTTTTTCGCTTCGCCAATTGAGGTTTTCAATCGCCCTGCTTCACGAAGCAAGACCTTTTTGTCTGCTTCGCAGGTGTCATCATAAAACCAGCCACGAGTACCGGCAATTGCGAAATCGCCTGTTTTGTATGAATTATTATGAAGAATTTTTATTGATGAAAACTCATTTTCATTAAAAAAAGAGTTCATTTTATTCATCGTGTTCCACCAATAATCGTGGTTGCCTTTTAAAATGATTTTATTGCCGTTAAGACTCTCTATAAACTCAAAGTCTTTTTTAGCACTTTCAAGTCCCATTGCCCAGGAAATATCACCAGGCAAAACCACTGTATCATTTTCGGTTACGATATTATTCCAGTTATTCTGAAGTCGGGTAACATAATCGTCCCAGCCTTTGAAAATATCCATTGGCTTATCGGTAGAAAACGACAAATGTGGGTCACCAATTGCAAAAAGTGACATAATTAAATACCTAACATATCGAATACAACTTTTGCCATATCATTTTTGTCGGCAGTTAAGTTGAAGCGAACTTTCTTTTCTTTGAGTTCAGCTAATTGTGACGGTGCTTTGTTGGATGTGAGCTCTTCTAAAGCACTTACTGTACTGAATTCATCATCATAAGCAGCATTGCTTTCATCTACCGCAGAGAGAACTGCTTTTGAGAATTTGAACGGTGAAGCAGTTGAAGCAATAACTGTTGGTGTTTTATCGCCTGTTTCATTTATGTAATCATCACAAACGCTAATAGCAACTGCAGTGTGAGTATCTGAAAGATAATTATAATTTTTGAAAGTAGCTTTAATTGCTTTCTTTGTGCCACAGTCATCACAGCTACCTGCTGCAAATAATTCCTGTACTTTAGCTTTTACATCATCAGAAACAGTATATTTACCGTTTTCTTTGAGGCTTGAGAACCACTCGTTTATTGTGTCTGAGCTTCTGCCTGAAAGAAGATATAAAAGTCTTTCTAAGTTACTTGAAATGAGAATATCCATTGATGGTGAAGCTGTTGTAAAGAATTCACGGTTACGGTCATAAGTACCTGTTGTAATAAAGTCTGTAAGAACTTTATTTTTGTTTGAAGCACAAATGAGCTTATTAACAGGGAGTCCCATTTCCTTTGCAAAGTAAGCGGCTAAAATATTACCGAAGTTACCTGTTGGAACTACAATATTGATTTTATCGCCAAATTTAACAGAGCCCTGATTCACCATATCGCAATAAGCTGAGAAATAGTAAACGATTTGCGGTGCTAAACGACCCCAGTTAATTGAGTTAGCTGATGAGAAAACGAGATTATTTTCTTCAAATTTCTTTAAAATTTCGCTGTTTGTAAAGATTGACTTAACGCCTGTCTGAGCATCATCAAAATTACCGTGAATAGCACAAACACCAACATTGTTACCCTCTTGAGTTGTCATCTGAAGCTTTTGCATCGGGCTGACACCATCATTCGGATAGAAAACTAAAATTTTAGTGCCAGCTACATCCTTAAAGCCCTCAAGAGCCGCTTTACCTGTATCGCCAGAGGTTGCAACTAAAATTACAATCTCCTTATCTTTAAGATTTTTCTTTGCAGAAACTGTAAGAAGATAAGGTAAGATTTGTAAAGCCATATCCTTAAAAGCGCAAGTCGGGCCTTTAAAAAGCTCTAAAATGCTTACATTATCGTGTAATTTTACAACAGGGGCTGTATCCTTTGAAGAGAATTTGCCATCCATATAAGCACCCTCTACGCAAGAAGCTAATTCTTCTTGTGTAAAGTCAGTAAGGTAAAGACCTAAAATTCTTTTTGCTCTTTCTTTGTAATCTACAGAGCAAAGTGCTTTGATATCATCTAAAGAAACTGCCGGAATTTCTGTTGGGATATATAAACCGCCATCAGGTGAAATACCGTCTGTAATAGCTTTGGATGCGGTTACCTTTACACTGTTATCTCTTGTTGATGTGTAGAACATTTTAACACTTCCTATTTGTTTTAAAATAAATTTCCATAATCTTGATTATTGTATAACAAAACGCTTTTAAAATCAAGAGCTATAAGCATTTTAATGTCAATTTATTTTTTCGCCACAGGCTAAAAAGTGCATAATTCTTTTAAACGAAGTAGTAAAAGTCAGTTTTTTCACTTCTTCACTTGAAAGAAGCGGAAATTCGGCTATTTTCTCCCCTGCCAATGTAAATTTAACACTACCTAATTTTTGATTTTCGGTAACGGGTGCTTCTACATTTTCTACTAAAGTAACAGTTTGCTCTAATTTTTCTTCCTCGCCCTTTTTAAGCAGAATAGTTGTATTCCCTTTCGCAAGCGGTTTAACGCATTTTTTCTCACCGCCTATTACCGCTACAGCTTTAAATGCAGATTCATCTATTTTTAAATCTACCAAAGTATAATTTGCAAAGCCGTAATTAAGCATTGCTTTAGCTGTTTCAAAGCGTTCATTACTGTTAGCACTACCCATTACAACTGCGACTAAATGAAGATTATCCCGTTTGGCAGAAGCAGAAACACAGCACCCTGCTTTTTGAGTTGTACCTGTTTTAATTCCCGTTGTACCACTGTAAAAACGGACCAATTTGTTTGTATTAACAAGCTCGGTTTCGCCATTTCGTAAAGAATCCATCCAGACGGTTGTGTAGTCAGTAATTAAATCGTGCTTCATAAGCTCGATTGACATAATTCCGATATCTCGCGCGGTGGTTAAATGTGTATCTGTTGTATCATCAAGACCGGTTGCATTATCGAAATGTGTGTTTGTCATTTTAAGCTCTTTTGCACGGGTATTCATTAAATCAATAAACGCTTCTTCACTACCTGAAATATATTCACCTAAAAGAGTTGCGGCATCATTTGCACTACCAATGGCAGTGGCTTTTAAGAGGTCATTTACAGTCATTTCTTCTCCCGGTTCAAGCCATATCTGCGAGCCACCCTTTTCAGAGGCATTTTCACTGCAAACGACTACATCTGAAAGTGAAATTTTACCGTCAGCAATTGCTTCCATAGTTAAAAGCATTGTCATTATTTTTGTGACAGATGCAGGAAACAATTTTTCATCGGCATTGTACTCTAACAAAACCTTTCCTGTTGTGACATCCATCAAAATAGCGGATTTTGCTTTGATTTCTATTGGTAAATTTTGTTTTGCGGTATTTGCCTTTGAAGTAGTCACCGAATTAAATACAGGTGTAACATCTTCATTCTCTTTTGTGACTGTTTTTGCGTTTGCGGTTATCATTAATTGAAATATAAAAATTGTTGATAAAAATAAAGAAAAGCATTTTTTCATAAAGTTCACTCCTTTTTTATAATTTATGTGAGTGATATAAGAAAAATGCTTTTCTTTATTCAGGAAACAGGAAACAGAAAGCAGGAAACAGATATTAGTTAGTCTTTAGGTATAAAAGGATTTTCGCCAAACAAAAAAATTGTTTCTAAAAATTCATCTGCTGTCGGGTGTGCTTTATCACCAAATTCATCAATCCAGAATTGTTTTGCGTGTTCATCTTGTGAATTATCAATTTTCTCTTTGAGTTCTGTAATATATTTTTCAACTATTTCTTTCGCACCATTTATATCAGTACAATATTTTTTGGATATAGCATTATAAACTGCGGTATAATACATTTCATAAAGTGTCATAATATATTCGTTGCTCCTGAATTGAAATTTGGTAGTATTTTATACTACTATGTATGATTTGTCAATATTTCAAGCGAAACTGTGCTATATTCATTTCATAGGAGTGATAGATATGAAACCACTTAAAGAGAAAATAAGCATTACAATTGATGGTGACCTTTTAGAAAAACTGCGTAAAAATGCAGAAAATGATGAACGCTCATTATCACAATATATAAATCTTGTATTAAAGAAACATTTAGAAAATAAAGAAAGCAAGAAGTAATTAAGGGTGAGTTTATTGTGATTGGATTGAAGAAAATAAGAGAGCAACAAAATCTTAACCAACAAAAAGTTGCTATGGACTTAAATATATCCCGTGAAGCTCTCTCGCATTACGAAAACGGAAAACGAGAACCCTCTCTTTCTCTGCTCGTTCAGATGTCTGAATATTTTAATGTTTCGATAAACTATTTAATAACCGGAAATGAATTCAAAAAGAAATAGACCTATAAGTAAGTGTGGTTTACTTATAGGTCTGTTTTTTATTTATTACACTCAATTGATTTATTGCTTAAACAATTTTATATCTTTACTTTCGGTTGAAGTAAATGGTTTTACCAATTCTAATTTGGGAGAATTCTCCTTGTCTTTATGGTTATAACCAAATTCTTCAAGGAAAATTTTCATTTTACTTTTGGATGTGATTTTCAGGCTCACAACATTCATAATAGTCATCAACCCTATGGAAGTTAAAGGGAGGGAAAACAAATCAAACGACAGCGGTAATTTATCTTTTATTGAAATAACTAATATTGTAAAAATCATAAACAATGCAAGAGCAATAAAAAAAGAAGACACAATTTTTATATCGCTTTTTAATTCAAACAACATAGTGACTTCTGTTTTTTCGCCTATGGGCTTTAAACAAATTTGAATTTTAGGTAAAGCCGAATTTCTGTAAAAAAGAGAGCCTGTACTTGTTTCTATAACAAATTTTTGAACACCATCATACTCTGCTTTTTTGATTTTCATTTCTTTATGATTTTGTGCTACACAATCCTGAATTTTTTTAGTTGCTTCCTGCATTGTGCAATCACAAGTAAATGTTGTTTTATAGCTTGGAAATGGTAATTTCATTATTTTTTCTCCTAAAAATCACAATTCAAAATAAAACTGAACTATTACCCCTACCATATAAGACATAAAAGCACTTGAACACATTGCGAATAAATTCGACTGGTAAGGTTTGTAGTCTTCAACAGTTTCGCCCTTTTTTCTGAAATATTGTAAAATATCTGCCTTTTCTTCCATCCTTGTGAAAAAAATCCAACCTATGCATATTGGCAAAGCAAGCCACCAGACAAGCATTAAACTAAAAATTAAAGCGACAATTCCGCAACCAATCATAAAAGAAATAGGAATAAACTCTAAATATTTCCCTTTAAAGTTTTTTCGGCTGAATATTTCAACGAAAACAGCAAAGAGAATGAAAATAGTAACAAGTGCTATAATTATCCACCACGAATTTTCTGTTGCTACAATAAACTTCTCCATAGTTTTTTCTCCTTTGACTATGCGATATGTTTGCCAAAGCAAACGCGATATAATTGCACAAATGCAATTGCGATATATACTCGCTTTGCTCGTATGCGATATGATATAAATCCTCGACTAAAATCGTTTGCGTAAGCAAACATATCGCACGAAGTATATCGCGTCGAAGACATATCGCAAATTCGCAAGAATTTATATCGCTGTCTTGTGATGTTATTTCATCACAAGACAATTCCACCCACCCTGCTCATAGCGTTCAACTATTGTAAATCCATTCTGCTCTAAGCAAGAAATAACTTCATCTGCTCGTGTGTCTATAATACCCGAAGCAATGAAAACTCCGTCAGGTGCCATATATTTTCTGACATTAGGTGCAAACATCATAATTACATCTGCCACGATATTTGCTACAACTACTGAATATTTGCCCTTTACATTTTCGTCAAGGTCGCCACATACGAATGTGAGCTCAGGCTCTTTGAAATTATTCATTAAGCCATTTTCTTTTGCAGTTTTAACTGCAAGTGGGTCAATATCTACTCCAAAGGCACTTTTTGCACCTAATAAAAGTGAAGAAATTGCAAGAATACCACTACCGCAACCCATATCTAAAACTGTGTCGCCATCTTTAATAATTTTGTCAAGAGTTTCAAGGCAAAGGCGGGTTGTGTCGTGAGCACCGGTACCAAATGCAGCACCCGGCTCAATATTTAAAATCACTCTGTTTTCTGCGTCAAAATTTTCTTCCCAGACAGGTCTTACAAAAAGTCTTTGACCGATTTTTAGTGGTTTAAAATACTTTTTCCAGTTATTAAGCCAGTCTTCTTCCTTACAAGCAGAAGTATCTATTTCGTAAGGAATTTTTTCTGCATCTAATCTTGATGATACAAAAGAAATCGCTTCTTTTGGGCTATCATTTTCGCCGATATAAATATGAATAATTGACTTAGTTCTGTCCTTTTTTAAAAGCTCCTCGTCGATTAAATCAATATGAGCAATATCCCAAGCCTCTTCTTCAAGAGTGCTGTAATCTTCTGTATAAATTCCGTAAGGCACTGCCATTACTGCTATATTATTTGCTCTTTCGGTATCTTCTGAATTAACTGAAATTTTAATTTCTTGCCATTCCATAGTTTTAAATTCTCACCCTATCAAGTCTGCTTTTGGTTCAACTACTGTTCTGCCGTGATTGAACATTCTTCTGTTATCGAGCATCCAGAGTCTGCCTGTGAATTCACCCGATTTAACACCTGCTACTGCTTCTGCCATTTCGTACATATTAGCATCAAAAAGGTCAAGCTGTGAAAGGACTTCTGCTTCAATAAATGATGGTCTTACAGCCGCACCGAATTCCAATTTGCCGTGGTGAGAAATGAGCATATGCTGAAGAAGAACTTTTTTCTCTTCAGGGATATTTAACTCGTCGCATTTTCTGCCGACCTCTTCACTACCCATTACAAGATGCCCTAAAAGCATACCCTCTACTGTGTGGCCGTCAACAAGACCTGTATTATTTACTTTATATTCTTTAAGCTTTGCAATATCGTGAAGAATTGCACCTGAGAGAAGCAAATCTTTATCTATACAAGGGTAAATTGCACAAACACTTTCTGCTAAGCGCACAATTGAAAGTGTGTGATAAAGAAGCCCACCATTCATAGCGTGGTGAAGCTTTTCGGCTGCAGGGAAAAATACTAATTCGTCTTTATGCTCTTCTAAAATTGCAGTTACAACAGTTTTTAAATCTTCATCTTTAAATGAAGAAACCAATGCTAAAATCACGCCATACATTTCTTCACCTGTGAAATCAGCAGATTTTACAAAATCAGAAACGCTTACATTATCACCTGCAACACTCGGTCTTAAGCGTTGAACTATAAACTGGTCGTTGCCGTTATATTGCTGTAATGTACCACGGGCTTTTACTACTGTATTAACCTCCGGCATTGGTGTTATTTCTTCTTTGTAATCCCACATTTTTGCGTAAATTTCGCTATCCTTATCGGCTAAAACCATATCTAAATATGTACTGCCGTTTTTAGCACTTTTTTTGTCACAGCCTTTAACGAGTGCAAAGCACTCAACTACGCCCGGTTTGTCACATTGTGAAAAATTCATATAAATTACTCCTATATATCATTTTATATCTAAAATATCCTGTACTACTTTTGAGGCAATTAAAACGCCTGCTGAAAGAGGAACAAAGGTTGATGATGCAGGGGTTCTGTCACCATCTAAATTTTGGGGCTCTTCTTTTGAATAGACAACTGTCAAATGATTTATTCCTTTGTTTCGTAGCTCTCTGCGAATTACCCTTGCAAGTGGGCAAACACTTGTTTTACTTATATCTGCAATTTCGAGCATTTCAGAGTGTATTTTATTGCCTGTTCCCATTGAAGAAATTATTTTAATATTTTCCTCTTTTGCTCTTTTAATGAGCTCTATTTTGGCAGTCACATTGTCAATGGCATCAACAATATAATCGTACTTTGTTAAATCTATCTTATCGGCAGTTTCGGGAAGATAAAACAAATCATATTTTGCCAATTTAATGTTGGGATTTATTTCTAAAAGACGCTTTTTAGCAGCATCTGTTTTTTTCATCCCTATGGTGCTTTCAGTTGCAATAAGCTGACGATTGATATTTGTTATATCTACTATATCTTTATCTACAAGACCTATTTCGCCAATGCCACTGCGTGCAAGGGCTTCGCACACGGCACCACCTACACCGCCCAAGCCGAAAACAAGGACTTTTGCATTTTTTAATTTTTCTTGATTTTCATTTCCAAAAATTCTTGCAGAACGAGAAAAGCGTTCGTCCACTGCTTTCGCCCCTTTCAAAGATTTCTATAATAATTATATAAATTTGAGGATTTTTGTCAACACTCTATAATGGTGATGATATTGACAAAAAGAATTGTTTCTCTTGCATTAGTTTTCTTTCTTGCTTTTTCTTCATTAAGCTTCAGAATTTACTTATTAAGCGTAAAAAATATTTACTCGGCAAACACCGAGAACACGCTTAAGGTAAACACAATTTCTACCACACGAGGCAATGTTTATGACACAAATTTAAAAAGAATTACAAATTCTAAAGAAAGCTATATAGCATGTATTAAGCCGACTGCCAAGGGCTTTTTAGAAAGTGAGAAGCTACCGAATAAAGAAGAAATAGACATAGAATTAAAAAAGGGGCATTTAGTTACTACTACTGTTCCCTGCTATGATTTTTTTGAGCAAACTAATGATATCTTAACGCTTACAACTTATGCGAGATATGAAGAAAATTTACTTTCTCATATTCTTGGTTATTGCAATAACAATGACGGAATGTACGGAATTGAAAAATATTATGATGATATTTTAAAGAACACAAGTGGGTCACTTACTCTAAAATACCATTGTGATGCTTTAGGGCGGGTGCTCAACGGCGAGGCTGTTGAAGTTCACAATGATAACTATAATAACAACTCAGGAATTGTGCTTACTATCGACAAGGATATTCAAAAAATAGTTGAAAATGCTTTAGTGAATCATAATATAGACACAGGCTGTGCTGTGGTGCTGAATGCAGCAAACAGTCAGATTTTAGCGTGTGCTTCGACACCGATTATTAACAGAAACGACTTAAACTCTACTTTACAAAATGAAAACTCGCCATTTATAAACAGAGCATTTTCGGGGTATGCGGTAGGCTCTGTTTTTAAGGTGGTTACTGCTGCTTCTGCTTTGGAAAACAACAAAGCCGGTTTAGTTCACGAGTGTACGGGTAATATTACAAAAAGTGATAATCTTTTTTATTGCAACAAGAAAGAGGGACACGGTGAAATGGACTTAAAAAGTGCTTTGACTTTTTCGTGTAACCCGTATTTTATTGAGCTTTCGTGTAATGTCGGTGGTGAAAATCTATTAAAAACCGCAGAAAGCTTAGGCTTTAACAAAGCAACTGACTTTGGTAACGGGTTTATGACTGACAAAGGTAATTTGCCCGAAATTGAAGAATTAAACAGCAATGCTTCAATTGGTAATTTAGGCTTTGGTCAGGGCTCACTACTTGCTACACCATTACAAGTTGCTAATTGCTACGCAGTAATAGCTAATGGCGGTATTTATAACGAACCGAGTTTAATTAAAGGATATTTAGATGAAAACAAAGCTTTTAAAAACGGAAGCAAGGTAAAGGGTGAACGCGTTTTAAGTGAAGAAACCTGCGATATTTTAAAGGAATATCTTCTGAATGTTGTAAAGGAAGGAACTGGCAAGCCGGCATTCACTTCACTTTTTGATTCTTGTGGCAAGACCGCTACTGCCCAGAGCGGACAATATAACGAAAACGGCGTTGAAATTAAACACTCGTGGTATGTGGGCTTTTTCCCTTATGAAAATCCGCAATATGTTATTTGCATAATGAAAGAAAACGGCGTTTCGGGAAGCAGTGACGATGCACCAGCGTTTAAGGAAGTGGCGGAGAACATCTATATTTTAGAAAAATTGAGAATTGAAAATTGAAAATTGAAAATTTCGGGTCTGCGACGCGATTATAAGAATGCAGAATGCTGAGTGCTGAGTGCTGAATTTCGGGGCCTGCGGTCGGCTATTATAATAATTTGTTGTAACAGTTAATTTGTCGTTTCATTTATTCTTTAAAAACAAACTACATTCTATCATTTGAGGTTTACAACAACCTTTAAATGAAAGAATGTAGTTTTCTTTATAAATATCTAATTATAATCAAGTCCGCAGGACTTCCGAAATTCAGCACTCAGCACTCTGCATTCAGCACTTTTTCTGCTCCCAGCATAACGCCGATTTTTGCACTGTGGAAGTTAAGACCGCCCTGAAGCCATACAGCATACGGCTCTCTTAATGGTGCATCGGCAGAAAGCTCAATTGAAGAGCCGTTTGTAAAGGCTCCTGCAGCCATAATAACATCGCTGTCGTACCCCGGCATTGCCCACGGCTCAGGTACAACAAAGCTATCTATTGCAGAGCCACTCTGAAGTCCCTGGCAAAATGCAATAAGCTTTTCGCTTTTTTCGAGCTTAATGCTCTGAATAATATCAGCTCTTGTTTCGTTAAACCTTGGTGAAACCTCGTAGCCCATTATTTCAAATAATGCGGCAGTGAAAACTGCGGTTTTCAGCGCCTCACCTGTTACATGAGGTGCAGAGAAAAGCCCCATAAAAATATCACGGGTATTACCGAGAGTAGCACCAACCTCACGACCGATTCCCGGTGTAGTCATTCTGTAAGAGCAAAGCTCAATCAAATCTTTTCTACCCGCTATGTAGCCACCACTTTTTGCGATACCGCCACCCGGATTTTTGATTAAAGAGCCTGCGAAAACATCAACACCGATTTCGCCGGGCATTACTTTTTCTGTAAATTCACCGTAGCAGTTATCAAGCACTGTAATTGCTTTACTATTAGCTTTTGTTATATCTACAATTTTCTTAATTTCGCTTGAAGTGAGTGTTGGTCTTAAAGAATAACCACGGGAGCGTTGAATATAAACTGCTTTATAATTTTCTTTATTTAATTTATCCTGTAAGCCGTCAAAATCTACTGTACCGTCAGGTAATAAATCTAATATTTCAAAGCTGATTCCGAAGTCTTTTAATGAGCCCATTCCCTCACCCGAAAGACCTATAACCGAATGAATAGTATCATAAGGCACGCCTGTTACTGAAAGCACCTTGTCACCGGGTCTTAAAACGCCAAAAAGCATTACGGCTAAAGTATGAGTACCACTTGCAAAGCTGTGTCTAATTAAAGCATCCTCTGCACCGAAAATTTCGGCAGTTACTTCGTCTAAAACCTCACGCCCCCTGTCGCCATAGCCATAACCTGTGCTTGACACAAAGTGAGATTCGCAAACTCCGTGATTTATAAATGCTTTTAACACTCTTTGTTGGTTAAATTCTGTTATCTCGTTAATTTCACTGAATTGTTCTTTTGCCATTTCGAGAGCCTTTTTTGAAAGCTCGGTTGTCTTTTCACTGAATTCAAAAAAACTCATTTTATAACTCCGTTTCTATATAAACATTCCCTATTATTTCAAATCCTATTTTATTATAGAATTCTTCTACTTCTTTTTCACACCACAAATATATATCGGTTACATTATCCTTTTTTAATTCTTCAATAAGCTTATAAATTGTCGCTTTTGAATAGCCTTTCTTTCTGAAGCCTTTTAAGGTATAAACACCGGAAATTATTGCTGAATTTTCAAATATCATTGGTGCTGTTGCTGTAGAAAGTAAAACTTCGTGTTGCTTTAATGCAACTGCTTTTGCATCATTTTTTACAATTCTTTTTGAGAAATTATAATACCAATCATCGAATGAATTGTCTGTATCGTAGAAAAGCAAGGAATGAAAGCTTCTGTATTCGTTAAGAGAAGCTTCGCTATTTAAAATCAAAAAGCTTTCATTACTTTTTTGAATATCAATATCTGTAAATTTAAAAAGTGAACAAGCCTTTTCAGTTGTGCTTTTCAAAGGTACATTTGAAAGAACTGAATTAAAATGATGAAAAACCAAAAACTCTTTTATTTCTTCAAAATCGCTTTTTTCTGTTGCTATCAATGTAAAATTGTTATCAACTGATGATAATAACGATACTCTTTGACCTGTTGCATCAATTTGCACCCAGGCGTTGTCGCTCCCCGATTTATATTTGAAAGCACTAAAAATACGAGGGAATAGCGGTGATATTTCACCGCTTATTTCCTCGAATGCTTTAATTTCTTTAATCATATTATATTTCGCAACCGCCGTGGCTTCTTACTGAAAGTATGTAGCAGGAATTTTCGCCGAACACCTTTTTCATAGCAGTGGTGTAGCTTTCAATTTCTGATTTAGGTAAGAACACCTGAATTGTACCCGCAAAACCGCCACCGTGAACTCTGTAAGCTGCTTTGCCTTTTAATAATTCTTCTGTTAAACAAAGAGCGAGTGCAACAGGTTGGCTGTCAGGATTTTTAAGTGTAAAGCAGTTCTGGTTATACATATAAGAAGATTTACCGCTTTCAATAATAATTGACTTAAATTCTTTGAAATCTTTTTTATCGAGTGCAGAAGTTAATCTTTCAACACGGCTGTTTTCATTGTAGAAGTGAATTGCTCTTTCCAATGCTCTGTCGCCTGTTTTCTTTCTGATTTCGCCCATATTACTGAATACTTCTTGTGGCTCAACCTCTCTTAAAACGGTTTTGCCGAAGAATTCTGCAACAGAGTTCATTTCTACTCTTATAGCGGCATAATCGTCTGTTAAATCTGCGTGGTTTCCGCCTGTGTCAACAATGCAAAGAGCGTGGTCGAATTCATCCAAGTTAAAATCAACCTTATTTATTACAGGATTTTTTGTATCCTTAAAATCAATTCCTACAAAGCCACCAACTGAACAAGCAGTCTGGTCCATAAGTCCGCAAGGCTTTTTGAAGTAAACATTTTCTGCATATTGTGAAATACAAGCAATTTCTACTGCGTCAATTTTGCCGTCATTATATAAGTAATTGAGAATTGTGCAGATAAGCACCTCGTAAGCAGCAGAAGATGAAAGACCTGAGCCTGAAAGAACTTCAGAGGTTACACTTGCGTTAAAGCCACCGTAATTGTAGCCGAGCTCTTTAAATCTTGCACACACACCACGAATGAGTGCTTCTGACTTACCAGCTTCAGCGTCTTTTATTTCCAAATCCCCTGCATCTACTGTGAGTGGTGAATAGCCCTGTGAATTAACATTGATTATTAAGTCATCTCTTTTTTCTACCATTGCTACTGCATCAAGATTTATAGCAGCCGCTAAAACCTTACCATTATTGTGGTCTGTGTGGTTGCCACCTACTTCAGTTCTGCCGGGTGCTGAGAAAAATCTTACATCTGCATTTTCATTAAAATCATTTTTAAAGCTTTCAGAAAGCGATAAATATCTTTCTTGTTGTCTTTTAGCATCTGTGCCATAAACTACTTCTAATCTTTCCAAAAAGCCTTGTGTTGAGATTTCCTGAATTTTCATTTTTTAAGACTCCTTCTTTTTATCTATATATTTTAACATTGTTCTTAATACTAAAACTGAAATGCCCGTTAAGCTTAAAAGTATGATAATAGGTGCCATAAATTTAACTGAGAATGGGTCGGTAATATTTACACCGATAATACTCCAGGTAATAATTCTTGGCAAAAAGCCCAAAACAGAAAATAAGCAAAAACGCCAATAATCCATTGCGGTAGCACCGTAAATTCTGCTTACTGTATTTATAGGAATAAACGGCACAAAGCGTAGAATAACAAGCATCCACCAATTACCCTTGCCACCTAAATCCATAAAATCATAAACTGTTTCTGACTTTACAAGGACTCTGTGAGCAGAGCCACCACCGAACTTTTTGCCCCAGGCATATTTTGCCGAAACAAGAATTGCAAAGCCTAAAATATTTATTGCGGCGGCGAGTGGTGCAGGAAAAACAAGACCTGAGCTGATAAACAACACCGAAAGCGGTACAAACGGAATAACGCTTTTGATTACAAAAAACGCAATAACCGTAAAAAATGCCCAGAGCTTATTTAAGCCACCGATAAACATTTCAATTCTATTAAACCAATCTTGTATTTCTGCAATACGAGCTTGTATGTGGGGTAATGTTACGAGATAAGTTAAAAACACAAGGAATAAAGCAACAGAAAAACAAGCAATGCTTATAATCTTTAAAACAAGTGAACGCTTTTCTTCCTTTGTGCGTTTTTTGAATTTCTTCAAACAACTACCGTCCAATCTAAAATTCAAATAATTTCAATCTTTTCTATTTTATAACATTTTATGCATAAGGTCAAGTAAATATTGATTTATGACTCTATTGAAAATTGCTTTTGAATTTGATAATATATTATTTAGTATTTAAAAAGCGAGTTGATTTTATGAATAATAAAAAAAATGCAGTCATTCTTGACGGCTACACTGAAAACCCCGGCGACTTAAACTGGGACTATTTAGAAAGTGTGTTTAATCTTACTGTTTACGACAGAACACCTAAAGATTCAGTTATTGAAAGAGCTAAAGATGCAGAGGTTGTTATTGTTAACAAGGTAGCAATCACGAGAGAGATTTTAGAAAAATTGCCAAAGCTCGAATTTGTAGCAACTCTTGCAACAGGCTTCAATCAGCTTGACACAGTAGCTTTAAGAGAAAGAAATATCCCTGTTTCTAATATCCCCTCTTACTCAACAAACGCAGTTGCTCAGACAGTGTTTTCATTTATATTGGAATTCACAAACAGAATCGGGCATTATACCGACTCTGTAAAACAAGGCGAATGGTCAAAATGTAAGGACTTTTGTTACTGGAACACACCGCTTAATGAATTAAGCGGAAAAACTTTAGGAATTATTGGCTTCGGTAAAATTGGCAGACGGGTTTCTGAGATTGCATTAGCTTTTAATATGAATGTTTTAGTTTACACACCGTCAGGCAAAAAAGAAGCTGACGAGAGAGTGAAATTCACAACACTCGACGAGGTTCAGAAGCAGTCTGATTATATTACACTCCACTGCCCGCTTACTGAAGCTACAAACGAATTGGTTAATAAAGAATTCATCAGCAAAATGAAAGCCGGTGCCGCACTTATAAATACCGCGAGAGGTGCGGTTATAAACGAAAAAGATGTTGCAGAAGCACTTGACAGCGGTAAGCTTTCTTACTTTGGTGCAGATGTTTTATCCACTGAGCCACCAAAAGAAGACAATCCACTTCTTAGTGCAAAAAATACATTCATAACACCGCATATTGCGTGGGCAGCCTTTGAAACAAGATTAAGACTTTTAGAAATACTTAACGGTAATATCAAGGCATTTTTAGAGGGTAGCCCAATAAATGTTGTAAACTGATTTTTTATAATCAAATTTACACAAAAATATGAATATATTTGATTATTTTTTTGCATTTCGCCAAAACTTAAAGAAATCAAGTTAAATTTATGTCAAAGTCCTTGCATTTATTCTGTTTTGTGGTAAAATATTTACTGTTGAAAAAATATTTTAATATATTTGGAGGTTTTTCAAATGTCAGTTAAAGTTGCAATTAACGGTTTCGGTCGTATCGGCCGTCTCGCATTCCGTCAAATGTTTGGTGCTGAAGGCTATGATGTAGTAGCTATCAACGACCTTACAAAACCATCAATGCTTGCTCATCTTTTAAAGTATGATACAGCACAAGGTGGCTACTGTGGTAAAATGGGTGAAAATCTTCACACAGTTACTGCTGATGATGAAGCAGGTACAATCACAGTTGACGGCAAAACTCTTAAAATCTATGCTAAAGCAAACGCTGCTGAACTTCCTTGGGGTGAAATCGGTGTTGATGTAGTTCTCGAATGCACAGGTTTCTACTGCTCAAAAGACAAGAGCCAAGCTCACATTGATGCTGGTGCTAAGAAAGTTGTTATTTCTGCTCCTGCAGGTAACGACCTCAAAACAATCGTTTACAGCGTTAACGAAGATACTCTTACAGCTGATGACACAATCATCTCTGCTGCATCTTGCACAACAAACTGCCTTGCACCTATGGCAAAAGCTCTTAACGATTATGCTCCAATCCAAAGCGGTATCATGAGCACAATCCACGCTTACACAGGTGACCAGATGATTCTTGACGGTCCTCACAGAAAGGGCGACTTAAGAAGAGCAAGAGCAGGTGCTGCTAACATCGTTCCTAACTCAACAGGTGCTGCTAAAGCTATTGGCCTTGTTATTCCAGAACTCAATGGTAAACTCATCGGTTCTGCACAAAGAGTTCCAGTTCCAACAGGTTCAACAACAATTCTTACAGCTGTTGTTAAAGGCGCAGATGTAACAAAAGAAGGCATCAACGCTGCTATGAAGGCTGCTGCTTCTGAAAGCTACGGCTACAACGAAGACCAAATCGTTTCTTCAGATGTTATCGGTATGAAATACGGTTCACTCTTCGATGCTACACAAACAATGGTTTCTAAGATTTCTGACGATCTTTACGAAGTTCAGGTTGTTTCATGGTATGACAATGAAAACAGCTACACAAGCCAGATGGTTAGAACAATTAAGTACTTCGCAGAACTTTAATCAAAAAAACTCACCGCTCTTGCAGAAATGCAAGGGCGGTGTTTTTTTGAATGCAGAATGCTGAGTGCTATTTTGAATTGAAAATTGAAAATGGAAAATTGAAAATTGTGGGACCTGCGGTCGGCAATTATAATAGTTATCCATAAAAACAAGAAATTCTATCATTTGAAGTTTGTGTAAACTAAAAATGATAGAATTTTTATATTT
>SVPR01000016.1 GCA_015065785.1 Oscillospiraceae bacterium | reverse complement strand
ACTATGAGGTTGATAGGCTGCGTGTGTAAGCATGGTGACATGTTCAGCTAAGCAGTACTAATAGGTCGAGGGCTTGACCATTTCGTTTGTTTCTTCGCTTTCCTTTATTCAGTTTTCAGGGTACATTCAATTAACCACCCTGTCAGATGGAGTTATATGCACCATTAGCTCAGTTGGTAGAGCACCTGACTCTTAATCAGGGTGTCCAGGGTTCGAGTCCCTGATGGTGTACCACTTCTCTTTATTTGGCCCGTTGGTCAAGTGGCCTAAGACTCCGGCCTCTCACGCCGGCAACACGAGTTCGAATCTCGTACGGGTCACCATTTTTTAAAAAATATGCATATAAGCAGTCTTACTGTTTATAATATAGTAGTCGGTGTTGATGGCGTTGAGGGTCCACCTGTTCCCATTCCGAACACAGTAGTTAAGCTCAACAGTGCCGAAAATACTTAGTGGGAAGCCGCTCGGGAAGATAGGGCGATGCCGACACAAATGCCGGATATTATCCGGCTAATTTGCCTTAATAGCTCAGTCGGTAGAGCACTCGGCTGTTAACCGAGTTGTCGTAGGTTCGAGTCCTACTTGAGGCGCCATCTGAACAGACTTCGAAATCTGAACTAAAGTGTTCGATTAGAAGTCTGTTTTTCTTTTAAAGTCCCGTAAAATCGGGGCTTTTTTTGATGTGTTTATCGTACAAGTTTTTATTATCTCATTAAATTCTGAAACATTTTCATTTGTATTTGAGGATTTGTATATAAATCTGTTCGATTATGTACGATTGTTTTTATTCCAATACTTACCTTCCCATTTATCTGGTGTCCAATATTTAATAACTGAATGGGGCCGCTCTGTATTATAAAAAGTCATATATTTTGCTAATGATTCTTTAAACTCGCGTTCAGATTTATATTTTGTTCTATATAATTCTTCAGCTTTCAAGTATTTGAAAAATGATTCTACTACTGAGTTGTCATATGGAATGTGTGGACGTGAAAATGATTGTGTTATGTTCAATTCTTTCAAATATTTCATAAATGATTTAGATGTGAAACTTGAACCATTGTCACTATGGAAAATCAACCCGTCATCAGGTTTTCGCTCTTCATATGCTTCTTTTAAAGTTCTTTTTACAAGTCTGGTGTTATTTGAATTAGATGTATTATAAGCAATAACTTTTCGGGCATATAGATCAATTATTACACAGATGTAAAAAATCGTATTATTAAACTTATAGTATGTAACATCACTTACCCACACTTCATTTGGTTTCTTTACAGTGAAATTTTGTTTTACTATATTTTCTTTCCGTTTTTGCTCTTGATCATATAATGTTTTAGAACTCGTCCTGATAGCGAACAATCCCTTTTGATGCATTATTCTTGAAACGACATTAATACTGATGGTGTAGCCTCTGTCCTTAAGTATGGCGTGAACCTTACCCGGACCGTATATCTGATTTGATTCGTGATATATTTGCTCAATAATTGGTGTCATTTCTTCAACTTTCACTGCATATTGGCTAGCATCATTCTTATTCCTGAAAATATGATTAAAATAGCTGCCTTTAGACACATTAAGAGCATCGCATAACAACGTTTCGCTATATGTATCCTTAAATGATTTAATAACATTATACCTTTCTCTTAATGGAGATGAAGCAGTGCAAGGCGAGTCCTTTAAAATTTGAATAATTTTTTGTTGCCTTTCACATTTGGTTACAAGTTCACGATAATCTCTGAGATTGATCTTTTCTGATTTTGTGAATGTTTCCTTTTGGGATTCAATCCAAGAATATATAGTGCTCCTTGATATTCCGGTTTCAGCATGTATCTCAGATACACTTTTTCCGTTAATAAATTCCTGGACTGTTTGATTTTTTGTTTCATCAGAATAATATTTTTTCATGATAAAACCCTCCTTAAATTTTTATTTGGAGAAACTATTTTATCATAAAATCGAGAGAATTGATTAGAACTTGGAATCTTGCACAGAAACTACTACATACCTGAAAGCTGATAAGGTAGGCGTTGAAGTAGGTGATTGATAGGTGAAATAGGAATATAAATAGATGATTAATATTCAGCTGATGTGATTGATATGATGTGATAAAGCAATAGTATAACATAAGATTATTAATAAAATATTTGATATGGTTGTTATTTTTACAATATTGTGTAGAATATTGTAGGTTTTTATGATACAATGATATAAAGAACTAGATTAAACATTGTTTTTTGTTTTACATATGTTTTTCTAAAATAAGCATAATATTATATGTTATGAGATAGTTATATTTGGAAAGGTGTTTTATTATGATTGGTCAACTTGCAAAAATCACGATTTTAGATCTTTGGGGAGAAAAAAAGGTAGAATTTGATTTGGACAAGAAGAATCTTATTCTTGTTGGAGAAAACGGTAGCGGTAAAACAACAATTTTGAGAATGCTATATGAAGTGCTTGCATGTAGATGGTCTCAGTTATCCACCGAAGATTTTTCGAGTATCAAAATCTTATTTTCTGATAACTCTTGTGTAGAGATTGAAAAAGAAAAGATATTAGTTGCACAAAAGTTGATTGTTAACTCCCATTCAGAATTATTTGGTGATTTGCCAATGGTGGTTAGACGACATTTATCAGAACGATCCAATATTTCTGGGCGTGATATATCTTATGATTTGATTCTTGAAATGTTGGATGAATATGATTATTCGGATTCGCAAATATATGCACAGATTAAAGAAAAAATTGATGAAGTTGAATCGGAAATGTTATCTGAATATACAAAAGCAATTAAAGATAAAATCGATTTTAATATAATGTATCTGCCCACATATAGAAGAGTAGAAAAAAGATTGGGCTATGTTAATGAAAGAGGTTATTCGAGAAGACCTATTAATGCGCGTGTAAGAGAATTTGGTTATCTAGAGGACCAATCAATAGAAATTGCAAAAACGGGCATGGATGATGTTGAATTTTTCATTCAACGTTCGCTGGAAAATATCAAGAGAAAAGCAGATATAAGTGCATCAAGATTGAATTATCAGTGCTTTAAAGGAATTCTAAGTAAGATTAGTGATTCGGTTGAGTTTAACGAAGATATTTTATCTAAGGAGTCTATAGAAAATGTTTTCGGCAGCATAAATGAAAATGTTCTTTCTGCTGAAGAAAGTGAGCAAATAAAAGACCAGTTAGTGCGAATAAAAAAGTCTGCGCCTAAGCGCCAGACATACGATCAAATCGTATATTATTTTTATTCGATGCTCTATGATAGATATCAGCAATTGCGTGAAAATGAGAGAGGTATTTTAAACTTTTTCGATGCTTGTAATGGCTATTTAGTAAACAAAAAATTTGAATACGATGAAAAAGAATATTCATATAATATTTACGTGGATAAAGGAGAAAAGAAGCGAGAAATCAAATTAGAACAATTATCTTCAGGTGAAAAGCAAGTCGTTTCAATTTTTAGTTACTTGTATTTATCTCCGTTTGCTAAATCTCTTATTTTAATTGATGAGCCGGAACTCTCTCTGTCAGTTCCGTGGCAAAAAAGATTTTTATTAGATCTTGCTAACGGAAGTCAGTGTGCAGGAGTTATATCTGTTACACACTCACCTTTTGTTTTTGATAATGATTTGAAAAAGTGTGCTCATGCTTTGGAAGAATTTGTAAAATAAGAGGTGTAAAAGGATGTCTATATTGCAGGAATTAGAAGATAGCTTGTTGTCTGATTCTCCAGTTTGGATGGAATTTTTATATAGATATGATCCAAAAAAGAAACAGATTTTTGCATTCTATGAGGGGGATGAAGATCCGAGTTTTTATAGACAGTTTATAATAAAAATTTCAAATAACGAATATGAGCTGGAAGAAATCATTGCAGGATGTAAAAATAATGTCTTAAAACTTCAGCAGTCGATTGATTGGGATAGATACAATATTAAACAAATCGCTTTTTTTGTGGATCGAGATCTATCTTTTTGGCTCGAACAACCGCATGAATATGGTGAAAATGTATTTGTGACAGACGAATATTCAGTGGAGAATTATATTTGTAATTCCCATATGTTTAAAGTGTGGTTGCAGCGTTTTGAAGGATTTTCACGAGCTTCCAAAAAAGAAATTGATGATATGATAAATATATATGAAGGCATGAAGCCAGTTTTTGAAGCATTGATGAAGCCAATTATGGCTAAGGCGGTTGTTGCAAAAAGGCATAATCCCGATGTTGCCCTAAAAGAATATAAGCCCGCATTTGAATTTGTTAATGATTCAGATTATGTCAATTTAAATATTACTAATCAAGAGGCAGTAAATAACAAATGGGATTTATCTGATAAAGATGACGAAGAGGTTCAACAGCAGGTTAAGAAGTTTGATGAGTATGGAGAGAACTATTTCGTCAGAGGAAAATGGTTTCTATTGTTTATGCTGCAGTTAGGAGAGCACATGAGATTAAATGGTGATTTTTTTGCTCCTTCTTTGGGTAAAACTGGGAAACTATCTCCGACATGTGCTGTCTCTCCAGCACAAGGGATTACCGCTTTGGCACCTAATTGGGAGGGAGAAGTTCCAATAAGATTACAGGCTTTTTTGACATCTACATACGGTGCGTATATAGCAGTATAATTGTGCTAATTAAAGTTGCAATTTTGTCCTACGAGCTCAAAAACTCTCGTTCTTCGCAACGAGAGTTTTTTATCTAAACCGGTAGGATTGGTATAACATCACGCTTCAGCGCGTATATAATCGCCGTAGGCGCATCTCATCACACGAAGTGTGTATTGTAGTCGGGTTGATGATATGTAATTCCTTACGGAATTGATAATGTTAAAACAGTTTGATTTTTGTTACCAATACACAAAAAATCCAAGTCGAAAGACTTGGATTTTTTCATTTATGTCCGCAGGACATAACTTCTTTTTTCGACTAACGGGAGAAAACTTCATTTCAAGTTTACTTGAACTTCATTGTAAGGACATAAATGAATGAAGTTATCTTGCGATAAATGAAGTGCTATGCAATGAAGTACTGCGTAATGAAGTTGCGCTACGCACAAACGGATTGTAAAAGTTAGTTTCTTGTGCTATAATTAACTTGTGATTGGAGTGTGTTTATGAAGAAAGAAGATAAGCTTGGCGATTTATCAATGCAATTATCTGTTGATGTTTTAAATATGTGCAAAGTTTTGAAAAAGCAGGGAGAAAATGTAATTTCGAATCAAATCAACAGAAGTGCAACAAGTATTTGTGCGAATATCGCAGAGAGTAAGTATGCTCACGGCAGAGCTGATTTTATTGCAAAACTTCAAATTTCACTTAAAGAAGCTTCAGAAACAGGTAAATGGATTGAAATGTTATATAAAACTGAGGCTATTACAGATGAAGAATATAAATATCTTAATAGACTATGTTCAACTATTAGAGTTTTGTTGATAAAATCTATCAACACCGCAAAAGAAAATATGAAATAAGCCTCATAATTAAGTAGTTTGATTTTTGTTACATAAATACAAAAAAATACACACCCAATCGGGTGTGTATTTTTTTGGCTTTTTAATTAGAGCTTAAACTTACGACAACTTGTTTACGGCAGACGAGTCGGCTGTTAACTGCTCGAAGCCCTGCCGCTGCCAGTGGCAGATGAAGGCAGGGTTTCGAGAGGAAGAAACACAGAGCGTTGCGAGTGAGTAACGAAGCAAGGCGACAATGTTTCTGACCGTTGTTGTCGTAGGTTTTTATTTTACTTGTATATTTTTCTGAGAATTAAAAACGATTGTAAAGGTTAGTAATTTATGATATACTTTGAATCGACTGGGAGCAGTTCTGCCATATAACAAGTCAATTGAGTAACTCAGAAAGTTGGTGAGCATAAAATGAAAACGGGAATTGTATTCAACATACAAAAATTTTGCATTCACGATGGCGATGGTATCCGCACTTGTGTATTTTTAAAAGGTTGCCCGCTCAAATGTGTCTGGTGCCACAATCCTGAAAGTCTTGAGAAGCCTCAATCTCTTTCATTTGACAAACAAAAATGCTCACTATGCGGCAGATGCCTTAAAGTTTGCTCCGCACGAGCAATTGAGAATGGCATTTTAAAAATCAAGCGTGAAAAATGTACGAAATGTGGCAAGTGTGCAGAAGTCTGCCTTAATGATGCCAATGAAATTATTGGTAAAGAAATGACCGCCATAGAAGTTCTCAATGAGGTTATGAAAGACAAGATGTTCTACGATACATCTGGTGGGGGAATTACCGTTACCGGTGGTGAGCCGTCATATCAGGCAGGCTTTACATCAGAGCTTCTCAGTCTTGCAAAGGACGCCGAAATTTCACTTGCTATAGAGACCTGTGGTATTGGTTCGCGTGAATTTTACAGGGAATGTGCGGGCCTTGGCACAACATTTCTGTTTGATATAAAATGCATTGATTCTGTTCGCCACAAGGAACTTACAGGAGCAGATAATTCTCGTATTATGTCAAATCTTCAATATCTTATGGACAGAGGTGCTGATATTATTATACGATTGCCTATGATTCCTGATTGCAACGATAGCGACGAAGAAATCGCTATGCTGGCATCGTTTCTGAATGCAAACAAGGGGCGATACAGATATGTAGAAATAATGCCTTACCACACTCTTGGTACTGGTAAATCCCAAAAGATAGGAAAAACTCCTACATATATTCACGACAATGCGAGCGATGAAGAAATATCACGCTGGGTATCACTTTTCAACTCTCACAATATAGACATTAGAGTATCGAAGTAAATTCAAAAGAGGTTTATCTATGAAAAATTTAGCTCAAATCGACCCATTTCTTTACGGATATTTTGAGAACGAAGCTCTTGAACACGGCGAGAGGGTAGGTCTTGCACTTCTTTGTGCTTCAAAAAACCTCCCGATAAAATTTTCTCGTCAGTTACTCCCTGAAACTACATTTGTAACAGAAAGCGGCAGCTCAGGTTACTCTCCTTCTGAGGGACTCTGGTTTTCGGATGAAAATATTTTAAAATTAGCAGAAGAATGCCCTGAGCACAAGGAAACACTTAAAAAATATATTCAGGAAATAAACATATTAAGAAATAAATCAAAATTACTTAACTCTGAAATTACTGATGCACTCAACGATTCAGGTGCCCATTGGGGCGGTGGTTGGGGTGGTCACTCTAACCCTGATTACGGAAGAATTATAAATTTCGGTACAGACAACATTCGCACAATTATCGCTGAAAATCGTGATAGGCACCCGGACGAAGCGTGGTTTTATCGTTCGTGCTCTTACACTCTTGATGCAATAGATATTTTGGGTGAAAGATACCACGAAGAAGCACTAGGGAGAGCAGAAGAATGCGAAAGTGAACAAGACAAGGCATTTTATCTCCGTATGGCAAAAGCATTCCATACAGTACCCAAGAAACCTGCTTACGACTTTACATCTGCTATGTGCTCATTTATGCTCATATTCGCCCTTGACGGAAGTGATTCACCGGGACGATTTGACCAGTATATGTACCCTGCATATTCTAAAACAGAAAGCAAAGAAGAAATAATTGACTTGCTCAGCAGATTGTGGGATTACTTCCACGACCATCGCTCCTGGAATCTTTGTATTTCCGGAAGTGATGAAAGCTGGAACGATGAAAGTAACGAGCTTACATACGATATTTTAGAAATGGTAAGAAAAAAAGGCTATAACACTCCTAACCTCACCTGTCGTGTTCACAGAAACACACCAGATAAGTTATGGAATGCTATTGCCGATACACTCGCAACAGGAACAGGACTTCCTGCATTATATAATGACGATGTGGTTTGCGTAGCCCTTGAAAAGATTGGTATTCCACCAGAAGACAGTCACGATTACTGTATGAATGGTTGTAATCAGATTGACATTCTCGGCAAGAGCCATATGGGTCTTGAAGATGGTGAAGTTGTTTTTACAAAATGCCTTGAATTTACTCTGCATAATGGTGTGGATGCTATGACCGGTAAAAAGATTTCTATTGAAACCGGCGACCCTGTAACATTCACCACATATGAGAGATTTGAAAAAGCTTTTTTGGACCAGCTCGAGTTTGTAACCTACAATTCATGTAGTAGTGCTAACAGATATCAACAAATGCGAGGAGTATTCGAGCCTCACCCACTTCGCTCCTGTCTTATAGCAGGCTGTCTTGAAAAAGGTCGCGATTACAGAAACGGTGGTCCGCTTTACAATCACGGGCAGATTTTAGCTGAGGGTATTGCCGACACCGGTGACAGTCTTTATGCTATAAAAAAGCTCGTTTATGATGAAAAGAAATACACAATGGAAGAGCTAATTGTCGCACTGAATAAAAACTTTGAGGGATATGAAAAACTCCATCACAATTTTAGAAATTGTGAAAAATTCGGTAATGATATTGAAGCGGTTGACGATATAACTGCTCGTGTTTTAAATCGCTTCTTTACTGTTCTTAAACGCAATAATACATACAGAGGGGGTGTGTTCACAGGCGGCTGCAGTACATTCAACCGTGCCGCCGACTATGGACGCCAGACTGCAGCACTCCCTAACGGAAAGCTTAAGGGTGAGCCACTTCTTGCAGACAGTATTGCCGCAACACCGGGTCGTGACACACACGGACCTACTGCACAGATAAAATCTGTTTTAAAGTTTAATCACTTTGATGCTTGTAGTGGATTTGTCTTCCAGAATAAGTTTGAAAAGAAGATGTTTGGTAGCGAAAAAGGTAAAGCTTCATTTATTGCTCTTGCAAAAGCTTATTTTGCAAATGGTGGTCAACAATACACCGTTACTGTTGTTTCCCCTGATGATTTACTCCAGGCAAAAGAACATCCCGAAAATCACCGAAATCTTATAGTTCGTGTCGGTGGCTACAGTGATTATTTTGTAGAGCTTGATGCAGAGCTTCAGGATAATGTCATTGAAAGAACATTTATAGATGTGTAAAATTATCACATATATGAAAATAATTGTCTTTTAAATGAATAGTGAAGTCGTCTGGCTTACAAATGATGAATGATTTTTATTTCTGCTATTAAATCTGTTATGAATTTATCGTACAAATAAGTTGTCGTTGTCAGAATAAATATCATAAGCATTGCTAAGAACATTAATTTCTACATTGCCGTGCTCGCCACCAAACTCACCGTCAAGGGTCCAGGCAACCTTTTTGTCGCAGGTGATTTTAACCTTTTTCGTCTTAGTGAAAATAATGTTGTCGCCACTGTAATCCTTACGAATAATTTTATTTAATATGCCTAACGCATCTAAATTTCTTTTAAGACCTCTTACTAACAGAAGCTCAAAATATCCGTCATTGAGCTTAATGTCGTCATATTTAAAGATACCGGCAACTGAGGTTGTGTTGGAAATAGCGCCAAAATAGAAATTATCTTCAACCACGCCACCGTCATATTCGATTTTCATATATGTAGGTCTGAAGCCCGCTAACATAGGAATTAACCGTACACCTACTCCGTAGAACACATAGGCGTTATGACCGAATCTGTTTTTCCACTTTTGCGGTGTTGTATATGAAAGATCAGTTGCAGCGCCGAAGGATGCAATATAATTAAAATATCTTCCCTGAAATAAGCCAACATCGTAACCATTAGTCTTGTTGCTTAAAATCATATCCGCAGCAGGACCTACGCCAACAGAAATACCAAGGGTGCTTGCAAGGTCATTTGTTGAGCCGGAGGGAATATAGCCGACAGGTACTCTTTTATCGAGTGCTAAAATACCATTTATTGTTTCGTTAAGAGTTCCGTCACCGCCACAGCAAATAATAATATCATAATTATTACCCTTTTCTTTAACAATTGCAGTGGCATCGTTCGGGCCCTTTGTTGCTTCAACAGTAAAATCGAAATTGGCAGAAGATAATTTATCAATTATTTCCCAAGAATCGACTCGTTTGCGATCAACCCCGGAGCAAGGGTTTGTTATTAACAATGCTTTTTTCTTGTTCAAGCTACCCACATCCGTTTCATCCTGTATTTTTACATCAAAATATAAGCTTCATCAGGTTGAGTTTCAAAAGAAATGATATTTCCGTTTCTTTTGAACTCAATTTTTTTGTTGTCGGCTTCTCTTACAACAGCTTTTATGTCGGAGCATTCAACATTACAATTTCTTCCTTTAAGACTTTTGATTTTAAGAGAAGAAATATTTTCGTTTTTAAGCTCGGCAGAAACAAGAAAAGCACCGTCTGCACGAAGATTTGTAAATGAAGCATCAGATTTTTTATTCCAGCAAGGGAAGAGTCTTATAACATCCTCGTAGCTTTGCATAAGCATTTCGTTAATAGTTGCAGGAACCGTTGTAAGATGCTCAATTCCACCACCGTGATGGCGGAAAAGCCTGTTAGGCAGAGCGAATTCTTTTATATTCTGATGGATGCCCTCAATTAAAAATTCAGGGTCAACACCAATTCTTGCACCAGCCGGGAGATATGAGTTAGAGCCGTTGTCGTCAAGTCTTCTGTCGTTGATAAAATATGTATTTTTAGCAATTTTAAGAAGCTTTTCACCAGAAGAGAAGCCGATTTGTGATGCAGGATAAATATGCTGAAGACCTACGGTGTTGTCATCTCTCCAGCGAATACCGAATTTAGAATACCTGAAGCATTTTTTTCCGTGTTTAATAAATGTCGGGAAGTCGCTTAAATTTTTATTTATGTCTTCCCATAAGGCATATTTTTCAGAATTAAGACCTAATTCCTTAGCCATATCGTAAACGCCTTTAAACAATAACTTAACAAGTCCGAGTGAGTTTATAGCGTTTATAGTATTTACCTGACCAAAATGGGTAATAAACTTAAATTCTTTGCCACGATAGTACGGAATTTCGTGTGCGGCATCTTTTTTAATTACATATTTGCCCTTTTCTTTAGTGAGGTAATCTTCCCAGAATAATGCAACATTAAATATAAAATTATAATAATTTTCTGAAGCATATTCCTTGTCGTAGGTTGAAAACCAGTGCATTAAAGGAATTACACAAGCATAAGCGGCGTGGCTTTTCTGACCTAAGAAAAGAACTCCGTGCTCCTTGCAATCTGCCTGACTGAAAACATCAAGTGCTTTAGGGCCAAAGCTTACGGGGAAAGCATAACCACGGCAATTGAAAAGCTTTGCAAAGCTTTGGGCATATTCACTCATTTCATTTACAGGAGTCATATAACCATCAAAAAGTTCCGGGTGGTTACTGGAGAAAATGCAGTAATATGGTGCTTCGTAGTTGTAATTCATATGATAATCCCCTGCCCAGGGGAAGAAATCATCTGTTATAAAGTTTCCGAATAACCCTGGAGGGAAGCCTTTGTTTCCCATACAACCTGCAAGGTGATAAAGGCTTGAATTATAGAATTTTTCAATTTCCTTATCTTCCAAAGTTACTTTAGAAGCAGCAAAGAATTTTTGCCATTTTTCTCGTGTTTTTACTTTGTCAGCATCATAATCACAGCCCGAAGCCATTTCTACCGCCTTTTTTGTGTGGTTACTACTATCAAAATTAGTGCAGACAGAAACACAGTAGCGTGAAATACTGCAGTCGTCTGATTTATTAGTGTTTATTTCCTTTAAACAAACGGTTACCGCAGTTTCGATATCAATATTTTCACCCGTAAATTTACGAGTATAACAAGTTACATCATTTTCTGCAAATTCTGAATTAACAGAATTACAGGTGTCAGGCATTTCAATATTTATAACAGGTAAATTTTTTGATACAGGTGTTTTTGTTTCAAAATAAATAATATTTTGTGGTGCTACAAAAAATTCAATTTTTGTATCAGAAAAACAACATTTAATAAGACCTTCATCAAAATATTGTTTAATATTATATTCTGTTAAATCAATATTTTCAATGCGGATATTACCAACTGTTTTTATACCGCCATCCTTGTGTGCACCGGGTATAAACTTCCAGAAATCGCATTTTGAAATGTGAATAATAAGGTCGGTTTCATCATTGCTTAAAACAACACCGAGGTCACCGTTACCACAAAGAGCACCGGCAGGCATTTTTTCATAAGCACCGTTACCCGGAAGTTTTTCTGGCTTATTAGTAAACTCGTTAAAATATGTATTCATTCAATCACCACAAAGATCTTAATTATAATTATTATAAAGTATTTTGGTTTATAGTCAAGTAAATAACAATAATAAAACTTTGAAATCTATAAAATAACAAACAGATTGAAATGGTTTGGCAGATGTGTTACAATTAGAGAAAATATATTGACAAGAAATTGGAGAAAATATGAGTACTCAAAAAATAAGATTCGGAATAGTAGGTACAGGGACAATTGCACATCGTTTTGCAGAAGCAATAAAAAATGTGAGTAATGCAGAACTTGTTGCGGTTGCGTCACGAACAAAAGAAAATGCAGAAAAATTCGGCGATGAATTTAATATTCCTGTACGCTTTGACAGTTATGAAAAAATGGCACAGTCAGACAAAATTGATGCGGCATATATTGCAGTGCCACATTCTCTGCATATTGAGTGTTCGTGCCTTATGATGAATAGTAAAAAACATGTTCTTTGCGAAAAACCAATGGCGCTTAATTTAAGAGAAGCAAAAGAAATGTTCAGCTGTGCAGAAAAAAATAATGTTCTTCTTATGGAAGCGATGTGGGCAAGACTTGTACCAGGTACCATTAAAATGCTCGAAATTATAGAAAATGGTGTTTTAGGCGACATTCTCGGTGTGGAGGGCAAATTCTGTTACACAATGGATGAAGATGAAATGGACCACCATGTTTTCAAAAATGAAAATGGTGGAGGCTCATTGCTCGATGTTGGTGTTTACGGTCTTAATTTTGCAAGCTGGTATCTTGGTAAAGATGTTGCAGAAATAAACGCACAAGCCGACATTTTTAATGGTGTTGACAGCCACACTTGTGCTTTACTCAAATATAAAAATGGTGCAATAGCAGACCTTTCAAGTGCAATTCTGTTAAGAAAACCAAATGAAGGATATGTGTATGGTAGTAAGGGATACGCTCATCTTCAAAGATTTTATGCACCACAACAAATTGAAATTTGCCTTAATAACGGAGGAAGGCAAAATATTTCTGTTCCGTATGCAGGTAATGGTTTTGAAGAACAGATAACCCATTTTTGTGAATGCGTTTTACTCGGTTTAAAAGAAAGCCCGGTTGTAACTCACGGTCAGACTTGTTTTATAACTGAACAAATGGATGAAATAAGAAAAATTATAGGGGTAAAATACCCACAGGATAATTAATATGAAAACATATAAAAAAATAATTATAATATTAACAGGTGTTGCAATTCTTGTAAGCGGTATTTATTTTAAGCAGGAATTTTTCCTGATGATACCGTTATTTGTGTCACTGTTTGTTATGTCGTTTCAGTCAGAAGCAAATCGGCTTGGTTCGCTTATAGGTGCAATAAACGCAGTTATTTATACCGTGGCATATTTATATATGGGTGTTTATATTTCGGCGGCATCTGCATTTTTTATGAGTGTTCCGTTACAGCTTGCCACATTCTTTAACTGGAAAAAGAATGCATACAAAAAAACCGTTGTTTTTAAGAAAATGTCGGTAAAGATGAGAGTAACATCTCTTTTGGCACTTCTTATTTCGTGGGGTGTTTCGGCAGGTGTACTTACATATTTTAAATATGAATATGCGATTTTTGATACTGTTACATTTTTGTTAGGTCTTGCAGTATCAATTTTAACAATGTTAGCATTTATTGAATACACATATCTCTGGATAGTATCGGCGGTAACAGGATTAATAGTAAATGTTCAGATGGTTATAAACAACCCCAAAGAAACTACCTATTTAATTTATGGGGTGTATGCACTTTACTGTGTGATTGTAGCATTTATAAATGTACAAAAATTTTATAAAGAACAACAAAACGAAAGGAAAATATTATGAACAAGAAATTACAGGTAGCAAATATCGGTATGAAATTCGGTATGTGTCATGTTGAGGGTGCATTAAACTGCAAGGATGCAGAAATTGCAATAATATGTGACAGCAACGAAGAAAATCTTCGCTTTGCAGGTGAACGCTACAATATTCCGGAGGAAAAATGGGTAACTGACTATATGGATATTGTAAACAACAAAGATATTGATGTAGTTACAGTTGCAATTCCGGACCAACAGCACAAAAAGGTTTCCTGCGATTTACTCCGTGCAGGTAAGCATGTTCTTTGCGAAAAGCCACTTGCATTAACCCGTGAGGATATTGAGGAAATAGTAAAAGTAGCAGAGGAATCAAACGGAAAATTTATGGTAGGTCAGATTTGTCGCTTTACCCCTGCATTTGAAAAAGCAAAAGAAATTATTGAGTCAGGAACTTTAGGCGAGCTTTATTTTGTAGAATCAGAATACGCTCACGATTATATGTTAATTCAGGAGCCGTGGAGATGTGACCCGCTTCGTCATGGTGTAATCGGCGGTGGTTGCCACGCGGTAGATTTATTAAGATGGCTCGCAGGCGACCCTGAGGAAGTTTTCGCTTATGGTACTCATAGACTCCTGCCACATGTTACTTATGATGATGCAACAGTTGCAGTAATGAAATTCAACGAAAATCTTATGGGCAAGGTATTTGTTTCAACAGGCTGTAAGCGTGATTACACAATGAGAACTGTAATTTACGGTACAAAGGGTACACTTATTTGTGACAACACCTCGCCTACAATGACTCTTTTCACAGTTGACGAAAAGCAGGTTACAAAAGAGCCTGAAACAATTGAAATTGAAGTAAATAATCACAATGCTGTTAAAGAATTTGAGGTATTTGCCGATGCAATTCTCAATGATAAGCAGGTTTTAACAGATGCAAGAGAGGGAGCGAAAACCGTTGCAGTCTGCCTTGCAATTGTAGAATCAGCAAAAACAGGAGAAAAGGTTAAGCCGAATTATGAGTTTTAATATTATGTACGATTTTTCTTTCAGCGATATAAATAATGCTGAGTTTAAATTATTTAAGCAAAATCCTATTATACGCAATCCTAAATCAAGCTTTGTCATTGCAGACCCAAGCGTACTTACTCCCGATGAAACACACAATGGAAAGTGGCAGCTTTTTTGTCACACATTTTTTGGTGTTTATCGCTACGAGAGTAGTGACGGAGAGAATTTTGAAAGCAAGGGCAGAATAGTTCCGAGAGCAATGCGCCCGAATATCAATTTTATAGATGGCCGTTATTACCTTTTTTATGAGAGAACAATGCCCGTTATATATAATGCACTGACATTTTTCGGCTTGAAGTGGAAAAGTGAAATTTACTGTGTTGAAAGCAGTGATCTTGAAAATTGGTCAGAGCCGTATGCGGTATTAAGAAAAAGTCGTGATTTTGAAGAAGATGAAAACGGTCAGGCACTTTCAAATCCGTTTCTCTTTAAAACAGAAAATAACTACCGACTTTATTATTCATGCGGTCAGACTTTTATTAAGGATTGCAATTTTTGTGAACCAAGGCACATAAGCTTTGCCGAAAGTGATGAAATCAGTCACGGATATATTGCACGGGAAACACCTATAATAAGTCCCGATAAAAATAGCGAGTGGCTTAATCTTTGTTCGGGCTGCCTCAAGGTTTATAAAATAAAAGATTGCTACATAGGTCTTCAGAATGGTATTTTTGAAAAGGATGGTAAAAGCCATTCTGCAATAATGCTTTTAAAGAGCGAGGACGGCGTGAATTTTGAATTTGTAAAACCATTTCTTGTTCCGCAAAAAGATAACGCTGATAACTGGATGGCACAGTATGTCTATGCTTGTTGCCTCACTTATTACAACAAAAAGCTCCGCTTGTATTTTAATGCCCGTAATGTTTCAAGTAATCTTAAAGGAAGAGAATGCATAGGCATTTTTGAGGCGGAATTATAAGCAATAAATAAATGACGATAGTTGAAATTTCGACTATCGTCAATTTTATTTTACAGGCATTTTAAATCTTCAAACAATTTTTCGCATAATGATGCAGCATTATGCGAATGCTAAAATAAAACAAAAGGAGATTGCTATGAGTCAGAACACAACAGAAAGTGGGCAACGCACAAGCTATGCACTTGAACTTCCTTGCGTTAATGAAAACGGATATTACGAAATGAGACTTGAAAGCATAGGAGGTTTAGGAGCTAATCTTTGTGGGAAATTACTTGGGGAATTAGGAGCGGTTTATCTGGGAATGAATTCAGCAGCATTTTCAAGCTATGGTTCAGAAAAGCGTGGCTCACCGGTAAAATCTTATGTGCGCTGGAGTGCACCTGAGCGTGAGATTTTACAAAATAGTCCTGTAGAGAGTCCGCATCTTTTAATACTGTTTCATCAGATGCTTTCAAAGACATTGCCTGTGACGGCAGGTGTAGAAGAGAATTGTATCATAATAGTGAATACTAATGCTACTCCTGAGCAGATGAGAGATGAGCTTCGGTTATATGCCGGAATAATATGTTGTGTAGATGCCTTGGAGTTAGCATTGCAAAGCAAAAGCCGTGTTAATATGGTTATGCTTGGTGCAGTTGCAAAAGCATCAGGATTTATTCCACTTGAAGCAATAATGGATTTGGTTTCAAATACATTAGGTAAAAAATATCCTGCTATGCTTGAATATAATCTTAAAGGGTTAGAGCTGGGCTTTAAAAATGTGCAAAGTCAGACCTTTTCTGCCGATGGACGCTATGAAAAGGTTATGTATGATGAATTAAAAAGTAAATGGGGCTACGAAAATGCTCCGTTGGGTGGAGTCAATACTCATTTTGGTAATACTGTGTCGAATGATTTGTCTGCTTCAAGAGAGGGGTTTATTCCTTTGTTTTTGCCCGAAAAGTGCATTCACTGTGGATTGTGTGACACCGCCTGTCCCGATATGGTTTTTCAATTTTTGCCGGGGGAATATAAGGGCAGAAAAACTATGATGAACAGAGGACTTGATTATCACCACTGTAAAGGCTGTTTGCGTTGTGTAGATGTATGCCCTACAGAAGCTTTGGTGACAGGTAAAGAACAGGAGCATCCACATAAGAAATGGTTTGTGCGAAATAAGGATTTAATTACAGATAATCTCGATTTTGAACCGGCAGGAGCAGATCCGCTAATTACAAGTGAAGCTTATTCAGATGAAAAGCGTGTGGACGGAGGGCTGATGTAATATGGAAAAAGCAGAGCAGAAATTGCTGTTTGAAAGTGGTAACGAATTGGCGGCGTATGCTGCAAAGCAAATCAATTATCATGTGATGGGTTATTATCCTATTACCCCATCTACTCAGATTGCCGAATATTTAGATAGAATGGGCGCAGACGGTCAGCATACAATTGATTTAATACCTGCGGAGGGTGAACACAGTGCGGCAGGAATCTGCTATGGAGCATCGACAGGCGGAGGCAGAGTTTTTAATGCCACATCAGCAAACGGTTTGCTTTATGCACTTGAGCAGTTGCCTGTTCAGTCGGGCACACGACTTCCAATGGTGTTAAATATTGCCTGCCGTAGCGTGTCAGGGCCTCTTTCTATAAAGGGTGACCACAGCGATGTAATGTTTACTCTGAATACTGGTTGGGTTATATTATTTGCAGCTTCGCCTCAGGAGGTGTACGACTGTAACATTTGTGCAATAAAAATAGCAGAACAGTTAAAGCTTCCTGTTATAGTTGCATTTGATGGATTTTTCACCAGTCATCAAAAACGCAACTGTTATGTGTTTGCAGATGACAAGTCTGTTCAGGATTTTATCGGACCAATAAACTATGATTATTCAGCTTTGAATCCGGAAAAGCCAATAACTATTGGTTCATATATGAACGAGCCCGATTTGATGAATAATAAATATCAGCTTCATTTAGCAATGGAAAAAGCACGAACACTGATTCCGAAAGTGTTTAGTGAATATGAACAGCTGTCAGGCAGGGCACTGAAAACTGTAAAAACTTATCAGACAGATGATGCAGAGGTTCTGCTATTCGTATTAGGCTCAGCATATCTCACTGCTAAAGCGGTAGTAGATAAGCTTCGCAATGAGGGTAAAAAAGTCGGGGTGTTTTCTCTTGGTGTACTCCGACCATTTCCTGTGGAAGAAATTGCTGAATTATGTAAAAACGCACAGACAATTCTTGTGGCAGACAGGCAGGATAGTTATGGTGCAGGTGGTGGCAATATGTCATTAGAAATTCGCGCGGCTCTTCAGCAAAAAGGGCTTACTCCGCGTGTTATAAGTCGTATATATGGACTTGGTGGACAAGATTTTTATGAACGAGATGCCATTGAATTGTTTGAAACCTGCTATAAGAAAGATATTAAAAGCTTTGATTATATCGGTGTTTATCCCGGAGAATCGGATTTTAAACCAAAACCTTATTTTGAACCGGTAAGCTCAGAGAATAATCCCCGTCTTATTTCGTGTAGCGAAGAAAATGGAAAAGCGGTTGTAAAAGGTGGTACAGTCCGTGATACTACCGCAAGACCTAAACGACTTGCTCCGGGGCACGGAGCGTGTCCGGGTTGTGGCATACCGATTAATGTTAATTTGTTGCTTCGTGGAATTGAGGGAAATGTTGTTCTTTTGTTTCAGACAGGCTGTGGAATGGTAGTAACAACAGGATATCCGAAAACTGCATTTAAAGTGCCTTATGTTCATAACCTTTTTCAAAATGGTGCCGCTACTTTAGCCGGTCTTTCTAAAATGTATCATAAGATGCAGGAGCGAGGGGAGCTGCCTGAGGGCGAAATCACTTTTATTTTGGTAAGTGGTGACGGCGGTATGGATATAGGTATGGGCTCGGCTCTCGGAACTGCATTGCGAGGAGACCCTGTTATACTCTTTGAATATGACAATGGTGGCTATATGAACACGGGTTACCAGTTGTCTTATTCCACTCCTATGGGAGCAAAAAGTGCAACATCTCATTTAGGAGAAAGTCAATGGGGCAAAGCTTTCTTTCATAAAGATATGCCACGAATTATGGCTGCCACGGGTATGCCTTATGTGGCTACTGCCGCTGAATCTGACCCGAATGACTTCATAAAAAAGGCGGCAAAGGCTCAGTATTACGCAAAAGCTTACGGAACAGCATATATCAAGTGTTTGTCAGCTTGTCCTTTAAACTGGGGCGATAAACCGAATACTGAACGAAAAGTTATTTCAGCAGCGGTTGACAGTTGTTATTTTCCTCTTTACGAGGTAGAAATGGGTTGCACAACATTATCTTACAACCCTGAACAGAAAAACAAGAAAATTCCTGTGTCGGAGTGGCTTAAAATGATGGGTAGAACCAAGCATTTATGTGCAGAAAAATATAGCGGAATAGTAGAAGCAGTTCAAAGTGAGGTTGATCGTCGCTGGAATCGCTTAAAGGTTCAGGCTGAACATCCTGAATTGTAATAAAAATCGAAAGACCCAAAAGACTTAAAAAATTCGTTTTCAGACAGGTTAAGAACTAACAGAACAAAAAAACTACTCCACATAATTTTTAGTGGAGTAGTTTTTGCTTTAGCAATTTTTTATTTCTTCTAAATAACCCTTCATCTGTTCCTCTGTTACTCTGTAATCAGGGTGTGAGCAACAAGGAATAGTAGGCTCTCTGCCATCTGAATAATAGAAAGGTGAGTCTGTGTCTTTTTCCAATGCTTTTCGTGTTTCTTCTAAATGGTAATCCGGAATATCATAAGGCTTACCGCCATTTAAAACAGAACGGTGACCTAAAATTGCAACAGAAGACATGTTTATAGCGGAATAAATATCATAAGGGAATTCAGGTTGCCTGTTTTCTTTCAAGCATTCAATAAACATTCTTGCAACTATGTAGTCGCCACCGCCGTGACCGCTTTGTTTTATAAATTCTTCGTCCTTATCATTCCACTCTGGTTCATAAAAGTTTACTTCTTCCTTGCCTTCAGGAATTGCCCAGTCACTGTAACGAAGCATAACCTTTTCGCCCATACCACGAAGATTTTCAATCTGACCATTAGTGCCACAAATTCTGTAAGAGTTACTGTGAGCGCCAAATCCGCCACAGCCTGTGAATTTAAAAACAGAGCCGTCATCATTAAATGTAGTTATTATTGCAGCTCTGTCTGCAACCTGACGGGCACTTGCTTTATCAGTAAATGGTTCAAAAACTGCATTTGCCGAAACTCTTTTTGGTGTGGCACCCGTTGCCCACATTATAGGCGCAAGTGAGTGCGTTACATAATAAGTTCTTGGTAAATAATGACGCCAATGCTCAGGGAAGTAACAGTAATTTTTAGTGAATTCTTTGTCGCTTGGTGACGGTGGGTGGTTATATTCACCCTCGGCATAAAGAATTCTGCCTAATGTGCCACCGTCACAAACGCGTTTCATTTCTCTGTTAAAAATCATTTGCGGGTAGTTTTCAGCAAGCATAAAAATTGATTTTGATTTTTCATAAGCTCTTATAAGCTCAACGCCCTCTGCTAAGGTAGAGTTACTTATACATTCACAAAATACATGAATATTTTTCTTAAAGCATTTTATAGCAAATGGTGTATGCTCGTGAAAATAGTTTGCAATTACAACTGCATCTAAATCCTGCTCTAAAAATTCGTCGAAATCTTTAAAAACAGGTAGTTCCTTACCGGATTCGGAAAATCCGAACTCTTTAAGTCCCCATTGTGCTCGTTTTTCATTATTTTCGCAAAGAGCAACAACCTCGCAATCATCAATGAGCATTAAATTCTGTGCAATACAGAGTCCGCGACCTGCACCTAAAATACCAATTCTGAATTTTTTCATAAAAACACCACCTGTTATTCAGTTTAACAAATATCAGGTTAATAAGCAATAGGGTATTTTATTGATTAAATTATCTGATTTGTTATAATGGCTACAAAGAAGCTAATAATAAACACAAAAACTATAGGAGTTGTTTTTGTGAAAATAGTTATTATTGGTGCGGGTCACGGTGGATTACAAGCGGCAAAAGAACTTGCAAAAAATGGGTTTCAGGTTACTGTATATGAAAAAAACTCCCCCGAAAAAGTAAGCTATGACTGGCGTGATGATGTTGAGCCGACTGTGTTTGAAAAGTTGAAAATTGCACTTCCCGATAATAGCAGAAAAACAAGTCGCACTTCGTTTGTTGCACCATTTTCTGAAACACCTCTTTATATGGAAAATGAAGAAAATGCAAATGAATGGAGCATAAAAAGAAACACTTTTATTTTATTGCTTGCAAAATCAGCAGAGGAAGCAGGGGCGAAAATTAAATTTAACACACAAGTTGAAAGTCTGATTGTAGAAAATAATGCAGTAAAAGGTGTTATAGTAAAAAACGAAAAAATTTTTTCTGACCTTGTTATAGATTCAAGCGGAATTGATTCTGTTTTCAGAAAAGAAGTGGCAAAAATATTTAATATTACTGAAAAAATAGACGATAACGATGTTTTTACAGTTTACAGAGCATTTGTAAAAATAGCGGCTGGTGAAAAGTTGCCGGAAAATCATAAAAAGAAGGTGTATTTGAAATACCTGGGAATGCCGGGCATTTCGTGGTGCATTTGTGAGCCTGACGGACTCATTAATATTCTTATTGGCAGAGTAGGAGAAATGCACGAAAAAGAATTTGAAAATGCACTTTCAAAACTCAAAAAAGAAAACCCTTTTATAAGCGATGAAATTGTAATGGGTGGTAAATTCGGGCGCATTCCTGTAAGGTATCCTTTAACAAAAATGGTCGGCAAGGGCTATGTTGCTATTGGCGACTGTGCATTTATGACAATCCCGCTTACAGGTAGCGGTATTTCAAATTCGTTAAGAGCAGGGCATATTCTTGCTGAAGAAATTATTAAAAATAACTCTGTTTCTGTTGAAGCTCTCTGGAAATATCAGGTAAAATATTACGAGGAAATAGGTGCAGAGCATTTTTTTGTAGATTATGTTAAACGCACACTTCTTTATTCTTCTGATGAAGATATAAAATATATTTTTGAAAGTGGTATTATTACAGAAAATGATTTGTGTAACTTTTCAAGCGGAAACGGGTTGAAATTCACACCTCGGGAGCTTATGTTTAAATTACGCAAATGTATGAAAAAATCAAATTTTGTTATGACAATTCTTTTAGCTTTAATGAAAGGATTAAAAGCGAAAAATCAGGCTATGAAAATACCCAAAAATTATGATGAAGAAAAAATTAAATTATGGCAGACAAAAATCGAAGGGCTTTTTAGTTAATATCTGGTCAGAGCATACCCACTCTGAGCTCCAATTTACAAAATATTTACATTTTATTAAGGTGGAAAATGACTTTTATAGGTGGGAAATATTGATTTTTAGCAAATGGTTTTCTATAATTAATATATCTTTTTGAAAAGAGGGTTTTTATGGCAGAAAAAAATTATGGTAAGCTTATAAAGGTTTTACAGCTTGCAGCAGGAATTTTTATGGTTGCAATGGTGGTAGCGTGTATTGTACTCACGCAAAAGTATAATATTAAGGTTTCAAACATCCCACAGCTTGCAGAAATGATAACAGGAGGCACATTGACAATTGCGTTTGCAGTAATATTGTTTTCTGTTGTGAAATCTTTTGCTTTGGTATTTCCGCCGGCAGTAATTTTTTCAATCTGCGGTTACATAATGCCAAATTACTGGATAGCATTAGTAATAAATATTATTTCGGTATTTTTAAGTCTTTCTATTCCGTATTTCCTTGGAAGATTCACAGGAGCTTCAATGGTAGATACACTTAAAGGGAAATTTAAAGCAATTAAAAAGCTTGACGATTTCGCAGGTGCAAATGAAATGCAGATGACTTTTGCGGTAAAGCTTTCAGGACTTTTACCGGGGGATTTATCCAGCCTTCTTTTCGGTGCTATGGGTATTTCTTATAAAAACTATATGATAGGCGCCAATCTTGGTATGCTGCCACTTGTAATTGTATATACATTTTTTGGTTGTACACTTAAAAATATCGGTGAACAACCATGGGTAGTTGCAATTCCTGTTGTGGTTATTGTTGTGTTTGTTCTTGTTGCGAGCTTCATAACAAAAAAACTTATAGAAAAAACAAAAGCAGAAAGAAAGGATGAACAGAATGTCTGAAATACAGAGAACATGGTTTGAGCTTGACAATGCTGCTTCAATTTATCCTTATTCTGCAAACGAACAATGGATTTGTGGTTACAGAATCGGTTTTGTACTTGATGAAGATATAAACCCCGACCTTTTGAAGCAAGCGGTTAAAGAAATTATGCCAAGATTTCCTGCATATTTTGTGCAGTTAAGATTTGGTTATTTCTGGCCGTATCTTGAAAAAACTACAGAGCTGCCAATAATTGAAGAAGAGCATTTACATCCTGTTCTTCCTACACCAAGGTGGTACACTAATGTGCCGGCTATGAAAATAATTTATTATAAGAGAAGACTTTGTCTTGAAACTTTTCATGGTATTGCAGACGGCGGTGCAACAATAACCGTTTTAAAGGCTCTTACAGCAAAATATTTAACACTTAAAGGTTACGAAATACCCGAAAGCCCTGAAATTGTTGATATTACTGAAACCCCTCGTGAAGAAGAAGTAATAGATTGTTTTAAGAAATTCTATAATAAAAATAATAAAGGAATGTCACGAAAAGAAGCTTCAAGTTATCAGCACACTATAAAGCCAATTAAAAATTATAACAGATTATTTGAGGGTCTTGTTCCTGTAAGTGATATAAAAGAATTCTGTAAGCCGAGAGGGATAACAATTACAGAATTTCTTACAGCTGTGTTTATTTATTCTTTATATCTTAATTCCCCTGAAAATAACAAAAAACCGATAAAAATATCAGTTCCCGTGTCTTTAAGACCAGTTTTTAATGCCAACTCTATGAGAAATTTCTCATTGTTTACAAATGTTGGTGCTTACAATTTAAAGCAAGATAAATCTTCTACAATTGACGATATATTAGAAGAAATAAAAGGCAAAATTAAAGAGGGTACTGAAAAAGAAGTACTCGAAAAAAATATAGCAATGAATGTTTCGACTGCGTCAAATCCGGTTATAAAGGTATTGCCAAACGGTCTTAAAAAGGTTGCTTTAAAAATAGGCTATAAAAACGGACAACAGAAGTTTGCCTGTACATTGTCAAACCTTGGCGTGTGTAAAATGCCACCTGAAATGAAAGAGCATGTTGAAAGAATGGAAGTTTTTCTTGGTGGTCCCAGAAATGCGATAGGTTGTGCAGTAAACAGCATAGATGATAAATTGAATATTGCGTTTAATGTGGCTTCAAAACAGACAGATGTTGTAAGAACCTTTTATAAAACCTTAAGTGGACTCGGAATCAGAGTGAGAGTTGAAAGCAGCGACGGGGGTGAGCAGTAATGAGATGTAAAAATTGTAATGTGGATTTACCGGAGGAATATACACACTGCCCGTTGTGTAATGAAAAATCAACTCCCTGTGAATCAGAAATAAAAGGTATAAGAATTGCAGAATACCCAAAAGTAGAAACAATGCCATATAAACGAAATGCTTTTATTAAATTTATTGTTTTTTGGGTAGCAATAATTTTAATATCACTTGTGCTTTATAAAACAAATGTTATTAACAGTGGAATTTTTGCAGTTGTTGCAACGCTCCCTGCGTGTGTGTGGACTCTTTTCGTCCGTCCTTTTAAAGTAAAGCAGCTTTACAAAGGGAATTATATTGTTATGAATTTTTATTCGATAGCACTTATGTTTTCTCTTTACAGCCTTGCTTCTACAGGTAAAATAATTGAGGCAGTTACTATATATTTGCCATTGATTTCAATTATTATAATTACTGCACTTGGAATTTGTATATTTGTTAGCCCAAAAGATAACAAGCGTTCTGCCCCATACACGATTTTTATGGGTGTTTTAAGTGTTATAGGAATAATCTTGACTTTGGCAATGCAGTCAGAGTTTTCAGTGTATTGGTTTATAAGCTTATGTGTCAGTGCAATTCTTCTTGTATATTTATTGGTATCTGATGGTACTGCAACAAAAGAAGAGTTAAAAGCAAAATTTTCATTACAAAAAAGGGTATAGATTTATGGAAAATTACGATTCTTTGAGAATTCTTTTTATTCGCCACGCAGAGACTAATTATGACAATTGGGCAGGTCGTGACCCAAGTGACGGTGAGCTCACACCATTCGGTGAAGAGCAATGTAACATTTTAGGTAAAAAGTTGAAAAATGAAAAAATAGATGCATTTATTTCGAGTTCTTTACTTCGGGCATTTAAAACTGCAGTGGGTGTCTGCAAGGCAAAGGGTGACGAGCCGTTACTTGAAATTTGCCCTGAAATTATAGAGTGCGGTTGCACACCCGGATATTACGGTTGTAGTGAGGAATATCTTAAAAAATATTATAAAAATACAAAAATGCTTAAAAACCTTTTTGGTACAGGAAAATATGAATTCGGTTGCGAGAAAATAGAAGATAATAATTTAAGAGCACAAAAAATAATTGATTACATAAAAGAGAATTACAAGTGCGGCCAGACAGTTGCAGTTTTCAGCCACCACGGAATGTTAGAATATTTAATTCCGACTGCTTTAGGAATTAAAACCCGTGACTTTTTCTTTGCTCTCGACAATATTTCTGTTACAGAGGTTGATATTTGCGAGGATGGCAAAGCGGTGCTTAGGAGCGTAAACGCTTAAAAATGCAGAATGCTATTTTGAATTGAAAATTGAAAATTGAAAATTGTGGGACCTGCGGTCGGCAATTATAATTAAATAATAAAAACTACATCCCATCATTTTCAAAGCTGGTTTTGATATCAACTCAAATGATAGGATGTTTTTATTGTTTGCGAAGCCAGACCTCCTTTGAAAAGGAGGGGGACCAAGCTTGCTTGGTGGAGAATTGATAAAAAGTTTTTCGATTCAATAAACTAAAAATAAAACAAAAATTATCCGATATTATCGTAGGGGCAGACCTGTGGTCGCCCGCAGTAGCGAAAGATTAGTTTTTTATAACGCGTTTGCCGAGTGCAATGAAGAAGGAAAACGAATTAGAAAGAAGGAGAAAAAGGTGATTTTTAAATCGCACAAAAAAGAAAATAATTACGCAATTTTTGGTGTGTAGGTTATAGGTGTTAAGTTGCAGGCAAATAAAAACAGGACTGTTTCCTGCTTCCTGTTTCCTGAACAAACAAAACAGTTGCAATCTTTATACAAAAATACTATAATAACCATATATTCCCACTCGAAAGGATTAGCTTATGAAAAAAGTAATTTCCGTAATTTTAGCAGTTACTTTGCTTTTTATTATGTGCGTTCCTGTATTTGCAGTTGAAGCTAAAGCACAAAGTAATTATAACGGCTACCCTGTAATTATTGTAAGGGGTATTGATTTTGCAGGGCTTACTTACCCTGATGGCACAAAGGCTTTACAAGTGGATGCGGGTAAAATAATTTCTACATTTATGACCTCAATGTTTATGAACAAAGGTCAGCTTATGAATAGTATTTTTGATGTTGCTAACGAGATTTTGTCACCGCTTGCCTGTGACAAAAGCGGTAATACTATTGAAAATGTTTCAATGGTGCAATATTACGGCTCATTAGCAAATCATCCCGATTTTGTAGCAAGTCTCCCGGATGGCGGTGAAGAGGGAATTGCTAAAACTGCTATTGAAAAATATGGTGCAGAAAATACATATTACTTTACTTACGACTGGCGTAAGCAACCAAAAGATATTGCAAGTGAATTAAATATATTTGTTGAAGATGCGAAAAGAACAACGGGAAAAGATAAAGTTAACATAATCTGTGCTTCAATGGGCGGTATGGTTACAACTGCTTATATGTATTATTTCGGCACAGAAAATATTAACTCGGCGGTTTACCTTTCAGGTGCACAAAACGGCACTTATGTTTGCGGTGAAGCGTTAAACGGCAGAATTGTTTTTGACAAGAATGTGCTTGCAGATTTTCTTGACAGAACAACAAATGGTAACTTCTTTTTAAAGATTCTTTTAGGTGTTTTAGATTACGCGGGAGTTCTTAAAAAAATAGTAAACTTTGCAAATGACCTTGTGGCAGATAGCTTTGACGATGCAAATGACAGAGTTCTGCGTGATTGCTTCGGTACTCTTTGCGGATTCTGGGCACTTTGTCCTGATGAAGATTTTGAAAGCGGTGTCAAGACTATTTTCGGCGGTCACGAAAGTGAATACTCTGTTCTTTTAGAAAAAATTGAAGAAACCAAAAAATTCGTTTTCAGTACAGAAGAAATTCTTAAAAATGCAAAAGACAGTGGTGTTAAAATTTCTTTTGTTTCAAACTATAATGGTACGCTTGTACCGGTTCACCCAAAAGCAAACAGTAATGGTGACGGTGTTTTAGAAGCAGAGCTTACCTCAAACTTTGCAGTAGTTGCACCATTAAACAAAACACTTTCAGGCGACCAGATTTCAGCGGCTAACCCGAAATATCTTTCACCTGACTGTGTAATTGACGCAACACCTGCGCTCTTCCCCGACAACACCTGGTTTGTAAAAAATGCACCACATGTTGCGGCAGATTATAACACAGAATTCAGTGTGTTTACTTTCACACTTTTAGAAAGCGATGTTCAACCAAATATTGATATGTTCAAAGAATATCCGCAGTTTATGATTGCAGACGATGCTTTGAATTTAAGTCCGCTTAAGGTGACGGGAGTCGAACCCCGTACGCCTAAAATTTAAAACTTTCGGCACATTAAGCCGTTTTTTGTCTTGTTATACGCCAGTATGACTTCGCCAAAGAAACACCTTACTGCACCAAAATCTTTAAAATTTTAGGTGCTTGCAGTTTTATAAGACAAAAAATTTTCAATAACAAGGAAAAACTTGCAGGAATACTGTCGTATTTCAAAAGTTTTGACGATGTTAGCGGAAATTTTTGCCTTATAAAACCGTGCGGTGTTCGACTCCCGTCACCTTAAATGAGAAAAAGGCTGATTTAACGAGATTTGTTAAATCAGCCTTTTGTGTTGTGAGATTTTTGTAAAATAATTTCGGTTTTTAAAAATTTATATTACAAAAAATTTTTATTTGTAGAAAAATTAGTAATAATATGTTATAATCAATTAAATTCGTAGATTTACACTTATTACGGGAGCGAGCAATGAACATTACAGGCGCAATTTTTGATTTTGACGGAACAGTTTTTGATTCCATGCATATTTGGAAGGGTGTAAAATTCCAATTCTTTGACAGACTTGGGTTAGTTCTCACAGAAGACGATAAAGAAGTTTTTTCAAAGCTTTTTCTTTTAGATGCAATTGAATATGCAAAAAAACGCTTCGATTTAAAAATGACAGACGAAGAGCTGTTTGTAGCATTTTTTGAATTGATAAAGGAAAAATATCTTGCTGATACAAAACCGAAAAATGATATTATTGAATTTTTAGAAAAGCTTAAGGCAAAGGGTGTTAAAATTGGTATTGCCACAGCAACAGGCGAATTTGCATTAACTGCAGTTCTCGAAAAATTCGGAATGTTAAATTATTTTTCGGAGATATATTCTACCTACACGGTTGGTGCATCTAAAACCGAACCTAAGGTTTATGATGTTGTGCTCGAAAAATTAGGAACAGAAAAAGAAACAACATGGGTTTTTGAAGATGCCTTATATGCTGCAAAAACAGCTAAGGCAAACGGCTATAATGTTGTAGGCATTTATGACAAAAGTGAGCCGGAGCAAGAAGAATTAAAAAATCTTGTTGATATTTATATTCACAATTACAGCGAGCTTGATTTATAAAGTGAAAACACAGGAGATGTTGAAATGAAAGGTAATATTACATTAAAAATTCTTGGTATAATAGCCGTGGTTGTAGCTTTGTTTTTTGGGGTAACCGCAGTTATATCAGTAATATGTAACAACAAAAACCTTGAAAAAATAAAAAGCTTTGAAAAGGTAGAAATTGAAAATCAGTTAGTGCCACAGGTAGATGAAAACGGTTACTACACTTTTACAACCGACGAAGATTTTAAGGTTGTCCAATTAACAGATGTTCACATCGGTGCAGGCTGGATTTCATACAGTAAGGATTTAAAGGCTCTTAATGCAGTTGCCGCAATGGTAACGGCAGAAAAGCCTGATTTAGTAGTTGTTACGGGGGACATTGCTTACCCTGTACCGTTCCAGGCAGGTACAGCAAATAACCTTTCTTCTGCAAAGATGTTTGCAACTCTTATGGAACAGCTCGGTGTTTATTGGGTAATTGCTTTCGGCAATCACGATACAGAAAAATATAGTTATTATGACAGAACAAAGATTTCAGAATTTTATGAAAGCAGCGATTTTAAATATTGTCTTTTTAAAAGCGGTCCCGAAGATGTTGATGGTTACGGCAACAATGTTATAAATATAAAAAATTCAAAGGGTGAAATAACTCAATCAATTTTCACCTTTGATAGCCACGCTTACATAGAATCTGATATTTTTGGTCTTGGTGGTAATTACGATAACATTAAAGAAAGTCAGGTTCAATGGTACAGAGATTGTGTAGAAAAACTTACTGCACATAATCGGGTTGTTTCTGGTATGGAAAACCCCGTGCCTAAATCAACAGCGTTTTTCCACATTCCTTTAAAAGAATATCAGGATGCCTGGTATGAATATGTAGAGAATGATTTTAAAGATACCGAAAATGTAAAACATATTTATGGTGTTGCCGGAGAAGACGGAATAATTGTTTATCCGGGTGTTAACGAAGATTCACTTTTTGAAGCAATGGTAGAGTTAGGCTCAACAAAAGCTATTTTCTGTGGTCATGACCACGATAATAACTTCAGCGTTGAATATAAGGGAATCAGATTATCTTATGGTATGAGTGTTGACTATTTAGCTTATATTGGTATTGCTAAAAGAGGTGCACAGCGTGGTTGTGCAGTTATTACATACTCACCGGACGGTAGCTTCACCAGCAAAAATGAAAATTACTATCAGGATAAATATGTTTCTCAATTCCAGAAGGAAGTAGTTAATATGGAAGAATTGACTCAGCTTGCTACACTTCCTGAGGAGTAAAATATAAAGGGTGATTTTATGCTTCTTGAAGAATTAAAAACCAGAAATATTCCCGAATTAAAATCCCGTGAAGAGATGCTCGAAATAATACAAAATGAAGAGTATGGCAGAAGTGTTCCGCCACCGGAAAAGGTGACTTTTACTGTGGCAGAAGAGTTAGTAGAGAGATTTTGCGCAAGCAAAGCTACATTACATAAAATAATTGCAGAATGTGTTATAAATGGTAAAGAATTTTCTTTTCCGTTTTATGCGGCAGTGCCGACTGAAAAGAAAAAACACCCGTTTTTTGTTCACATAAATTTCAGAGACGATAACCCTGACAGATATCAGCCAACAGAAGAAATTATTGACAACGGCTTTGCAGTTTTAACTGTTTGCTATACTGATGTTACTTCAGACGATGACGATTTTACAAATGGACTCGCCGGTGTGCTTTTCCCTGACGGAAAAAGAAACGCTGATGATTCAGGTAAAATTGCAATGTGGGCGTGGGCGGCAAGCCGTGTTTTAGATTATGCAGAGCAAAATGAAGAATGGTTTGATTTAGAAAAAAGCATTGTTTGCGGTCATTCAAGACTTGGTAAAACTGCACTTTTTGCAGCTGCTTTTGATGAACGCTTTAAGTTCAGTTATTCAAATGATTCGGGCTGTAGCGGTGCCGCTCTTGCAAGGGGAACTACGGGTGAAGATGTAGAAGCAATTTGTGACCGTTTCCCGTTCTGGTTTTGTGAAAATTACAAAAAATATGTGCAGAATGAAAGCAATATGCCGTTTGACCAGCATTATCTTGTGGCGTCAATTGCACCGAGATATGTTTTAATAGGCAGTGCAAAAGAGGACGCCTGGGCAGACCCGAAATCAGAACAACTCTGTTGTGTAGCCGCATCACCTGTATTTAAAAATGGATTCGAATGCGAAGATAGATATGCAGAAGCCGGTGACGAATTTTTCAAAGGCGACATTGGTTATCATTTAAGAAAAGGCACACACTATTTTAGTCGTGAGGATTGGCAGAAGCTTATTAAGTTTGCGGAAGAAAAAATTAAAAATTGAAAGTTGAAAATTAAAAATTTCGGAAGTCCTGCGGACTTGATTATAATTAGACATTTATAAAGAAAACTACATTCTTTCATTTAAAGGTTATTGTAAACCTCAAATGATAGAATGTAGTTTGTTTTTTAGAATAAAGAAGATAAAATAAATAATAAAAGAAACGACAAATAAACTGTTACAACAAATTATTATAATAGCTGGCCGCAGGCCCCGAAATTCTGCACTCTGCATTCTTATAATAGCGTCGCAGACCCACAATTCTTAATACTTAATTCTTATTTCTTAATTTTCTTACAAATAATAATTCTAAAAACATTGATAAATTATCCGTTCTATGGTAATATAAAGGATATAAACAAAAAAGGAGTTTGAATATGTCCGAATTATTAGTTCCAGTGCTTTTATTAGCAGTCGGTTTCGTGTTACTCATTAAGGGTGGCGACTGGTTTGTTGACGGTGCAACAGGTATTGCTCGTCGCTTCCACTTACCAGAAATTTTAATTGGTGCAACTGTTGTTTCAATTGGTACTACACTCCCCGAAGTAATGGTTTCAGCAGGTGCGGCAATGGGCGGAAATGGCTCAATTGCTTATGGTAATGCAATAGGCTCAATTATTTGCAATACATCTTTAATTGCTGCTATTACTATTTCAGTAAAACCGGGCCCAGCCGCAAGAAAAAGTATGATTTTACCTGTTGCTTTCTTCTTTGGCTCAGCAGCATTTTATTGCGGTACTGCCTACATTACAGGCGAATTTTCTCGTTTAACCGGTATTCTTTTACTTATTACATTCGTTGTTTATATGGTAACAACTGTTTTAAGAATGAAAAAGAGCGCAGCACCTATTGAGGTTGTTGAAAAAGAAGAAGAGCTTGGTGCTCTCACAAGTGAAGAAGAGTTAGAAGCACAAAGCGGTGAAGACCATGTTGTTGAATCGAAAGAAGCGGGTACAAAAGACAGCCTTTTAAAAGACATTTTCCTTTTAGTTCTCGGTGCGGTAGTTATTGCTGTTGGTGCAGATTTACTTGTAGATAACGCTACAATCGTTGCGAAATTCCTCGGTGTTTCTGACGCAGTTATTGGTCTTACAATTGTTGCTTTAGGTACATCACTTCCAGAGCTTGTAACTGCAATTACTTCTCTCGTAAAAGGTCACGGCTCACTCTCTCTTGGTAATGTAATCGGTGCAAACCTTTTCAATTTAGTTCTTGTTAGTGGTACTGCTATTACAATTAACCCATTCAGCGTTCCTTGCTCTGGCTTAATCGGTGGCATTAACTCTTCCCTCGTGTTAGATATTCCTGTAATGCTCGGAGTAATGATTATACTCACAGTACCCACACTCATTCGCCAGAAGCTTTCTCGTTGGCAAGGCATTTTAATGCTTGGTCTGTATGTTGCATTCATTGGTCTTAGCTTTGTGATTGGGGCTAATTAAGTAGCAAGTGTGCAAGTTGCAAGGGTTATAAAAAAGACTTTATCCTATCATTTTTAGTTACAAAAACTTGAAATGATAGGATATATTTATTGCTTGCGAAGCTCTGATTTCTGTTTCCTGCTTCCTGATTTCTGAATTATATTGCTAAATAAAAAAGTTTATGCTAATATAAAACTAACTTTCAGAATTATTAAGGGGAAAGAGTTTAATGAAAAAACTAAAGAATAAATATATATTAGGTGTAATTCTAAGTGTTGTTCTGGCGTTTTTCTGGATTTTTTTAACTGTGTTTTTGACAAAGGGAAAAGAAATTTCAGATTTTAATGAAACAGAAAGTATAATTTTCGGTGTGTTTGTTGCTGTGGAAGTTATGACATGGTCAGTTGCTTTTGCATTTGCTGTAATGTTGGGGAAAAAGTATCAGCCAAAAATTCAACAAGTGTCAGAAATTGATTTTTCTAAAAGAGCAAAGGCAGAAAAAAGAAAAGAGTGTGCTGTGTCAATATTTGTAGTGGTTTTGGGTTTCTTGTTACAGTTAGGTGGAATTGTTTTTGCTAAAAATTTTGAAAATAAATTTACAAATAGTTCGATAATTACTGCTTTTGTAGTTTCAATTGTAATACCAATCATATTACTTGCAGTAAATATAATTTTACAAAAATTCAAAAAATCTGAATTAGATACTCAAAATGTAAAAGAAATTACAGAATTTATTTTATCGCATAGAGAATCGGCAGAGGAAACAACTAAACAAAAGGAATTACTTCTTGAAAAAATAATAATTAAATCACAAGCTTTAGCAATAGTTTATGGTGTTTGTGGAATTGTTTTCAGTGTCAGTTCGGGTATGTTTTGTAAAATCTATGGAACTGATTTTTTGGTGCCACTTTGTTGGGTGTCTGTTCTCTTTATTCTCTGTGCGTTATCTCGTATAAGAGTAAAGCAAAAAGTTTATGAAGATGAAGAAAAATTTTATTTAACAGAAACTGAATATCCCGAAATATATAAAGTTACAAAAAAAGCGGCAGATACACTCGGTTGTACGGGTAAAATAAAAATATTACTTACTGACGATTGTAATGCGGGAATCAGCAAAAATGATAATAATTATTTTATAACTCTCGGCGTTGTATTACTTAATATTTTTACAAAAGAAGAACTTTACAATGTATTGTTACATGAATTTTCACATGTAAGCGAAAAGAATTTGTGTAATGTAAAGTTACTTAATTATAATGAATGGTTGTGTTATGGTAATACAACAAATTTGTTTTCCGCTTTTATTAAATGGTTTTTTGTTTTTCTTGATGAAAAATATAAAAAGGAATATTTTTTATATTCGTATGCATCTTCGGTTACAAATGAAGAAACTGCAGACAAAGAAATGTTGAAAAATGGTGACAAAAATGTTGCCGCTTCAGCCTTGATTAAACTCAAATATAACGAACTTTATGATTGGGAAACAGGCACTTATGATGAAGAATGTGTTTTTGAACCAGAAAAATTACAAAAAGGATTAGTAGCTAAAAGCATAGAAAATTTAAAAAGCAGGATAATAAGCAGAAAAGAATTCTGGAACAGGTTTATTGATATAGAAATTTTATCCCGTTCAGCTTCTCACCCTACTTTAAAAATGCGTCTTGAGCGACTGGGTGTGAAAAATTACGAGATTTTGCCTTTTGAAAATAGTGGTGAGTATCAAAATGAATGTGAAAAGGCTTTAGAACAGGCAGAAACGCTGCTTTACGAAGAAAAAGAAAGTCTTTACGAAGAAGGGCGAAAGTCAATTTATCTTGATTCGTTAGAAATAATTGAAAACTGGGAAAAATCAGGTAAACCAATTATTGCTTCGGAATATGCTGATGTAGTTGTAGCGCTTCGTCAACTTGGTAGAAATATAGAAGCAAATGAATGTTGCAAACGGGCAATAGATGAACTTTCTGACATAGCAAGTAGTTATGCACATTTTATGTATGGTTGCTTTTTATTGCACAGTTTTAATGATGAGGGCTTAAATCATATATATAAAGCAATTGAAAACAGTAATTTTATTGAAGAAGGTCTGGAAAATATAGGTAAATTCTGTTGCCTTACAGGAAATAAAGAAGAACTTGAAATTTACCGTGAAAAAGCGGTTGATTTGATTCAGAGTGCAAATGATAAATATATCAAAATGCAATTTATTGATAAAAAAGATGTGCTTGTGACGGAAAATTTACCAGATGGAATGTTGGAAGATATTTTGATTTTCATTAAATCAATAGATGAAAATAAAATCAGAAAAATTTATCTTGTGCGTAAGGTTATTACAGATGATTTTTTCACCAGTGCATTTATAATTGATTTTGAAGATAATGTCGATGATGAAATTAAAAATAAGGTTATGCATAAAATATTTTCTTATTTAGATAAATGCTTTGATTGGCAATTTTCACTGTTCTTTTTTGAAGAAATCGGTAATGTAGATATAGAAAAAATTGAAAACAGCTGTGTTTTTGTAAAATAAATACACATTTCTGGAGGAATAAATATGCTGAAAAAATTAAAAGATAACTGGATTGTTGACTTATGTGTCACAACCGTTTTATTAGGTTTAATGTGCTATTCTGCCTATTCTCTCTGGTACATATTTGAGGGTGCACAAAGCGGTTTTGATATACAGCTTTACACAATTCTTACAGGTTTGGCACTCGGCTGGTCTGTGTTTGTACTTGTAAAAACATTATTTAAAAATGCACATTGGGCAGTAAAACTTGTTGCGTTTTTAGCGGGTAACGCACTTTTCCACGGAATGTTCTGGAGAATCAACACAAAAATTAACCCGATAATTAACGACGACACATTTAATGATGATAATGTTGTTATAAATGCTTATACAGTTGCATTTTTAGTAACAGGCGTTCTTCTTTTAATTGCGTTTATTGTAAAAGCAATTAAAAAACCAAGAATTTTCAATGCGATTTTTGCAGTTATTTATTTTGTAGTTTCCTGTGGGGGTGTTATTATTCTCAACGAAGAAAATATTAAAGCGCTCGATTATAAAAAGAATATTCAGTTCGGCACAATAGGTGCTGCTGAAGCTAATGTTTCAGTAGAAGAAAAAGAACTTTGCAGAAAATGGTTTGATGAAAATTTATTAAACACAGTTACTAATAATCTCCCGTTCACATTTAAGGTTGACGGTGAAGAATTCAGTATCAGTGACTGGTCAGAAATAAACATAACAGAGGCACCCGAAAAATATCAGGGTGGCAAGACACAAAATATTATTTTTACTAATAAAAATAATGGTTTAGAAGTAACAGTTGAAGCAACTCTTTTCACAGAAAATGCTACTTGTCAATGGACTGTTTATATTAAAAACACAGGTACAGAAAATTCTGGAGTAATAAGTGATTTTTATGCTTTAAATTCATCACTCGGTACTGGTAAGGCAGAGCTTTACTACTCAATGGGTAGTGATACTGCCGCAAGTGACTTTTCACTCATTAAAAAGAATTTATCTTCTTCTGAAAGAAAATTCAGTGCTACAGATGGTAAGCCAACTGAAAGCTTCCTTCCGTATTTCAATATTTTTGGTGAAAACTTTGGTGCAGTTTTAGGCATTGGCTGGACTGGTCAATGGGCAGCATCTTTTTCATCAAAGAACGATGAAACAAATGTAACTGTTAAACAAGAAAGCTTCAACGCACACTTGCTCCCTGGTGAAGAAGTTCGTTCACCACTTGTTTCAATAAGCTTTTATGAAACAGATAACGCTTTAAAAGGCTTTAATATGTTCAGAGAATGGATTATGGACTGTGTTTACCCCGAAAATGTAACAAAGAGTTCATATACAGTAATGGAAGTTGCAGGTCCTGTTTCAACAAGAACTTCAGACGAAATTATCGAGGTTCTTAATGGTTTGGATAAAAAAGTGTTCACACATACAGATGCATTCTGGATGGATGCCGGATGGTACAGCTATAATTCAGGCTGGTACGATGGTGTAGGTAACTGGACTGTTGATACTTCGAGATATGACAATGGTATAATTGAGCTTTCAGATTATGCAAAGAAAAAAGGTCTCAAACATACTCTCTGGTATGAGCCTGAAAGAGTTATTGCAGGCACACATTTCCATACTGTAGGCTCAGAAAATGAGAAGTGGCTTGTTTCTATTGATGGCGAAGAAAACATAATGTGGAACCTTGCAGATGAAGATGCACTTAAATATTATTGTGATTATCTTCTTAAATCACTTAAGGAAAATGGTGTTACAATTTACCGTCAGGACTTTAACTTCGCACCGCTTAAATACTGGCAAAAAGCAGACAGCGAATATTATGATGGCAGAACAGGTATCTGCGAAAACCATTATGTTACAAATGAATATAAGTTTTTAGATTACCTTACCGAAAATGTTCCGGGTCTTATAATTGACAACTGCGCTTCAGGTGGTAAAAGACTTGATTTAGAAATGGCTTACCGTAGTATTCCGTTCTGGAGAAGCGACTACAACTGTGCTTATCACTATGATTTATTTGATGCAACCCAGTCGCACACCTATGGTATTTCGTTCTGGTTGCCAATAACAGGCTCTGCTCTTTATATGGCTAACGAGTACGCTTGCAGATCTGCTATAATGCCACTTATGCTTATGGATTTCTTCTCACATCAGAATCCTGAATTTCAGTATTACAACGAGCAACGAGCACAAATGGGCGAAAGATATTACCCACTCGATTTTGGTAGCTTTGATAAAGATAAAATGTTGGCAATGCAATTCTCAACAGATGATGCAAGTAGCGGTATGGCACTTATTTACAAGAGAAGCGAAGTAACTGACACAGAATACACGCTTTACTTAAATGGTCTTCACACAGCTACAAAATATAAGCTTTATGATATTGATAATCCCGAAAAGGTTTACACAATGGAAGGCATTGAGCTTATGAATTATGGTCTTACCTTACCTTTACCGGAGGGTGAAAAGGCTATGATAATTATGTTCGAAGCAGAAAAATAATGAAAAGTAAAAAAGGCAAAATTCTTGTTGTTTTGGGTGCGGTGATATTTCTTTTGGTAGTTATTGCGTTGTCAATTGCTATAAGCATCTGGAATTACGGAAAAGAAGATGAAAAAGCACCGTCAGATGTTGCAATAGTTTTAGGTGCGGCTATTTGGGACGGTGAAGTTTCGCCAGTTTATAGAGAAAGAATAAATCACGGAATTTATCTTTATGAAAACGGATATGTCGATTACATAATTTTAACCGGTGGTTTCGGTGAGGGTAGCTATAAATCTGATTCGGCGGTTGCAAAGGAATATGCTTTGTCACAAGGAGTACCCGAAGAAAGAATTTTAATAGAAGAAAAGTCAACTATTACAGAAGAAAATCTTGAATTTTCAAAAGAAGTAATGGACGAAAACGGACTCAGCACCGCAATTATTGTAAGCGACCCGCTTCACATGAAAAGGTCAATGCTTATGGCAAGAGATTACAATATAAATGCACTTTCTTCTCCGACAACTACTTCAATGTATAAATCATTAAAAACAAAAATACCGTTTTTATTAAGAGAAGAATTTTTCTATGTCGGGTATTGTGTAGTGAGAGTTTTTAGATGAACCGACAAATATTGACAAACTATAAAAATTATGTTAATATATTAGTCAATGAGGGAGTAATTCGGTATTAAAAATACCAGACCCATCGTCAAGACAGAGATTTTCTCTCGGTGTGTCCCTAAGAATGAGACTCATACATGGTTTTTGCTGTGTATGAGTTTTTTAATTATTCTCTCATAGACAGATATAATTTTGAAAGGGTGGAATTTATTATGAAAAAGAATGTTGTAAAAATCGCGATTTTAGCAGTTTGCGCTGTACTTGTTGTTGGTGTGTGTGCTACTTGTTTTACAGTAGTCAAAGCAGGTCACACAGGCGTAGTTTTAACTTTTGGTGCAGTTGAAGAAAATGTTTTTGATGAGGGCTTACACTTCAAAATGCCATTGGTACAGACAGTTGTTCAGATGAATAACCGTACACAAAAAATTGAAACAGAGGGTAGTGCATCTTCAAAGGACTTGCAGATTATTTCTTATGTAGTTGCAGTTAACTACCATGTAAGAAGCGAGGCTTCTGCTTCTCTTTACCAGAATGTTGGTAAAGATTACGGCACAGTAATTATTGTTCCTGCAATTCAGGAAAGCATTAAAGCAGTTACTGCACAGTTTACAGCAGAAGAGCTCATTACAAAGCGTCAGACAGTAGGCGACCAGATTAAAGAAGCATTATCAGAAAAAATCAATTCTTACGGAATTGAGGTTGAAATATTCAACATTGTAAATTTCGATTTCTCAGAAGAATTCAATGCTGCGGTTGAAGCAAAACAAACTGCACAGCAACAAGCTCTTAAGGCTGAGCAGGACCTCGCAAGAATTGAAGTTGAAGCACAGCAAAAAATTACTCAGGCTGAAGCAGAGGCAGAAAGCATCAGACTCATTCAGGAAGCACTTGCAAAATCACCGGACTATGTTGACTATGTAAAGTGGAACAAATGGGACGGTAAGTTACCACAGGTTATGGGTAGCGACGGAGTTCTTATTGATATGAATGAGCTTGCAGACTAAAAGTAATACATAAAACAGCAAAAACCAAGTGCCTGTAACCTTTTTAGGTTACAGGCATATTTTGTTAATACAAACAATGATTTTTTCTTGACAAGGTGTATAAATTGTATTATATTTATTTATGTACTTTTAATAGTTCAAAGAATTGAAAAATAAAGGGGGAAAACAGATGGATTCCGGCAGTAGTTGTGGGCACGCGAGAAATAAAATCCGATATTTTGGCGGTTTAAAAATGAATGCCGAAAAAGGCATCTGTTTTTTATCTTTTGCTGACTGAAAAATTTATTTTTCGGTTTTGTAGCATTATGTAAATTTGACCGCCGGGCAGTATGCTCGGTTTTTTTATTTCTTAACCTGATGACAATAATAAAAGAAAGGGGTTAAGATTATGGATAAAGACATTATCATTAAATTATTTGAGAAAAAAGAATATAAGGCAATAAAAAGCATTTTCGACACAATGAATCCTGTTGACACGGCAACTCTTTTACCGGAGTTCGATGAAAAAGAAATGGTGCTTCTTTTCAGACTTATTCCGAAAGAAAATGCGGCAATGGTGTTTACTTATTTAGAGGCAGATGCTCAACAAATTCTTTTAGAAGCATTTACCGACAAAGAGTTAAAGCACATTATGGACGAAATGTTCATTGACGATACTGTTGATGTTATTGAAGAAATGCCTGCTAATGTTGTCAGCAGAATGTTAAGTGCGGCAGGCGATAAAAGAGAAAGCATAAACAAAATTCTTAACTACCCTGAAGACAGTGCGGGTAGCATTATGACTCTCGAATACATCACTCTTTTGCCTACAATGACAATTGGTGATGCGCTTAAAAAAATCAAGTCTTCAGATGTTCATTTTGAAACAATTTACACCTGTTATGTTGTAGAAAAGCATAAATTGTTAGGTATTATTACCGCAAAAGAGCTTTTGACTCAGGATGATGATATTATTATTTCCGAAGTAATGGAAACTAATATGATTACAGTTAACACCCACGCCGATAAGGAAGAGGTTGCTAATTTACTTAATAAATATGACTTTCTGGCACTTCCTGTTGTTGATGTTGAAAACTGTATGGTCGGTATTGTTACCATTGACGACGCTATGGATGTTATTTTGGAAGAGGCTGAAGAAGATATTCAGATGATGTCCGGTATTACACCTACCGATAAGCCATTCTTAAAAACCTCAGTTTTTGAAATTTTCAAAACAAGAATTCCGTGGCTTTTAATTCTTATGGTTTCTTCTACCTTTACAGGAATTATTATTTCTTCGTTTGAAACAGCGTTAGAAAAATTAGTTGTGCTTACAGCGTTTATTCCAATGATTATGGGTACGGGTGGTAACTCAGGCAGCCAGGCTTCAGTTACAGTAATTCGTGGTCTTTCATTAGGCGAAGTAGATATTAAAGATGTTTTAAAGGTTCTTTGGAAAGAGCTCAGAGTTTCAATTCTTTGCGGTGTTGTAATTGCAGCTGCAACATTCTTAAAGGTTTATTTTATAGACGGCTTTGTAATGGGTACAGAAAATGTATCTTTAATAGTTTCTATGGTTGTAGCTTTAACACTTTGCGTAACGGTCATTGCGGCAAAGCTCATTGGTTGTGTGTTACCGCTTATTGCAAAAAAAATAGGCTTTGACCCTGCGGTTATGGCGAGTCCGTTTATTACAACCTTAGTTGATGCTATTTCACTTTTAGTTTATTTTGGAATTGCAAAAGCATTCTTACCTATATAAAATTTAAAACTGTTTCGGAGAAATTTATGGATTTAAAATTCAAAAACGGGAAATTTACAATTTTACAAGTAAGTGACCCACAAGATTTACAATATGTAAGAAAAACAATGATGAAAATGCTTGATAAAGCATACGACCGCGTAAAGCCAGATTTAATTGTGCTTACAGGTGACAATGTTTTAGGTAACCATTTTCGCGATGCAAAGGTTTTGACACCACTTTTTGTTAAAACAAAAGAAGCAGAATTTAAGGCAATGGAAATTGCTATTGAAAAATTATTAAGACCAATTGAGGACAGAAAAATTCCGTTCTCAATGATTTACGGTAATCACGATGATATGAACGAGATTACCAAAAAAGAGCAGTCAGATATTTACAGACGCTACCCACATTTTGTAGGTCTCTACAATGATGTTGAAATTCTAAAGGATGAAACCTTTAATATTCCGATTTATTCAGAGGATGGCAGTGAAATTAAGTTTAATATCTGGATGATGGATAGTGCCTGGAAGGATAAAGAGGAAGACAAATGCTATAATCAGGTAAAGCCTGAAGCAATTGAGTGGTACAAGAAAAAAAGTGCCGAATTAAAAGCACAAAATGGCGGTACACCTGTTCCATCTTTAATGTTTCAGCACATTCCGTTAATAGAAATGCTCGATTTAATGGAAGAATGTAGTAAAGATGACGAGGGTGCTATAGAAGGTCCTGATGGAAAATACTTTAAAGCGAAACCGTGTGTTGATGGCGAAATCGGTGAGTATATCTGCACGGTTTCACAAGGTAACGGACAATTAGAAGCAATTAAAGAATGTGGCGACATTAAAGCAATAGTTTTTGGCCACGACCATCAGAACTGCTTTACCACAACGCTTGACGGAATTAACATTGTGCAGACACCTTGTGCATCTTTCCGTTGCTATGGTAGACGCTCAAGAGGTGTCAGAGTTTTCACAATTGATGAAAAAACAGGCAACTACGAAACAGAGCACCTCAATTACAAGGATTTATGTGGCGATAGCTTAAAGGCAGAATTAGAATATATCTGGGATGCCGACGGAATGCTCAAGGAAAAAATTCTTTTATGCCTTGGCGTAGGTCTTATTACAACAACAATAAAACATATTTTCAAGAGAAAATAGTATTTATAACACATAGGAGAAAGAGAAATGGCAAAAATAAATGTTATTTCACACAGAGGTGCAAATATGGTAGCCCCTCAAAACACTTTACCGGCATTTAAAAAATCTTTCGAGATTGGTTGTGACGGTGTTGAAACAGATATTCATTTAACAAAGGACGGAATTCCTGTTTTATGTCATAACTTTACTATTGATGAAACATCAGATGGTGAGGGTGCAATTAAAGATATGACCTTAGAAGAGTTAAGACAATATGATTTTGGCTCATATAAGGGTGAGGAATTTAAAGGTACAGAAATTCCTCTTTTAGATGATTTTATTGCCCTTTGTGCAGAGAATAATGTTGAAGTGCTTAATATCGAATTAAAAAGTGAGGTTTTTGGTGAAGCTTCAATTGAATTACCTCAAAAAACAATTGAGCTTGCAAAAAAACATAATATGTTTGAAAAATTGATAGTTTCATCATTTGACCCTGCAATTTTAGTTGTTTGTAAAAAGCTTGACCCGAATTGCAAAACAGGCTTGCTTTATAGCCCGGCAGAGAAAATCGGCAGAAGAATTATGTTCAGACCAATGGCTTTTGCTAAAGAAATCGGAGCAGATGCACTTCATCCATTCAAAATGTTTATTAATAAGGGATATGTAAAAAAAGCACACAAAATGGGCTTGATGGTCAATCCGTGGACAGTTAATAAGGATAAAGAAATTGAAAAAATGATTTCTTGCGGAGTTGACGGAATTATTACAGATAATCCGGGGCTTTGTAACACGCTTATAAATGAAAATGCCTGAGAATTTCTCGGGCATTTTATTTTTTATTTGTTGTAAATATATTGAATATATGATAAAATTTCATTAGCATTTTTTTATAATTGAAAGGAAAATTTTTATGAAGCTTCGTGCACCGTCTATTCCACTTATTACAATTGACCCATATTTTTCAGTATGGTCAAGAGATGAAGTAATAAACTTTTATGAAACTGAACACTGGACAAACAAACCTAATTCAATTATTGGTACTGTAATTATTGATGGTAAAGAATATTTATTTTTAGGCTATGACAGAGATATTTTGAAATTAGACCAGAAGAGTATTGATATAGATGCATTTTCAACTACAGTAGTAATGGAAAATGATATTATTTCACTTAATTTAAAATTCACTTCACCTGTACTTATAAATGATTTGGAGCTTTTAACCCGCCCTGTTTCATATTTAGCGGTTGATTATAAAATAAAAGACGGCAAAAATCATAATGTTAAAATTGATATTCGTGTCAGCGACGAGCTTTGCTTAAATGAAGCAGGTCAGAACGATGTAATTAAAGAAGAAGTTAAAACAGAAAACCTCGTTGGTATGAAAATGGGAAATATCGAGCAGAAGCCACTTCATAAAAGCGGTGACGATATCCGCATTGACTGGGGTTATGTTTATCTTCTTACAAATGGTAAAAATGCGGTTACCAAAACAAGTGACCGCCACGGCAGAGAATATATCCACACTGCTTGCGATGTAAAGGAGAATGAAAAAACTTTATTTTTCTTCGCTTACGATGATATTGAAAGCATTGAATATTTCAAAAAGCCTTTAAAATCATATTGGAACAGGAACGGAAAAACTATTTTAGAAGCCGTTAAAGAAGCAAATGACGATTACGAAAGTACATTAAAAAGGTGCAACGAGTTTTCAGAAAGGCTTTATAATGATGCAGTAAATGCAGGTGGCGAAAAATACGCAGAATTACTGTTGCTTTCATACCGTCAGGTTATTGCGGCTCATAAATTAGTGTTAGATGAAAACGGAGAAATTCTTTACATATCAAAAGAATGCAACTCAAACGGCTGTGCAGCAACAGTAGATGTAAGCTACCCGTCAACACCATTGTTCCTTTTATATAATCCGGAATTAGTAAAGGGTATGATGCGACCAATTTATAAATATGCTAAAAGTGAAGGATGGACTTTCGATTTCGCACCACATGATGTTGGGCAGTATCCACTTGTTAACGGTCAGGTTTATGGTGAAAATAAACTCATTTATCAGATGCCCGTTGAAGAATGTGGAAATATGCTCGTTATGGAAGCTAATGTTGCACTCGCTACAAAATCAACTGCATTCGCAGAAAGCCACATTGAAACTCTTGAAAAATGGTGCAAATATTTAATTGAATTTGGTGCTGACCCAGGCAATCAGCTTTGTACGGACGATTTCGCAGGACATCTTGAGCATAACTGCAATCTTTCCTTAAAGGCTATTATTGGACTTCGTGGTATGGCAATTATTATGGAGATGTCAGGCAATAAAGAAAAAGCAGATTTCTATAAATCAAAGTCAGAAGAAATGGCAGAAAACTGGCTCAGAACTGCAGTAGATGAAAACGGCGAAAGCCTTTTGGCATTCGACAGACCGGGTACTTTCTCAATGAAATATAATATGGTGTGGGACAGAGTCTGGGGTACAGGTCTTTTCTCACAGGAGTTTATGGATAATGAGCTTAAAAATAATAAAAAATATTTTAATAAATACGGTATGCCACTCGATTCAAGAGCTGACTACACAAAGAGCGACTGGCTCGTCTGGGTTGCATCTATGGCGAGTGACAAAAAAACCTTTGAAGAATTTATTGCACCGCTCTGGCTTTCTTATAATGACTCTACAACCCGTGTTGCATTAAGTGACTGGTATGACACTAAATCAGGCAATATGGTTTCATTCAGACACCGCACAGTTCAGGGAGGTTTGTTTATGAAGATTTTAATGGAGAAAAAGTTTTAATGGACGAAATCAAACAAAATACTGAAATTCAGAACACAGAAGAAGTACCACACAAACGCAGAAAGCGTTATTCCGGTACTCACCCTAAAAAGTTCAGTGAAAAATATAAAGAATTAAATCCCGAAAAATATAAAGAAGATGTAGCCCACATTATTGCCCGTGGTGCTACACCTGCAGGAATGCATATTTCTATAATGGTTCAGGAAATTTTAGATTTTTTACAGATTCAGCCTGGGCAAATCGGGTTGGATGCAACTTTAGGCTATGGCGGACACACTAAAGCTATGCTCGAAAAATTAGAGGGCAAAGGTCATATTTATGCATTGGATGTTGACCCGATAGAATCTGAAAAAACTAAAAAACGACTTGCGGAGTCAGGTTTCGGTGAGGATATTTTAACTGTAAGACTTCAGAACTTTAAGGATATTGATAAAGTATCAGAGGAAACGGGTCATAAATTCAATTTTATTCTTGCAGACCTCGGCGTTTCTTCAATGCAGATTGATAACCCCGAAAGAGGCTTTTCATATAAAACAGACGGTCCGCTGGATTTAAGACTTAATCCGCAAAAGGGCGTCAGCGGTGCTGACCGATTAAAGCAATTAACAAAGGCAGAAATTGAGGGAATGTTAATTGAAAATGCAGACGAGCCTTATGCCGATAAAATAGCCGCTGCAATTTGTCGCTGGAGAGGTCAGAAAAGACCAATTGAAACTACAACGGATTTGCGAAAATGCATTACTGAAGCACTTTCATTTTTGCCAAAAAATGAACAAAAGGAAGCAATCAAAAAATCGTGTCAGCGTACCTTTCAGGCAATAAGAATTGACATAAACAGTGAATTTGAAGTGCTTTATGAATTTTTAGAAAAGCTACCATCTGTTTTAGCACCCGGTGGCAGAGTTGCCGTTTTAACATTCCATTCGGGCGAAGACAGACTTGTAAAAAAAGCCTTTAAAGAATATCACCGTCAGGGCATTTTTTCAGATGTTGCCCGTGATGTTATAAGACCAACTCAGGAAGAATGCTTTAAAAACAGCAGAGCAAAATCGACTAAAATGAGATGGGGCGTAATGAATGCAGAATGCTGAGTGCAGAATGCAGAATTAAGGGGCTACGCCTTTTAAAGTGCTGAGTGCTGAATGCTGAGTGCAGAATTAAGGGTTGTGACGCAATTATAATTCTGCAGTAGTCAGTTTGTCATTTGTTTTTTCTTTTATAAATTAAAATTCCCACCACAAATTTAATTTGTGGTGGGTTTATTTATAGCCAGCCTTTTTCTCGTAAAGCAGAAATAACATTTTCAGAATCTGGAATTGTAATTAAAAATATTCGGTTATCTTTAGTAAATATATTAAGTTTAGGATTGTCAAAATCTATGCTATCAATGTCTTTAATTAAAATTTCATCGTATGAATGAGGTTTTTCGTCGAGACTTATAAAAGCAATGCCATCTTCACAAAAATAAATATTTCCATTTTTGATTTTTCCAAGTCCTAAATTAAAATTACCATTTGTTTTGTAAAAAACGGGTGATTTTAAATTTTTTTCGGCGGAAGCGTATTTTTTATTCATAACTTTTTCGTGAATTAACAAATAATAAAAAAGTATTAAACCCATACCTAACCCGGCAAAAATCGAAGAGGCAAGAGCATTTTCGGGGTAATATTTAGAACAAATAAAATGAGTTATAATTGCAAAGGGAATAGCTACGAATGCAGATAAAAATATTTTTACTTTCATTTTCAATCACCTTTGAGATAATAACATATTTAAGTAGTGCTGTAAATGGGTGCTTTTAAGTTTTTTAGTTTGAAAAAACTTTTTCGGGTTATAACCGCAAAACTGTCAAAAAACAAAAAGTTTTTCGGGTTATAACCGCAAAACTATTGACAATAATATGTTTAGTGGTATAATTTGATTATATGGAGGTGCATTGTATGATATACAGAGAGAATTATGTTAATAAAATAATGGCATTTTCCGATACACCTTTTGTAAAAATTCTTACAGGTGTTCGCCGTTGCGGTAAATCTACAATAATGCAAATGATAATGGAAGAGCTGAGAAAACGGGGAATAAATGAGGAAAGAATTATCAGCTTTCGCTTTGATTCAATGGAATATGAAGGGCTGTCAGCGAAAGAGCTTTATAATTTATTAAAAGAAAAAGTCTCAAACCAAGAAAAAATATATTTATTTCTCGATGAAGTACAAGAAATAGATTCCTGGGAAAAAACCGTTAATTCAATAAATACTGATTTTGATGTTGATATATATGTAACGGGTTCAAATTCTCGGATGATGTCGTCAGAAATTTCAACTTATCTTACCGGGCGCTATGTTTCTTTTCGCATTTTTACACTTTCATTTGCGGAGTATCTTACATTTAAAAAGGCGTATGGCGAATTAGAAGATACACATAAAGAGCTTGTTAATTATATAAAATACGGTGGTTTTCCTGCAATTCATTTACAGAAATATCCTATCCATGATGCCTACACAATTGTACGCGATATATATAATTCAACAATTTTTTCCGATATTGTAAAGAGAAATCAGGTTCGTAAGGTTGATCAGTTAGAAAGAGTAGTAAAATTTGTGTTTGATAATGTTGGCAAAACATTTTCTGCAAAATCAATTTCTGATTATCTGAAATCGGAGCATCGTACAATTGATAATGAAACAGTTTATAATTATTTGGAAAAATTAGAAAGCGCTTACATTCTTCACCGATGTTCAAGATATGACGTTCAAGGTAAAGAGTTATTGAAAACACAAGAAAAGTTTTATCTTGCAGATAGCTCCTTTAAATATAGTGTATTAGGTTATAATGATGAGTCTGTTGCGGCCATGCTTGAAAATGTTGTTTACCTTGAACTTCTTCGCAGGGGATATGAGGTTTGTATTGGTAAAACTCAAAACGGCGAAATCGATTTTGTAGCAACAAGACAAAATGATAAGATTTATATTCAGATAACACGCGAAATAAAATCGGAAAAGACAGAAAAACGCGAATATGACAGATTACTTGAAATAAATGACCATTATCCTAAATATTTGCTAAGAACCGATGAGTTCAGTGGCGGAAATTATCAAGGAATAAAAACAATGCATGTTGCAGATTTTTTATTATCTGATGAATACTAATTTTTAAACGGAGATGTTTTTATGTTAAGAAAAAGGCAAGTACACCTTGATTTTCATACAAGTGAATTTGTGCCGGTTGGTGACAAGTTCAGCAAAGAGCAGTTTCAAAGTGCTTTAAAGGCAGGGCATGTTGACTCTATTACCGTGTTTTCAAAGTGCCATCACGGCTGGTCATATCACCCGACCGAAGCTAACGAAATGCACCCGACTTTAAAATTTGATTTATTGGGCGCACAGCTTGAGGCATGCAAAGAAATAAATGTCAAAGCGCCTGTTTATATTTCGGCAGGGTTCGATGAAAAGGACTTTTTAAGGCACCCTGAATGGCGTTGTGCTGTGTCAGCGGATAAAGAACGCCAAAAGGAATATGAAAACGAAGTGCATTTTCATCTTTTGTGCTTTAACACAGGGTATCTTGATGCTTTGTGTAGTCAGATTGAAGAAGTAATGGTCAAATATAACCCTTGCGGTATTTTCCTTGACATTATCGCCCCTAAAATCTGCTACTGTGAAAAATGTCAGAGCGATATGAAAGCCTTGGGGTTAAATATTGAAAACGAAAAAGACAGAGAAGAATTTTCTCAGATTGTCTTTAATAAATATCTTGATGCAACTGAAAATGCAGTCAGAAAGCATAGCGACACTGCAACAATTTTCCAGAATCAAGGGCACATTCCAAAGGGCGACTACCGCTATATTGAGAAAAATACACATCTTGAATTAGAAAGCTTGCCAACAGGTGGTTGGGGTTACGACCATTTTCCGCTTTCAGCAGCTTATGTCCGTTCTTTAGGGAATAAAGAATTTTTAGGAATGACAGGTAAATTCCATCATTCCTGGGGTGAGTTTGGAGGCTTTAAGCACCCGAATGCACTTATCTACGAAGCAGGTTTAAGCATTATGAATGGTGCGGGATGTTCTGTTGGCGACCAGATGCACCCATCAGGCGAAATGAATATGGCTACATATAATTTAATTGGTAAGGCATATTCTTTAGTAGAAGAAAAAGAGCCCTGGTTAATAAATGCTAAAAACACGGCAGATATAGCAGTTTTAAGCGCTGAGTCAATTACAGGTGACCGTGATGTAAAAGCAGACACAGGTGCTAACAGAATGCTTTTAGAGAGTAATTATCTTTACGATTTCATTGATGAAACAATGGATATTTCTGAATATAAATTGCTCGTTTTACCGGATGTAAGTGGCATTTCGAGGGAAATGCTCGAAAAAGTAAAAGCCTTTTTAAACAATGGAGGCAAGGTAATCGCAAGCGGTGAAGCAATAGTAGAAAACAACAAATTTTTACTCGATATCGGTGCAGAATATCAAGGTAAAAATGAATTTTCACCTACATATTTAATTCCGCATTATGACACAGTAAACGGCGTTACAGAATATTTAATGCGTGCGAATTCTTATAAATTTAATGTAACCAATGGCGAAATAATTGCTTCAATGCAAAACCCGTATTTCAACAGAACAATAGAGCATTTCTGCTCTCACGCACACGCACCAAATAATCCTGAAGAAGAATTTGCCGGTGCGGTTATAAATAAAAATATTGCTTATATTGGCTGGGATATTTTTTCTGCTTATGCAATTCACGGACACATCTGCTTTAAAGAGCTTTTTAAAGCAATTTTAGAAAAAATGCTCGGTAACGAAAAAACTGTTACAGCAGATATTCCTGACAAGGCGGTTGTTACATTTACCCACCAGGAAAAAGAGCAGAGAAGTATGTTGCATATTTTATATGCCCACACAACTGTCCGTGGTAAAGGTACAGAGGTTATAGAGGATACGGTTCCGCTTTATAATATTAACTGTTCCGTGAAATATAACAAAAAACCGAGAAAAGTATCGCTTCAGCCGCAAAATGAAGAGTTGGCATTTGAATACAACAACGGCGAAGTAAAATTTACAGTTCCAAAGGTAGATATTCACGCAATGGTGGTTATAGAATGAAGCTTTTATCAATAGGCAACAGCTTTTCAACAGATGCTCATAGATTTTTACATAGCCTTGCAGAGCAAAATGGTGTTAATTTGGAGTGCTATAATCTTTTTATTGGCGGTTGCTCACTCGAAACACACTGGATAAATTATGCTGAGAACAACGCATTTTACGATTTAGAAATCAATGGGAATGAAGCAACAAGAAAAATTAGCATAAGTGAAGCACTTTTAATGAAAAATTGGGATATAATCACCGTTCAGCAGGCGAGTGCGTATAGCGGAATTTTTGAAAGCTACTTGCCATATTTAACAGATTTAGCAGAAGTAGTAAGAAAAAAAGTACCGACTGCAAAGCTTTATTTTCACGAAACCTGGAGTTATGAAATCGGCTCACTTCACGAAGGATTTTTAAACTATAACAGTAATCAGAAAGAAATGTATTTGTGTATTAAAGACTCTGCGAAAAAGGCAAGTGACTTAATAAATGCAGAAATTATTCCTACAGGTGATGTTGTTCAGTTTGTAAGGGAGAATATTCCTGAATTTAATTATAAAAATGGTGGTTTATCGCTTTGTCGTGACAGTTTTCATCTGTCAGAAGATTATGGGAGATTTTTAGCAGGTGCGGTCTGGTTTAAAAAATTGACAGGCAGAAATTTAAAAGAACAAGCATTTTTAGATTTTGACTCAGAAAAAGTTAAAAAATTAATAAAAGTGGTAAATGAAAAGGTCTGAAACAAAGCACTCATTGAAAAATGGGTGCTTTAAATTTTTAATGGAATTTTACAAGAAAATGTTTCCTGAACAAAGACTCTACACACTTCCAAACAGTTGTTTTATAATTTAAAAAAAGAAAATTGTGGGGAGTGGTTACTTTAGATAATAAGAACATAAAGGGGGAAAATCTGAATGGTTCTTACAGTGAACTGGCATCTTTTTTAGGGGTTGAAGCAGTTTTAAAAATTCACTCTAAATACAGAGGAACACAGATGTTTTTTCCGGTTGAACTTTTCAGCAGAGAATTTATAAGAGAGCAGATAGTCAATGAATACAACGGGAGTAATATAAGGGAGTTAGCAATTAAATATGGCTACACTGAAAAATGGATAAGAAAAATTGTAAAAGAAAACAAAATAAAGGGTGG
>SVPR01000015.1 GCA_015065785.1 Oscillospiraceae bacterium | reverse complement strand
AACCAAAAATGATAGAACTTGTTGTTTTTATTGAATAATAATTATAATCAAGTCCGTAGGACTTCCGAAATTCAGCACTCAGCACTCAGCATTCAGCACTTAAAAAGGCGAAGCCTTCCGAAATTTTCAATTTTCAATTTTCAATTTTTAATTATAAAAAACGGCAGTCCTGCGACTGCCGTTTTTGTTATACAATCCCCTCAAGGAAGTTTGTTTCTAATACTGTTAAATCTCTGCGGACACGGAATGTTTTAACCTCGTGCTTTTTAATATCGAACCAGAAGCCGTTATCAAAGAGCTTTGACATCAACATTCCTCTTGTGCATTCAATTCCCTTTGTTTCATAAAGGCGGATAATCAAATCACCGCTACCGTCCTCACAGCGTTTAACTGCACTGATTAAAACATTGTCGCAATCTGTGTACATAAAGCTGTCAGTCGGGTCAAGTGGTCCTTTGTGGTAGCTTTCAGGAACTGCAACAACATTATTGTTGAAAATGTGTGCTTCTTTCACAACATCACTGTTCTCTGCTTCGCCACTGTGAAGATAAATTCCGTAAGAGAATCTGTTCAAGCCCTCATCTGTAAAGTCGAAATTTGCTTCAGGACGGTCAGAATAATGGTCAGCAAAAATAACATTTCTTAAAGCAGTAAGTCTTAACTCTGAATTAACACAGTCATAGCTATACTTCGAGTCACTCATAACAGAAATACCTGCTCGTTTGTCATTTTTGGTAACGGTTATATCTGCCCAGTTAAGTGCAGGCTCTTCTTCGCCGTTACAAGGGCGTTTAATAAATCCGCCCGGTACTTCATAAGTGGAAATTCCTTCTTCGCCACCAACTGCAAAGGACATTTTAAGAAGTGAGAATTTTTCTTGCCATAAAGCCTTACAATCTACTCTTAATGTTTTCTGACCTTTTGCTAAAATGAAATCCTGTGTTAAATAAGAATCATTGAATTTATGAACAGTACGGATAACGCTGCGAAGTGCACCGTCTTCAATTCTTTTTATAGACTCTAATTCCATAAATCCTTTTACATCGTGGAATTTAAACACATTGTGTGCCCATGTGTCTGTTTCAGAATCGTTTATAACGGTAGGAATTGCAAGGTAGTTACTGCTTGCAAATTCAACACCGGCTTCTTTAGAAACAAGATTTTTAATGTAACCTGTTTCTGTGTCAAATGCGACCATTATATGCTCGTTTTCCATAAAGAAATTCTGTTCAGCAGTAACCTCTTTTTCTGCCTTTAAGTCATCAGCCTTTGTAAGCCAATAAGTAGCATAACCTAAAGGCTTAACACGAGCCATAAATAATGTATCTAAATGACTGTCGTTTGAGCGTGATGCTCTGACATTCTGGAAGATAACATCATTTTCATCGCTGTCTTTAACTGCACTTGAAGCGTGATGAACTCTTACAGGAATTTCTATTTCATAAGAATGAGGATTGAACACTACAACAGGACGGGGGAAGCCGTTTTCTAAAGCAGCCTGATTACTTGTGTTTTCTAAAACTGCTTTATCCACTCCGTCAATCCAGGTGTCAATTTTTCTTGCAATTCTTAAAACTGCGTTGTTATATGCTTTTGACGCAATATTCTGAGCATAGCCCTCACTTGCTTTAACATCCTCATACGCTTCTCTTATTGAGCAACCGCATAAAATATCGTGGAATTGATTAAAGCAAACTTCACGCCAGGCATTTTTGAATTCTTCAGTTTCTGCCTTTGAATCAACAACAATTGAAGAAATTGTGTCCCATTTTTCTGCAGCTGAGAGAAGATTTTCAGATTTTCTGTTTAGCTCCTTAACAAGTGAGGTTGCACTGTAACAACCACTTGCGTGATGCTGCATTTCATCATTCCATGATGGTAAATCAAGCGGTTGAGTCATTAACTCTTCAAAGAAATCGTCAGGTGAGCTGAATTCGAGGTCATTATAGCCCTCTCTTCTCATATTTGCTTTTAAATATTCAATATCGCCCTTTGTAGGTCCGCCACCGTGGTTGCCTACACCATAAAAGAGCATCATTCCGTGACCTGTTTCGTTGGCTCTCTGTTCCATATCTGCCATTTTTGAGTCAAGAGCATTTTTGCCGTGTGCACCATAACCATCAGGAATTCTGTAGGTCATAATTCTTGAGCCGTCCGCACTGTCCCACCAGAAAAGATTCTCAGGCATTTCTTTATTTTCGTGAACACCAGGACGGTGCATAACATAGCCTGTCATACCTGCTTTAGTAAGGAACTGCGGTAAAAATGCACTGTGACCGAAAGAGTCAACATTATAACCTGTTCTGCAGATTTTTCCGAATTTTTCTTTATAATAAAGCTGACTGTAAAGTGCCTGACGGGCAAAGCTTTCACCACTTGGCATATTGCAATCCGGTTGCACCCACCAACCATTAACAGGCACCCATCTGCCTTTTTTAACCATTGCTTTAATTTCTTCAAACATTTTCGGGTCAATGTCTTCAACCCATTTGTAATATGCAGCAGAAGAGCAGGTGAAAACAAAATCGTCATATTCATTTAATCTGTCAAGTGCGCTTCTGAATGTCTGTAAAACCTCGCCACAGCCCTCTTGCCAACGCCAGAGCCAGATTGGGTCAAGGTGTGCGTTACCTATAAGTCTTATTGTCTTGTCCATTTCATTTTCCCTCCGCAATAAAGCCAAAATATCTGCCTATCCAATAAGCAAAGGTGTAAGGGTAGCAACCCTCAACAACGCCTGCACCGCCACTGTCTTCATTTTTAAATTCTAACGGATTACGGTCATATTTTGCAATGAATCGTTCATCATTAGGAACGAGAGCAGATGTTTCTTTATAATCGCCCATAAATAATTTCTGAGCGTAGTCAATTCTATCAGTTAATGAAACACCGCTTGCAATTCTTGTTGCACCGAAACGATAGAACCATGTTCTGATTCTTTCTTCATCAGGCTTTGCATTGTCGGGGTCTGAAAGGAAATAAAGGAAATCGTAACCGGGGTTAAATTCAGGTGCGAGAGAGTAACGCCATGTTCTGAAGCCCTCGCGGTAAATTTCTTTTAATTCTTCGTCTTGTTCAAGTGTTGTAAGTCCCCAGAATGAAAGAACTGCTAACATATGGTCACCATACATTATTTCTTCACGGTCATCAAGTCCGCCTGCTAAAGCTACCTGATGGAAACGGTCAAAATGCTTGGTAACTAATTCTTTATAGCCATCTTTAAAGAGGAGCTTGTTATATTCTTCTTCCCATTTGCCTTTTTCGCCTGTAATTCTCATTGTAACCTTAAGATACATTAAAAGCTCAGCAGCATTAAGACACGCATCTGCCCAACCCATATAGCTGTTGAAATAATCTAAATTCCACTTTGCCCAGGTTGTAGGGTTGCCGTCAATTTCAATAATTGCGTAGCCACCCTCAATGATATGATTCATTGTATTTACTGCGGCTTCTTTAATGATAGCATCTAATTCAGGGTCTTCACGACCTAAAAATTCGTGTGCTACTAAAAGGTGTATGTAATGGTGAGTAATTTCGTCACTGCTTGTGTCACCCTTGTAAACAATATCAGTATCAGAAAAGCCCTCACTTGTGTAAAGCTTTCTGAGTCTTTCAGGAATTGGAGCATCTGCCTTAATTTCTTTACCGACTAACTTTTTCTTCTGAGAATCAGTTGTGCTGACGCAAACTGCAGTTTCGCCGTTTTTCTTATAGAATAAGCCATCATCAGGAATAGGCTCAGCAGTTGTTAAATATGAACGGGCAACAAAGCCGTTACCACGACCTGCAATAAACATTAAAAGAAGATTTGCTTCACAAGCACGGGTTGCAGAATCTCTTGCTTTAAGTGTTTCTGCGTCATATTCGCCCTTTTCTTTTTTAAGAGTGGCGTAACGGAAAATTTCACCAATAGCAAAGCCGACTGTAAATGAGCCGTCATTGTCTGAATGTCCGTAAGAAACAGCAGATTTTACATTGCCCGGCTCTGCTAATTTCTTCTGACTTGTCATACCACGGCGGTCAACATATTTGTGAGTTTCTTCTGTAAGAATTTTCGCCTTTTCTTCCATGCTCATTTTTGTCATCTGAATATGTGTTGCACCTTTTTCTGTAAGCACCCACACACCATTGTTGCCGTCACTTTCAAGTGCAAGAACATTATTATCTAATAAATCGCGTCTTGCACTGAAATGCATTATAATGTCGTCTTTTCTGTCTGCATTTTCTGCAAAGCGGGTTACGCCACCATTTGAGCCGTACCACATAACGCCATTTTCACCCTCGCAGTAGCAGGTGTAGTCAGACTTTCTTTGAGGTAACGGATAGGGGAAGTTCTCAAGATTTGGCTTTTTAGGGGTCTTTTCGTGAAGACTTTTTGGAACTTCAATATCATATTTTTTATAGTGACTTGAAGCTTTTGTAAGCCTTGGAAAAAGAATAATAGGATTTTTCATATTAAACTCCTTGTTACATAAATATACATTATAATTCTACCAAAATAGTAAATAAAGTTCAACATTTTTATTTAATTATTTTTCTTTATGTGATATAATATTTAAAAATTAAATCTGGAGTTGTTTTTATGCAGGATGTATTTTGCGATTTAAAATTAACAGGACTTGCTTCTTCACTTTGTAAGGCGTTGTGTATTGAGTCGCCAAAGGAAAGTGAAAAGTCTATTGATATTCTTGATGAATTCACGAAGAATAAAAAAATTGACAGAATTTTAATGTATAATCCTGATGCCGTGGCACTCTGGATTTTTGAAAAATATACAGGTCTTTTTTCTGATGTAATGTTAAATACACAGCTTACATTACCATTAAAAACAGTTATGCCCTCGGTAACACCTGTTTGCTTTGGCACAATGTACACAGGCGCAGAGCCATCTGTTCACGGAATTCAGAAATATGAAAAGCCCGTTATTAAAACGGACTCTGTTTTTGATGCACTTTTAAGAGCCGGTAAAAAGCCTTGCATTGTTTCAACAGCTAATGACAGTATGTCAAAAATCTTTTTAGAAAGAAATATGGATTATTTCATTGTAGAAACTCCTGACGAAGCAAACGAAAAGGCAATAGAGCTTATTAAAGAAGATAAATATGATTTTATTGCAGTTTATAACGGAAACTATGACGGTACAATGCATAAATTCGGTCCCGAACACGAAAACTCAATAAATGCATTAAAGCACAATGTTAATGCTTTTAAAGCTCTGACAGAAGCGATTAAGGAAAACTGGAAAGAGCATAACACTTTAATAGGCTTTGCCCCTGACCACGGGTGCCACGAGATTGATGGCGAGTGTGGCAGCCACGGACTCGAAATGCCTGAGGATATGAATATAATTCATTTTTATGGAGTAATATAATAACTAAGTTTGCCTTTAGGCAAGTGATGTTTTGTCTTCGACAAAGCGATATAAATTCATTCTGAATTTGCGATATTTTTCTACGAAAAGCGATATATCTGTTGGATGCGATATGTGCCTTACGGCACGAGAATTTATATCATATCGCAATCGAGCAAAGCGAGATTATATCGCACGGAAAGTATATCGCATTTTGTGAAACAAAATATATCGCGGAAAGGTTAAGATATGGAAAACAAGACAATTAAAGAATTAGCTATTGAACTTACAGTAGAATTAACTTTTATATGTGACAATATAAAAGGACGAAGTATATTTACAAAACAAATACTTCGTTCATGTTCTTCAATAGGTGCTAATTCTCACGAAGCAAAGTATGCACAAAGCAAAGCAGATTTTGTACATAAAATGGAAATAGCACTCAAAGAGTGTTATGAAACTGAATACTGGCTTGAAATTCTTTTTAAGGTTAATGCAATAAATGAAAGTGCATATAAAGAATTGAACAATAAATGTGGTACAATTCGTAGAAAATTGATTGCATCAATTACGACTGCAAAAGGAAAATAGTGTTTTGTCTTCGACAAAGTGAATGGCAAACTTAACATCACTGCTTGCAGCATCACTTTTGCTTGCAAAAACATCACTTTAAACAAGGTTTAAAACATCACCAAAAGGAAGTATATTCTATGGAAAATCAGATTTAAGGAAAATAACTAAGTTTGCCTTTCGCTTGTGTATATTCGCATTATATTAAAATCAAAAACAAAAAAGTCACCGCCTTTCGACTGTGACTTTTTTCGTTTTATTTTGCTTTTAAATATCTTTTTAAAAGGAAAGTACAGTAATATGGGAAAGTGTAAACATTATTGCTGAATCCAATATTACCGGCGCATAATTTAATTCCATATTCTATATCAGAATATTTTTCGTTACTTACAAGAGTCAGAAGAGATTTAGTTCTGTTATTTGTTGATTTTACTTCTATTGGTATAAGATTATCAGCAGTTCGAACAAAGAAATCTTGCTCTAATGTAGAATCATCTCGTTTGTAGTAGTAAAGACCATAACCGGATTTTACTAAAGCTTCACCTACGATGCTTTCATATAAAGCACCCTTATAAACAGAAAGATTTTTATTTGCTCTTAAATCTTCCTGTGCTTCGTCGTCAAGTAAGGCAACGAATAACCCTGTATCACAGAAATAAATTTTATATTTATCAGGGTCATAGTTTCCTTTCAATGGCAAATCGGGACTATTCAGACAATAGCATGTATGAATCATACCTGCATCCTGTAACCATTCAATGCAACCGCGATAATCTTTAAACCTTGCACCTTTTTCAACTTTGGAAAGCTGAAACTTTTTATTTTCTTTCGCTAATTGAGAAGGAATACTATTAAAGACATTTAAGATTCTGGCTTTATCAAGCCCCTCTGCATATTTGCGAATATCTTCCTGATAATCAGAAATCAGTTGTCGCTGCAAATCCAATGTTCCCTCAAAGGTTTTATTTTTAATATATGTTTTAACAACATCAGGCATACCGCCAAGAACACAATAATCTAAAAAAAGTGATGAGAAAACAGAATGCTGCAGCTCTGAAAAAGGTTTTAACTGGAGCATGGAGTTTAACATATCGCTGATAACATCATCACTGTACCCCTTTGCCCATAAAAATTCTTCAAAGTCAAGGGAGTACATTGTGTAATCAGTTTTATAGCCTACACTATTACTTTCTATGTTTTTATAGTTAATTCCCAAAAGAGAGCCTGAACAAATAATATCAAACCTGCCGTCAATGCTAAAGAATTTGAGCGAGGTCGCAATTTCAGAATAAGCCTGAATTTCATCAAAAAATATAAGTGTTTCATTTGGAATAAACTTAAATGAAGGCTCAATTAATGAAATATTTTTTATTACGGAATCAGCATCATAACCATCAGAAGTAATTTTTTTGAATTTTTCTGATGTAACAAAATTTATTTCAATTACATTTTTATAATTCTCTGCCGCGAATTTTCTTATAGATTCTGTTTTTCCTACCTGGCGAGGTCCTTTTACGATTAACGGTTTTCTATTATCATTGTTTTTCCATTCAAAAAGAAATGCATCAATCTTTCGCTTAAGATACATAAAACTCCTCCTAAACAATAATATTGTATCCTCATTATACATAAAATATGTCTGATTTTCAACACCTTTACACTTTTTTGAGCGAATTTTTTAATTTTTTTACACTTTTCTGAGTGTATTTTTCAAGAATTTCACACTTTTATGAGGGTATTTTTCGGAATTTTTACATTTTTATGAGGAAAAATACTGAAAATAGCATTACGCAATTCTATTTTGTATTATTAAAAGGTCGTAGCCAATTAAGACTACGACCTTTTTCTTATGTGGAAGTTAATTTAAATAATGAATGAGTTATTTCGCTCTTCTTTCTTCAAGCTCTTTTGTCATTGTATCGAGAGTTTTCTTGTCAAGGTTATAAATTACTGCAATACCAATGAACTGTACAACTGCACTGAAGAGATAAAGACCAGCAACTAACCAACACATGTTGTGTGCTGTTTCTGCACTCTGTCCGATTGTACCATATTTTGATACATATCCAAGAAGACCCATAATCCACATTACTACTGAAGGGCCAACACCCTGTGCTAATTTTCTGAAGAATGAGTGAAGTGAATAAACTGTACCTTCTTCTCTTGTACCGAATTTCCATTCGTTGTAGTCAATAGCGTCACCCATCATAGCCCATGAAACGCAAGTGTAAACACCCATACCGATACCAAAGAATACAAGACCTATAAGGTAAACAATTAAAGCTGTATCAAGATTTTCAATCATTGGGAATACCATCAATATTGCACCACCAACGAGTGAAACAATTGTACCTACTACAGATGCTTCTTTTTTACCATATTTATTAACAAGCTTTTTAATAAATGGTAAGAAGAGGAACATTGGAAGGAAACCAATTAACTGAACAACGCCAGACATTGAAGCCTGATTAAAATAAGTTGCGAACATAATTGTATTTGCTGTTGTAGCAGATTGCATACCGAGGAACATACCCATAGCAGCAACTGTAGCACCAACTGCAGGACGGTTTTTCATAAAGTTGCCGAAAGCTTTGAAAATATTGAATTTTCCGCCACCCTCGTTTGTTTTTACTGCATTTTCGTCTGCACGGATTGTTATTGTTTTAATCATAAACATAAATGCTATGAAGCCAATAACACCCATTATTAATGCTGCAAAGAATACTCTTTCACCAAGAAGAATTTCAACTTGTTCGCCGTTTACAGGGCTGAGAACAGCTTCACCAATTTCATAAGCCTTACCTGTTTCAGGATTTGTAAGGAATTGTTCTTTTGTAAAATCTTCAGGAATTTCTATTTTATTAAGAAAATCAGTTGTTCCATCATAAGTAACCTTTTGCCAGATTAACATTGGTAAAATAATCATAGGAAGAATATTACCAACCATAGAACCTATGCTACGCCATGTAGAAAGCTGAGCTCTTTCACCTGCATCCTCTGTAATAAGAGAAAGCATTGAACCGTAAGGAACATTAGCAACTGTGTAGCAAGCATCCCATACAAGGTAACCACCAACGAACAAGCAAACCTTAACCCATAATTCAGCATTTGGGAATGGAAGGAATACTGCAGCACCTGCAAGAAGCAAGCCACAAGCACCAATAAGAATGTATGTTTTAAATTTACCCATCTTATATTTTCTCTTATCGTTATCGATAAGACCACCAATAAGTGGGTCGTTTATAGCGTCCCAAGCCTGAACGAGTAAAAGCAAGCCGGACAAAAGACCGGTTTCCATCATCATAAAAACTAACCAGAATGTCTGAACTGTACCCTTAAGTGCAAAGCTCATGTTACAACCAAGGTCACCGGCAGCATAAGCTAATTTGTCGCGCATACCGAATTTACGATAACCATTGGCATCTAATTTAACGGGTTTTTTAGCCATTTTTATTATCTCCTTTACGAGTTATTTTGTTTCTACTTAAGAAAAATAGAAACAATGTAAAGTTCCACAATCACATTATAACCAATACAGCTTTTTTCTGTTATGAAAATTTTTAGGTATTTAGGTACAATTTTTAGAAATAGTGAAAAAATAAACAAAAATATAGTAAAATGTTGGAAAATTGTATTAAAAATAACATAACAAAAATTTATTTCTTTTTACTTGCTTTTATTGACATTCTTATAAATAAAGGATAAAATTATTTTGTTCTTTTAAACTGAAAATATTTATGAAAGCGTGATTTTATGAAAGTTTCTTCTACAACATCAAGAATTGCAAAAAGATTTGATGATTTTACATCAATTAAGGTTATGGCAGATGCAGGCTTTGATGCAGTTGACTACTCTATGTTCTGTATGAATGAGGAAAAAAATTGCATTTTAAATACTGATAATTATAAAGAGCATATTCTGAAAGTGAAAGAATATGCCGAGAGTCTTGGTCTTCACTTCAATCAGGCACACGCACCATTCCCGACTATTATTGACGGCGACGAAGAATATAATAAAGAAAATTTTCCAAAAGTAAAAAGAGCTATTGAAATTGCAGGTATGTTAGGAATAGAAAATATCGTTGTCCATCCTGTTGTTTTTAAAGAAAACCAAAAAGAGAAAAATATAGAAATGTATATGAGTCTTTTGGAGGATGCAAAAAAAGCAGGAGTTAAAATTGCGCTTGAGAATATGTTTGGCAAAACAAATCCTGAAAATAACAAAAAGCTTCCTAATGTTTGTAGCCTTGGTGAAGAATTTGCAGAATATTATGACGCTTTACCAAAGGAATATTTTTCTTGCTGTGTAGATATTGGTCACTGCGGACTTGTTGATTCAACCGCTGGTGAAATGATACGAATTTTAGGTAATAGAGTAGCTTGTCTTCACACTCATGATAATAATGAATATGACGATTTACACTACCCACCATTTATGTTTGATTTAGATTGGGACGACATTGCAAAAGCTTTGGCTGAAGTTGACTATAACGGTTACATAACTCTTGAAAGCGACTGCGTTTATGACCAGATGCCACTCGATATTGTTCCATTTATGGCAAAATATATGTGCGAAGCCGCAAAAAAGCTAGGCAGAATGGTTGAAGAATATAAAAAAGAGTTAAAATCTGAATAAAAGGTGATAATACAATGAATTTCGCAGAAATAGCAAAAACGCGACAATCTTGTCGAATTTACGATAATACAAAAGAAGTTGAAAATGAAAAAATAAATGCGATTTTAGAAAGTGCAAGACTTGCACCATCCGCTTGTAACGCTCAGCCGTATCATTTTACTGTATGCAAGGGCGAAAAAGCGAAGCTTGTGGCAGAGGCAACAAGGGGAATGGGAATGAATAAATTTACCGAAGATGTTCCCGTAATGATTGTAATTTCTGAGGAAGCATATAACAAGACTGCAGGAATAGGCTCTAAGCTTAAAGACAATGACTACCGTTCAATTGACATTGGTATAGCCACAGCTTATTTAACTGCCGAAGCAACTGCGCAGGGTCTTGAAACCTGTATTTTAGGTTGGCTTGATGACAAAAAAATCAGAAAAATCTGTAATTTGAACCACGCAGTAAGACTTGTTATTGCTCTCGGATATCCTAAAGAAAATTATGAATTAAGAGAGAAAAAGAGAAAGTCTATTGAAAAATTAGTTACTGTAATTGAATAAAAATTAAGGCTGTTTGCTTCTGAAAAGTAAATAGCCTTTTTTGTTGCATTATGTGATAATTAGTGATAAAATGTAAAAGTCTGAAAAGACCTGCATTTAAAATGGAATTGGGTGAAAATCCCAGACGGGCACGCCGCCGTGAGTGATTTTTAAAATATTCTTCTTGCGTTACTGCCGCAAAGTAACGGACAAGCCATTGAGAATAAAGAATCTTGAGAAGGTGAAGAATATATCACAAGTCGAAATACTTTTTATTTGTAGCTTTTCACTGCTTCCGCGAGTGCCGGAAAGGAAATGATAAAAAATTTCAAAAAAGGAAAGATGCAATTATGAAAACTAAAAATTCAAGTAAAAAATTGTTAGTTACTCTTTCAATTGTGCTTATTGCGGTTATGGCACTTCTTATTGCGGGATGTACTAATAATAAAAAAAATGATGAAACCTCTACAACAGAAAGTACTCCGGTAAGTACTACTGAACAGGCTTCTGTTATTTACAAGGGCGAGGGCGAAAAGGCTTTTGTCTTTATTGTGACTGACTCAGAGGGCAAGGACACTCACTTTATGATTAAAACTGATAAAGAAACTGTTGGTGAAGCACTTATGGAATTAAATTTAATTTCAGGTGAAGAGGGTCAATATGGTCTTTATGTTAAAACAGTTAACGGAATAACTCTTGATTATGACAAGGACGGAAAATACTGGGCATTTTATGAAGAAAATGCTTATGCAAATCAGGGTGTTGACCAGACAGAAATAACAGAGGGTGGCGTTTACACCTTTAAAGCAGAATGATATGAAATTAAAAGTAAAAGAAATTGCCACTTTTGCAATGTTGGGTGCTTTAATATTTGCTTTTAAAAAAGTAATGGAATTTGCCCCCAATGTTCATTTAGTCGGCGTATTTATAGTAGCAATTACAGTTGTTTACAGAAAAAAGGCACTTTATCCAATATATATTTATGTTTTTTTAGACGGACTTTTTGGTGGATTTTCAACCTGGTGGGTACCATACCTTTATATATGGGCTCTGCTCTGGGGTGCAGTAATGCTTCTGCCGAAAAATATAAAGCCAAAATTTCAACCAATAATATATATGACAATTTGTGCCTTGCACGGATTTTTATATGGAATACTCTACGCACCCGCACAGGCACTTTTTTTCAATCTGGATTTTAACTCAACAATAGCGTGGATTGTTGCAGGACTCCCTTACGATTTAATTCACGGAGTCAGTAATTTTATTTGTGGACTTTTAATTGTGCCGATAATAGCTGTTTTAAAAAAAGTGAATAAAATTTAATTCTAAAAAATTAATTGAAAATTGAAAATTGAAAGTTGAAAATTTCGGAAACGCTTCGCGTTTGATTATAATTATAAGAAAATAAAAATAAACAAGTTCTATCATTTTTAGTTAATACAAACTTTAAATGATAGAACTTTTTATTTTTAGAAAATTTATAATAGCAACACAGTTCCGAAACTTTTCTCTATCCGCTATTATATCTTAAGCGAAGCGAATATAATGCCGACCGCAGGTCCCACAATTTTCAATTTTCAACTTTCAATTTTCAATTATAATCGCGTCGCAGACCCTTCAATTCCGAATTACGCATTACGCATTCCGAATTATTTTCCCACCACGCTCTTCAACACAGTTCCAAGTGTCTGCTCAATGCTCTGCGAAATTTCGGGGTCAAGGTTTTTCATATTTTTGTAAAGCTTTACTACCTCATCAAAAGAAAAATTGAACTTTGAAGAATAGCTTTTTTCTAAATTTGTAAATACTGTTTCAAATGCTTCTTGTGTTTTCTGAGCATCTAATTTCTCAAAGCCTGTTGTTGTATTTTCGTGAAGCTGAGCGCTAACAGTTGAAATTGTTCCGGGAACAAAAAATTCACCGAAAACCTTCCAATTAACAGGGTAATGCTGAGAAAATGCCAGAGCTTCTGTGGAAACAACATTATAATTATCATTATACAAAAGTACACCAATTACTGAGCCCGTTGGTAAAACATTTATAAGCTTACCTGAAAGCTTTTTATAAGCCTCACTCTCAAATTGCTCCTTTCTGAGACCTGGCCCATCGAAATTATAAACATTTTTAATCTTTTTAAAAATGTTCTGCGGTGCTTCCATAGCACTGACAAGTGCTAAATTCCCACCCTTTGAGTGTCCCACTACATAGATTTCTGTGTCACTTATTTTATGTGTATTTGTTTTTAAATATTCAATTGCTAAATTATGCGTAAAGGTAGGGTAAGAGTAAGTAGCTCTGAAATTTTCAATCCAGCCGATAATAGAAGAATCAGTACCCTTAAAGCTGACTACTGTTTTTCCGCTGATTCTGAAAGTACAAGCACCAAATTGTGTGTTGTCATTCTTTAAATTTATAAAGTTACTCAATTTCAAATTTTTATATCTGTCACTGTTTCTTATAATATCGAGTGCCAGATATGCAGTTCTGACCATTTCGCCCATTGCTTCGTCCAGTGGCTTTACCTCTTGAGCGGATGTATAAAATTCTTCAAGGGATTTTCTTTTAGAGAATGTTTCTAAAGGCACATAAACTAAAATTGCACAAAGTAAGTTATCTAAATCATTCCAATGAACATCTTTTACTTTAATATTCTTATAATTTTCTAAATAATCTAAAATAGAGAACATAATAAAACCCCTTTCAGAATTAAATTTTTAAAAAATCCCTGCTAAAAATATATTCACTTTTAGCAGGGATTTTTATTCTTTTTTTAAAAACCTATTGGTCTTTCTGAAATTTCGATGCAAACAGCCGTTATGAAAAATGAAAGAAGAAATAAAATTATAAAGCCTGAAGCAACTAAAATATTTCTTATTCTTTCTTTCTTTTTTGCTACACGGCTTTCACCTATTACATAGCTGCTTTTAGTACCCATTTTTCCTGGGTAATATTTTGCAAAGCCGTAGTAGCTTTTTCTTTTTATAACATCTTCATTTTTTTCGTTCCTACGAAAAATCATTGGTCGTCTCCAATCGTTACTTGTGTGTTATCTGTAGTAATTTCTTCTGTTTCATCGGGAATTTCAATAAAATCTGTTTCAGGCTCTGTCGGAGCATCTGTTTCTATCTCAATGTCTGGTGAGCCCATATCTTCTTCAAAATCGTCTTCTGTAAATTCTTCTGTTTCCGGTTCGGTTGTTGAAACGGGAACAGTTGTTTCATTATTGGAATTATCATCTTCAATATCATCATCTTCAACAGGTGTACTTGAGCCACCACCTGAAGAAGAGCCTGAACCGGAAGTACCATTATAAATATCAATTAAAGTAGTTCTTCCGTCTTCAAGAGTAATATTACTATCACCGTAAAGCTCATATTGAAGTGTTTGCGCTGCTAATTGATAATCTACAACCCATATCCAAGAGCCCATACTACCGCTTGTCCTGGTTTCAGGGGTAGGAATCTGAAGCTCACTTCTTTCATAAGTAGCCCAGCCATTTGTAATAGCTTTCATACCTAAAGAAAGAATTTCGCTTTTGCTAAAGCCTGTATAAATATAAGGAAGAAGTGCGTTAAGATACCTGTTCAAATCAGAAATTGATGCATTTCTTACCCGGTCAATCATTGCGTTTATTACCTGACGCTGTCTGCGGGTACGGCTTACATCACCGTCTGCATCACAACCTCTGATTCTGCAAAATGCAAGTGCTTCTTCACCGTTTAAAGTAACACCATCACCATAAGGCATTGATAATTTATAACGATTATTTGCATAATTTGCCTCATACTTCTGAACATCAACTGTTATTCCGTCCATTGCCTCAATAATAGATTTAAAGGACTCGAAATTAACCATAACGAAATCGTCAATTTCTATTTTATAGTTATTTTCTATTGTGTTCATAAGGGTTTCAGGTCCACCCATTGAAAATGCGGCATTTAATTTTGAACAATAAGAATTATTTTTTCCTTCAATATAAAGGTAGCTGTCTCTCATAAAAGAAACCAATTTTATTTGTTTTGTTTTTTTGTTGAGAGAAACGAGCATCATAACATCAGTATTACCTGTGTTTGTGCCCTGACGGCTATCTGCACCAATAAGAAGCACATTAACAACATTTTTACTTGACATTTTTTCGTCATTTCCTGTTGTAGCCCACTTTTTAAGTGCATCTTTAAAGTTACTTGCATTTATATCGCCATCAATATCGCTGAACTCTTCTTCTGCATAAATTTCGTCGGTATAATCTTCAACATCACCCATCATATTAAATTTACTGTTAATGTAAATTCCTAAAGCTGAGCCTAATACTATGGTAATTACAAGAAAAACAGAAAGTACCTTTACAAGAGTCTGCCTTTTCTTTGGTAAATTATAAAACCATCTTAAAACAGGACTTTTGCTCTGCTTTTTCTTTTCTTCCATATTGACAAATTCGCCGTTCTGCTTATATCTTGGCGGAGCCGGTTTTCTGTCGGGAGTTTTTTGAGGTTGTCTTTGAGAAGTAACCTGTCGTTGCGAATTGACATTTATCTGCTGTTGAGAAGAACTTTCCCCATAAGGTCTTCTTGCAGCAGGTCTTCTTATTGTTTCTTCCTCTTCAATATCAATAAATTTTGCAGGGGAAGCCTTCTCGTGACTTAAGGTTTCATTTAAGTTACTGAAATCACGAGAAACTCTTCTTTTATTACCGCTTTCTGAATCTAATAAATCAAGGTAAGCCTCTATATCAAAATCGTTTTCTAAGCCCCTACCTCTGTTATTATTCTCGGGCATTTATTATTCTCCTTCGTTTTCTGCCTCGTTGTCTTCAACGATTTCTTCATCATCAGGAGTACCCACATCTTCGTTATCTCCTGATGTATCTCCTGCACCTTCTTCTGCGCTACCGTCATCTTCAACATCGCCATTTACTTCTTCTTCATCGTGCTCAGTAGTTGAAAGAGTAACAACCTTGTCTTCACCTGTTACTTTCATCACCTTAACACCCTTTGAAGGACGGGCACAAACTCTGACTGCGTCTGCAGGAATTCTTATAATAATACCATCCTGTGAAATAAGGATAATATCTTCATCATCGTCAACAATGCTGACTGCAGTAACATCACCGTATTTTTCAACATGATAGTTCTTAAGACCTTTACCGCCACGGGATTGTAAACGATAATCTGAAATTTCACTTCTTCTGCCGTAGCCTGTTTCACTTACTGTAAGAACCTTACCACCCTCGTGAAGAACAGCAACACCGGCTAATTCGTCACCCTCTTTAAGAGTAATTGCTTTAACACCGGTTGCAGTTCTGCCTAAAGGACGGGCATTGGTTTCATTAATATGAATACACATACCCTTTTTTGTAGCAAGAAGTAAGTCATCATTGCCTGAAGTGAGCTTTACAAATACTAATTCGTCATCTTCTCTTAAAGAAATAGCATTCAAGCCGTTTTTACGGATATTTTTATAAAGGCTTAAAGCAGTTCTCTTAATAAGACCTTTTTTAGTGAACATACAAAGGAATTTACCTTCATCATCAGAAGGAATACTGAGCATTGCAGAAATCTTTTCACCATTTTCAAGTGGAAGCAGGTTAACAATGTTCATACCCTTACTGTTTTTACTACCCTCAGGAATTTCATAACCTTTAAGGCGGAAGGCTCTGCCCTTTGTAGTTAAGAACATTACATAATCGTGTGAAGAAGAAATAAACATTGTTTCTGCAACATCATCTTCACGACGAGTCATACCCTTAACACCTCTGCCACCTCTGTGCTGAGCAGCAAATAAATCAACAGGCTGACGCTTGATGTAACCCATTGTAGTGTAGGTGTACATACAAGTTTCTTCAGGAATGAGGTCTTCAATATCAACCTCTCCGCTGACATTTTCAATAGCAGTTCTTCTGTCATCTCCGAATTTATCACGGATAACTGTAATTTCATCTTTGATAATTGAAAGAACTCTATCGTGAGAACCTAAAATTTCGTTATATTCTTTAATTCTTGCATCTAAATCTTCTAATTCATTTGTAATTTTGAGAATTTCAAGACCTGCTAACTGACCCAATTGGAAAGAAACAATAGCAGTAGCCTGTGGTTCGTCAAAATCAAATTTTTCCATAATTGCAGTTTTTGCTTCTGCCTTACCGCCCTTACAAGCACGGATTGTTGCAATAATATCGTCAACAATGTCAATTGCTTTTTTAAGACCGTCTAAAATATGCTTTCTTTCTTCTGCCTTTTTTAATTCAAACCTTGTTCTTCTTTCAATAATCTGGCATTGGAAATCAATATAGTTCTGTAAAATTTCTTTAAGTGTAAGAATTTTTGGCTCACCGTTTACAATGGCAAGTAAAATTACACCAAAAGTAGATTGAAGCTGAGTATATGTGAAAAGCTTATTAAGTACAACCTGAGCATTAGCATCACGCTTAATGTCAATTTCAATGTGCATACCTGTTTTTTCTGAAGAATAGTCGTTGATATCGGCAATACCTTCAACTCTCTTATCTTTAACAAGGTCAGCAATAGACTCAATAAGTCTTGCCTTGTTAACCATATAAGGAATTTCAGTAATAATAATTTTAAATCTGCCGTTTTTACCCTCAACAATTTCAGATTTTGCTCTTACTATAACCTTACCACGACCGGTAGCGTAAGCAGAACGGATACCGGACCTGCCCATAATGATACCGGCAGTAGGGAAGTCAGGGCCTTTGATATGCTCCATAATATCTTCAAGCTCTGCCTCCGGGTTATCAATAACGCAACAAATTGCATCTATAACTTCTCTTAAGTTGTGTGGTGGAATGTTAGTAGCCATACCAACAGCAATACCCTGAGAACCGTTTACTAAAAGGTTAGGGTAACGAGATGGTAAAACAGTAGGCTCTTTAAGACGGTCATCATAGTTAGGCACAAAGTCAACAGTATTTTTTTCAATGTCTGTGAGCATTTCAAGTGACATTTTGCTCATTCTTGACTCTGTATAACGGTAAGCAGCCGGTGGGTCACCATCGACAGAACCGAAGTTACCGTGACCGTCAACGAGCATATATCTCATTGAAAAATTTTGTGCCAAACGAACCATTGCATCGTAAACAGAAGCGTCACCGTGTGGATGGTAACGACCGAGAACAGAACCAACTGTGTCGGCACATTTACGATATGCTTTATCAGGAGTAAGATTGTTCTCGTACATAGTGTAAAGAATTCTTCTGTGAACAGGCTTTAAGCCGTCACGAACATCCGGCAATGCACGGGAAACAATAACTGACATTGAGTAATCAAGGAAAGAAGTTCTTACTTCCTTGTTAATGTCAACATTTATGATTTTTTGATTTGCATACGGGTCAGGAAGATTATTAACACCTTGAGTAACGCCCGTATTTTCTACATTATTATTTAATTCGTCCATTTATAAATACTTCCTTACTTTAAGATTATATCTGAATTAAACATCAAGATTTTTAACATACTTTGCGTTTTTCTCAATGAATTCTCTTCTTGGCTCAACCTTATCACCCATAAGAATTGAGAATGTTTCATCTGCTTCCTCTGCATCTTCTAATGTAACACGAAGCATAAGACGGGTTTCAGGATTCATTGTTGTTTCCCAAAGCTGATCAGGGTCCATTTCACCAAGACCTTTATAACGCTGAATTGCATAGTTAGTACCGTCTGATAAAATTTCATCGCGTTCAGCATCTGAATAAGCATAATGATGCTTGTTACCTTTACTTAATCTGTAAAGTGGCGGTTGTGCTAAATAAATATGACCTTGTTCAATTAACTCTCTCATATATCTGAAGAAGAATGTTAAAAGAAGTGTTCTGATGTGAGCACCATCGACATCGGCATCGGCCATAATAATAATTTTATCGTAACGAAGCTTTTCAATATTGAAATCTTCACCAATACCTGTACCTAACGCTAAAACAACAGGAGTTAATTTATCGTTACCGATAACCTTATCTACTCTTGCCTTTTCAACATTGAGCATTTTACCCCAAAGTGGAAGAATAGCCTGAATCATTCTGTCACGGCCACTCTTCGCTGAACCACCCGCAGAGTCACCCTCTACGATGTAAAGCTCTGTTTTCGAAGAATCTTTTTCAATACAGTCAGCAAGCTTTCCGGGGAGAGAGTTACTTTCAAGAACTGATTTTCTTCTTGCATTATCTCTTGCTTTTCTTGCTGCCTCTCTTGCTCTTGAAGCATCGAGTGCTTTTGAGAAAATTTCTTTAGCAACTGCCGGATTTTCTTCAAAATATGTCATCAACTTTTCATAAACACATTTTGAAACAATAGGAGTAATATCTGTATTACCTAATTTACCTTTTGTTTGTCCTTCAAACTGTGCTTCAGTTAATTTAACACTGATAACTGCGGTAAGACCTTCTCTTACATCTTCACCTGAAAGCTTTTTATCGTTATCCTTTAAGAGATTATATTTTTTGCCGTAATCATTAAATACTCTTGTAAGTGCTGTTTTGAAGCCCGTTTCGTGAGTACCACCATCAATTGTACGCACATTGTTAGCGAAGCTTAAAACTAATTCATTATAGCTGTCATTATACATAAGAGCGATATTTGCTTCTCTGTCACCACTGACTGCAGAAAAATGAATTGGCTCTTCGTGAAGTGGTGTTAAACCACGCTTTTTAGTTTCAAAATCAACGAATGAAGAAATACCGCCCTCGTAGCAGTAAACCTCGCCTTTTTCTTCTTCAAGATTTCTTTTATCTGTAAGAGAAATTGAAAGACCTGCATTTAAGAATGCCTGCTCTCTTAATCTTCTTTCAAGAACTTCAAATTCATAAATTGTGGTTTCTGTGAAAATTTCAGGGTCAGCCTTAAATCTTATTAAAGTACCGGTTTTATCAGTATCACCTATAATTTTAAGGTCACAAGTCGGGTTACCTCTTTCAAATCTCTGGTAATGAATATGACCGTCTTGTGAAACTTCAACCTCAAACCACTCTGAAAGTGCGTTAACTACTGATGAACCAACGCCGTGAAGACCACCGGAAACCTTATAACCACTACCGCCGAATTTACCACCGGCGTGAAGAACAGTAAGAACAACAGTAACAGCAGGTAAGCCCTGTTGCTCATTTATACCAACAGGAATACCACGACCATTGTCACGAACTGTAATTACATCGCCAGGTAAAATTTCTACCTCAATATCGGTACAAAAGCCTGCTAACGCTTCGTCGATTGAGTTATCTACTATTTCGTAAACTAAGTGATGAAGACCCTTAGGACCTGTTGAACCGATATACATACCAGGTCTTTTTCTAACAGCCTCAAGTCCTTCAAGAACCTGAATTGCACTCGCGTCATATTTTTCAGTAACAACTGTATCAATGTTACTTTCTTCTAATACAACTGCTTGCTCTAATGCCTCTTCTTTTAATTCTGCTTCGGTTTTTACAATTGTTTCGTCCAAAACGATAACCTCCGTATTTTTAATGAATCTTATTCTGCAAAAAATCTATGTAAAAGTTAATTATGTAGGAATCTTACTTTCAGTTCTTTTTAAAATAGTTCCTACTGAAACAGGCGAAATGTGAATTTTCTTACCCTTTTTATTATTAGTAACAACAAAGGATTTTGGCAATTCAAACGGCGCAACATTATTTACAATACCGCTTTTTTCTGCCTTGTTCAGATAATCAACTGTACTTTTCATAACAGTAGTATTTTCCATATCAAAAATTCCTATTATCTCTTCATCTATTATAACAGTATCTTGTCCGATATGAATATACATAAAATTTTTCCTTTTTTATTTTTCTTCTTTTATCTTTCCGCTTTCTATTAAGAAAGATTTTCCTTTACAAAGCCTTAACACTTGTGATGGGTCACAGCAGGTTAAGAAAACTTGTCTTTCTTTAATATGATTTAAAACATAATCCTGCCGTTTTTCATCAAGCTCACTCATAACATCATCTAAAAGAGCAACAGGATTTTCACCTGTAATATCTTTTATAATTTCGCTTTCACCCAATTTTAAGGCTAATGCGCAAGAGCGTTGTTGACCTTGTGAGCCAAAGCTTCTTGCACTCATATTATCAATTTTTATTTCAATATCATCTCTGTGAGGGCCTACTGAAGTAGTTTTATATATAATATCTTCTTTTCTGGCTTCTTTGATTTTTTCTGTCATAAAATCATAAATATCATTTACATCAGTTTTTTCTAAAGAATCTAACCCACAAAGATATTTTAATGAAAACTTTTCTTTATTTTCTGAAATACCTGCATAAATTTCTTCACTTTTTTCTGAAAGTAAATTTATATATTTTATTCTGTCATTTATTATTAAAGCAGAATATTTTGCAAGCTGTTCATCCCAGGAATCTAAAACATCATAAAGCTCACTATGATATTGAATATCCTTTAAAAGAGAATTTCTCTCTAAAAGAATTTTTTTATAATTACTTAATGTTTTTGCATATTTTGGTTTTAACTGACATATTGCAGTATCTAAAAATTTTCTTCTTACATTAGGACCGTCTTTTATAAGAGAAAGGTGACTGGGTGAAAAAATTACAGCATAAAACTCGCCAATAAATTCAGCGGTGCTTTTTTTCTCTACACCATTTAAAAATGCTTTCTTTTTATCAGAAAAAATAATTTCTGCCTTTTTTTCTCTTATTTTATCTGTGTATTCAAGAGAAATTTTTGAAAATTCACTATTAAATTTAATAAATTCGCTGTCTTTACTACCTCTGAAGCTTTTACACCCTGTAAAAAGCCAGAGTGCTTCAAGTATATTTGTTTTACCCTGAGCATTTTGCCCGTATATAACATTCACTTCTTCATTTGCACAAAGTGTCATTTCAGAGATATTTCTAAAGTCATTCAGCGTAACAGAATTTATTTTCATAAATTTCTCCTAAATCACTTTAAAATTATTTTACTTTATAAATTATTCTTTCATATTCAACCTCGTCACCTGAACGAAGCTTTTTACCACGCATAGTACAAACCTCGCTATTTACCTTTGCCATACCGTTCTGGATTTCTATTTTTGCATGGCCACCTGTTTGTACTACACCAACATTTTTTAAAAGGTCATCAAGTCTTATGAATTCACCTTTTAAAATAAATTCCTTTTCTTCTTTTTTTGCAACTTTTACTTTAATTTTCATTTTTTATTCTTCCTGATTAGTTCTGAATAGCTTCATTTTTTAATCTCATAGGAATAATTAAGAAAATAAAGCTGTCACCCTCAAGAGGCTTAATGATAATTGGAGAAATAGGGCCGTTAAGCTCAATATTTACTTCATCAACATCAACAGTTTTTAAGCAATCTGTCAAGTATGTGTTGTTAAAGCCGATTTCCACTCTTTTACCGTCAATAGAAGCTGAAAGCTTATCATTAGCGGCACCAAGAGAGGTTGTGCTTGAAATTTTTATTGTGTTATCTTCAAAAACGCATCTTATAGGGCTTTTAATTTTAGAAGTAATGAGAAGAGAAGCTCTGTCAACACTATTTACAAGTTGTTTTACATTAACTCTTGCTTTTGTAGAATTCTCTGTAGGAATTGCATTTTTATAATTAAAGAATTCACCTTCAAGAAGTCTTGAAACAATTCTGTAATTACCAATTTCAAAGAGAATATATTTTTTACCTATATTAAGAGTAATTTGTTCATCATTATCTTCAATAAGCTTAGTTACTTCATTAAGAGTTTTTGCAGGTACAATAAAGGTTAAATCTTCATTATCATATTCAATTGCTTCATTTCTTATTGCAAGTCTGAAGCCATCACAGGAAATAAGTCTTAAATTATTTTTAGTAACCTCAAATTTAATTCCTTTATGAACAGGCTTTAAATCAGAAACAGCAACTGCAAAGATTGTTTGTCTTATCATTTCTTTAAGCATTGATTTTTTAACAGCAAATGGGAAACCACCTGAAACAGTTGGTAATTCAGGATAATCGTCAGCAGGAATACCAATAAGTGAGAAGTCACTGTCACCTGAATGAATTTTGCATAAGTTATGCTCATCAATTTCAATAGTTACTAAATCATTAGGAAGTCTTCTTAAAATATCGCAGAGTAAGTGTGAATTAAGAACAATGCTTCCTTCTTGTTCAACACTGCAATCAATAACAGTAGTAATGCCTACTTCAAGGTCATAGCCTGAAAGAGTAAGTCTTGAATTTTTAGCCTGCATATAAATACCTTCAGTAGCAGGAATTGTGCTTTTCTGAGAAACACCTCTTTGAACTATGTTACAGGCATCTGCAAGAATAGATGTATTACAAGTAATTTTCATAATTTTTCTCCTTATCAAAATAAATATTATTTAGTAGTAGTAGTAGGGTCTGTAAATTTGTTTAAAACTTTTATGAAAGTTGAGTTTATTAGCTTTAAACACAATCAGTGAATGTAAATTCATTTTTCATAGATGTTTATAAATTCACTTAAAATTATAAATTGTTTGTTTTGTTTAAAACCTAATGTAAATTGTTGTTAAATTGTTTATAACTTTTACTCATCTTTTATGTTTTTCATAATATCAGAAACCATTGCATCAAGCTGTGCGCTTTCTTCAATTTTTTCTTCTACTGCTTCACAGGAATAAAGAACTGTTGAGTGCTTTTTGTTGCCGAAATGTCTTCCTATTTCATCCAATGTAAGATTTGTTACTTCACGGACAATATACATAGCAAATTGTCTTGCATTAACAATTTCTGCTTTTTTCTTATTTGATTGAATATCCTCAACAGAAATACCAAATGCTTTAGAAACTTCTTCAATAATATTTTTTATTGTAACCTCAGTTGGCTGAGCATAATAAATAACATCTTTAATTACATCGTTTGCAAGAGCAATGGTAGGCTTCTTTTTCTCAATTGAATAAATAGCATAAATCTTTTTAACAACACCCTCTAATTGACGGACATTATTTTTAAGCTTTTCTGCTATATATTCGGCTACATCATCAGGCATTTCCATATCAAGAAGCTGTGCTTTCTTTTTAATAATAACAATTCTTGTTTCAATTTCAGGTGGCTGAATATCTGCAAGAAGTCCTGAAAGAAAACGACTGCTTAATCTTTCTTCTAAAGATTTTATATCCTTTGGAGGTCTGTCAGATGCCAAAACGATTTGTTTACCCTGATTTATAAGTTCTTCAAAAGTGTAGAAAAATTCTTCCTGCATCTGAACTTTATTTTCAATAAACTGAATATCGTCAACCAGAAGAACATCCGGTGTTCTGAATTTGTTATGAAATTCTCTCATATTTTTTTCAGTAATATGAGCATACATTTCATTCAAAAAAGTTTCGCCATTTGTATAAAGAATATTAAGTTCAGGTTTATTTATTGAAAGTTCAGAATAAATTGCTTTAAGCAAGTGAGTTTTACCAAGACCGGACTTACCATAAATAAATAATGGGTTATGTACACTACCTGGTTTTTGTGCAACTGTTTTTGCAGCATAGTAAGCAAATTGGTTTGTTGGAGCAACAATAAATTTTTCAAATGTAAGCTCAAGACCTTTTGATGAATCTACTGTATCAGTAGTTGCTTTAAAAAGACTTTCTTCTTCTGTTTCTAAGGTAATATCAACTGAAAAGCCAATGGTTTTTTCAACAGCAATTTTAATATCATTGAAAAATTTATTCTGAATAACATTTCTTTTGAATCCGTCCACTTTAAGAATAAGAGTTTCACCATCAAAGGAAACGGGCTCAAGAGGAGATATCCAGGTTTTCATAACTACTTCAGGAATTTCTTTCTCTAATTCCTTTAAAATTGCTGCCCACAATTCGGATAAATTATCCACTTTTTTCACCCCAAATTTTTACAATTATAAGTATATATATAATTTAATATAAATATTCTTAATAAGTATAACATATTATCTACAATTTTTCAACCTTATGTAGATAATTTTGCTCATTTTATATTGCATTTTTAAAATATTTTTAGTAATATATAAATTGGATTTTTGTATGTTATATCCACTCTGAAAAGGAAAGTGTTAAATTAATGAAATTTGAAAATCAGATTTGCCCTGTTTGTGAAAATAAATTCACAGAAAATGATGAAATTGTTGTTTGCCCTGAGTGTGGTACTCCTCACCACAGAGAGTGCTATTTTTCTTTAGGTGAATGTAAAAACAAGGTTCTTCATAATGAGAATTTTTCTTATAAACCGGTTGAAGTTAAAACTGAAGGAATCGATGTTTTAATTGAAGATGATGTTAAAAAAACAGAAGAAATTCTTGATGTTGTAAATGTCGAATTTAACAGTGAGGACTCTAAAAATAACGAAGCGTTAAATAATACAATTGAGGAATTATTTAAAAATATAAATGGCAAAACAACTGACCAGGTTTTAATTAACAATACACCGTCAAGCTTTTATGAGTCCGCAGTCGGAAAAAATCAGAATTACTATATGCCAAGATTTTTAATAATGGAAGGAACTAACAAAAAGCAGTTTTTAAATGTCTTTGCTTTTATTTTTCCTCTTGCATGGTCCGTTTACAGAAAAATGTATAAACTTGCACTTTTAGTGTTTTGTATATACATTGCTCTTATGGGTATTACAGTAGCTCCTTTAATGACAAATGAAGAAATAATGACTTCTATGGAGCAGTGTGTTTCAGAGGACCCGAATTGTATGGAAAATATTCTTTTATATCAATCAGGTCAGAGTGTAAAGCTTACAAAAAATCAGGCACAATTAGTAAAGCTTCTGAATGATTTTAAGATTTCACCAATTATTGTTTACGGTACTTTTGCTGTGTCAATTTGTATGAAAATTTTTATGGGATTAAGTGCAACAAAGCTTTATAAAGAAAAGCTTGAAAAAAATATTAAACGGGTAATGAAATTACCTTTGGATGATGCTCAGAGAAAGACCTATTTAAAATCAAAATATGGCGTAACACCTATGTTTGTTGCGGTTATTATAGGTTTTATTGAATACACATTTTTAGGAAGATTTTAAAGAAAAATTTTAATTTTTTTGTGGTAAAAGAGTGAGGAAGAAAAAATGAAAATCAAGTATTACGGAACAGCTGCCGCAGAGGGAATTCCGGGATTATTTTGTTCTTGTGAAATTTGCGAAAATGCTCGAAAGCTGGGCGGAAAAAATATCAGAACCCGTTCTCAGACTGTTATTGATGACGAGCTTATGATAGATTTTTCTGCTGATACATATCTTCATATTTTAAATTACGGTTTAGATTTAAGAAAGATAAAAGCGTGTTTAATTACGCATGGTCACGACGACCATCTTTACCCTTATGATTTTCATTATAGAGGCTATGGTTATGCATATTTTATGAATGAAAATGAAAAAAAGCCTTTAGAAATTTATTCAACAAAAAATTCTTCAACCGAGCTTTTACCAATAGTAAATGCAATAAAGGAAAGAGATGAAAATTCTGTAAGCTGGAATGAAATTGTTCCTTTTACAACCTATGAAATTCTGGGTTACAGGGTTACACCATTAAAGGCAGACCACGCAAAAAACTTAGACCCTGTTATCTATATTATAGAAAAAGACAACAAGGCAATTCTTTATGCACACGACACAGGCTACTTTTTTGATGAAACCTGGGAATACATAGAAAACAGTAATATAAAATTTGATTTTGTTTCACTTGATTGTACTTCCATTCTCAATGAAAAGGCATACTCAAATCATATGGGAATGAAAGCGTGTAATGAAGTAAAAGAAAGACTTTTAAAGAAAAATGCTGACGAAAGCACTGTTTTTTGTCTTCACCATTTTTCTCATAACGGAAAGTTAAATCACGATGATTTAGTCAAGGAAGCTAAAAAAATAGGCTTTGAGGTAAGCTACGATACAGCAGAATTTAATATTTAGGAGAACAAAAAATGGCAACACCGCTTGCAGACAGAATCCGTCCTCAGTCCATTGATGAAATGGTAGGTCAGGAGCACTTAATAGGTGAAAATAAGCCTTTGAGAAATATAATTGAATCAGGTACTGTTCCTAATATGATTTTTTACGGTCCTTCGGGTACAGGCAAAACAACTCTTGCCAGAATGATTGCAAAAAAGACAGACAGAACCTTGAGAAAATTAAACTGTACTACTGCTTCAACTCAGGATATAAGAGATATTTTTGATGAGCTTAATACATTCAATTCACCAAACGGAATTCTTTTATATTTAGACGAGATTCAGTATTTTAACAAAAAGCAACAGCAAACTCTTTTAGAGTTTATAGAAAACGGGTCAATTACTTTAATTGCCTCAACAACAGAAAATCCTTATTTTTATGTTTACAGTGCTATTTTAAGCCGTTCCTCTGTTTTTGAATTTAAAGCAGTTACACCGAAAGAAGCAGAAAAGGCAGTAATAAGAGGCTTTAATATTTTAGCAAATGAATATGAAGAAGAATTTGAGATAGAAGACGGAGTTTCTTTACATATTGCAACAGCTTCCGGTGGTGATGTAAGAAAATCGCTTAATGCAGTTGAATTGTGTGTTCTTTCTGCAAATCCACCAAAAGAAAATGAAAAAAGGATTATTTCTTTAGAAAATGCAAAAGTATTGACACAAAAAAGTGCTATGCGTTATGACAGAGAGGGTGACGAGCATTACGACATTCTTTCTGCATTCCAGAAATCTATGCGAGGCTCTGACCCCGATGCAGCAATTCACTATTTGGCAAGACTTTTAGAAGCAGGAGATATGACCTCTGCTATAAGACGGCTTTTAGTTTGTGCGGCAGAGGATGTCGGACTTGCTTACCCGATGATTTTACCAATTGTAAAGGCGGCAACAGATATTGCCTTGCAGGTTGGTATGCCCGAAGCAAGACTTCCTTTAGCAGATGCAGTAATTCTTGTTTGCAATTCGCCAAAATCAAATACTGCACACAATGCAATAAATGATGCAATTCAGGATTTGCAAAAAGGAAACTCAGGACCAATTCCGCGTCAGCTTCAGAATAAGCATTTTGATGGTGATGATGCCGAAGTAAAAGGTCAGTTTTATAAATACCCACACGATTTTCCAAACAGGTGGGTAGAACAACAGTATTTACCCGATGTTCTTAAAAATGCCCGTTACTACGAGTATGGGGATAACAAGCAGGAGCAGGCAGCAAAAGAATATTGGTTAAAGATAAAAAATAGAAAGTAGGAGAATTTTTATGAAAAAGATTACAGCAATTCTTTTATCGCTCATACTTGCTTTTTGTTTTTCAACAGTTGCTTTTGCAACAGGTGAAGCTTCAGTGGATGCAAATATGGGTGAAGAGTATTCAGCGGATGTTTATTCTGATGAAACAGAAGATATGTTAGCTGAAATTTATGGTGAGGACTTTGCTTCTCGATTGGAAAACGGAGAGATTAGCCCTTCTGAAATTTTTGAGATGTTTGGTCTTGAAAAGTCAACTGTATTTATGACAATGCTTGTTATGATTGCATTTTTACTTTTCATTCCTGTTTTAATTGTTCTTATTGTTTTCATCTCTAAAAATAGTAAGCTTAAAGCAAAAATAAAAAATTATGAATTGACCTATGGTGTTGTTTACGACAAGGATGTTTTAAAGGATATGGCAAACATTCCGCCACAAAATTATAATTATAATCCCCAGACTTTTGTTCCTCAATATCCTGTAAATAATCAACCAGCTGCAAATCAGGATATTTCTGCTTTTTCTGATGCTCTTAAAAAAGAGGTTAATAATGAAAATGAAAATAACGGAGGTAATATGTAATGAGAAAGAAAATTTTATCTGTAATTATTGCCGTTTGCATTTTTGTTTTACCATTAACAGTAGTTTCATTTGCAGGCGAAGATGATGCTAATAATATTTTAAATAGTGCTTTTTATGTTGAGCTTCCTGAAGATTTTGAATTGACATTTATTTATGAAGATGAATATGAAGCAGAATATGGTGTAGGTTATACTTATGAAATATCAAGTACAGATGTTGAAGTATATGATTATTCTTATATTTCTGTTTTAGAAAATAAAATGGGTGTTGATAATGTAGAAGAGGATGTAGCTGAATTAGACAAATTCTTTTCTTCAATAATTTCAACCTATGTATATGTTGAGTCCCCTGATGATATTTTTACAAAATCGGTTTCAGAAGTAAATGGCTATAAATGTATTGAATATACAGGTGCAGAGGTTTACGACAAAGGCACAATGTATGAAACAAGCTATTATTATAAGGCTTACGCCTTTGCAACAGCAGAAAATATCTACTGTGTTGTAGCTGAAACAGATAACGCAAGCTCAAAAATAGCAGAAAGCTTAATGAAGAGCTTTACATTAAACGGTACTTTATTAGCTGGTGACAGCCATAAAAATGAAGTAGATTTTACAGGAGCTGAGGATTACAAAGAACAGGCTGCTAATTTTGAATATAATTATCAGGCATTTGATGCTGAAACAAACAGTGCTGCAAGAATGGGTATGGTTATATTATTAATTCCATTTATTGCTCTTCTTGTAGCTACAATTGTGGTAATTGCAAAATATTCAAAAAATAAAAAGATTCTTGAGCAATATGAAAAAACATTTGGCGTTATGGGCTTCCCTTCAATGCCAAACGGTTATATGATGAATAATCAGATGAATTATGGCGCACCAAATGGTTATCAGAACATTCCACAGCAACCGGTGCAGCCAATGCAATCTACTCAGCCAACAAACCAGGATTACCAGAATCAGAATGGTAATAATGGTCAGAATAATATTTTTTAATTAAATAGTTGAAAGAGGTATTTACTATGTACGATTTTCCTATTGGTGTAATTATCAACAGCTTCAGGACCGATATTCCTACCGCAGTAAAAAAAGCGGCAGAGGTTGGTGCCCAGGGTATTCAGGTGTATGCAACATCTGGCGAGATGGCACCTGAAAATCTTGTTGGTGCGAAAAGAAAAGAATTTTTAGATTTAGTAAAATCTAACGGTCTTGTTATTTCTGCACTTTGTGGTGATTTAGGTGGCGGTGGTTTTTCTTTTAAAGAAAAAAACCCTGACAAGATTGAAAAGTCAAAAAGAATTCTTGACCTTGCTAAAGAGCTTGAAACAAATGTAGTTACTACTCACATTGGTGTTGTTCCGGGCGACAAAAACCACGACAGATATAAAATTATGCAGGAGGCTTGTCACGAGCTTGCTGAATATGCAGATTCTATTGACGCTCACTTTGCAATTGAAACAGGTCCTGAAACATCTGCAGTTTTAAAAGAGTTCCTTGACTCTCTCGGCTCAACAGGTGTTGGTGTAAACCTTGACCCTGCAAACTTAGTTATGGTTACAGGCGATAACCCTGTTACTGCTGTTCACAATCTTCAGAAGTACATAGTTCATACTCACGCTAAAGACGGTAAGCAAATCTTCTACAAGGACCCTGAAATTATTTATGGTATGAAGCAAGAAGTAATTGTTACCGAAGATTCATTTATTGAAGTTCCTTTAGGCGAAGGCTCAGTTCCATTCAAAGATTATCTTAACGCTTTAACAGATATCGGCTACAAAGGCTTCCTTACAATCGAAAGAGAAGTAGGGGATAATCCGGAGGCAGATATTCGTGCGGCGGTAGAGTTTCTTGCAGCACTTAAAAAATAAGTAGTGCTAAGTCCTGAATGCTGAGTTAAGGGAATATACCTTGAAATTAAAAATGAAAGATTAAGAATTAAAAATTTCGGGGCAAAGCCGATTATAATTATTTATCGATTAAATAAAATAAGTTCTATCATTTTTAGTTTACGAACTTTAAATGATAGAACTTATCTTTTTGTTATTTAATTATAATTGCCGACCGCAGGTCCCACAATTTTTAATTTTTCATTTTTAATTCTTAATTATATTGCACTCAGCACTTTTCTGTTAAGCTTTCTTTTTAGTAACAGCTTTAATTACAAACAATGTTGCAACTGTTAATACAATAAGAATCGGGAGAGTAACAAGTGCATATTGTTCCGGAATAAATCCTGCAATTATGTAACCAACGAATGAAATTCCTGCAACTGTTACAGCGTAAGGAATCTGAGTTGAAACATGGTTTAAGTGGTCGCAACGAGCACCAGCACTTGACATAATTGTTGTATCTGAAATAGGTGAGCAGTGGTCACCGCAAACAGCACCTGCAAGACAAGCTGACATACCAATTGTACCTAATGTGCTACCTACAGGGAATACTGCAAGAACAATAGGGATGAGAATACCGAATGTACCCCATGATGTACCTGTTGAGAAAGCAATAAAGCAAGCAGCAATGAAAATGATTGCAGGTAAGAAGTTTTCTAATGCACCTGCATTTGCCATTGCATTTTCAACAAAGCCTGAAGCATCAAGAAGATTTGTCATATTTTTAAGAGTAGTTGCCATTGTGAGAATGAGGAGGGCAGGAACCATTGCAATAAAGCCCTTTGGAATACACTCCATAGCATCCTTGAAAGAGATAACTCTTCTTGCTACAAGGTAAATAATTGTTACTACAAGAGCAATAATTCCACCCCAAGGAAGACCAACTGTTGCGTCTGTGTTTGCAAAGGCATCAATAAAGCTTAAAGAGCCGTCATATTGTGATGCTGCGAATACCCATTCTTCACCCATACATCTACCAACATAAACGAGTGAGAATACGCTGATAGCAATGAGAATAATAATTGGTAAAACTAAATCAATAACCTTGCCCTTGCCTTTTGCAACTTCTTCTTCAGAATCTGCTTTAATTTCACCTGATGTGAAAAGGTCACCTTTTAAAGCATTCATTTCGTGAAGCTTCATTGGGCCGTAATCAAACTTCATTAAAGTAAGAGTAATAACAAAAACAAATGTCATTAAAGAATAGAAGTTAAAAGGAATTGCATTACAGAAAAGAGTAATACCGTTTACGCCTTCAGGAGCATAAGATGAAACCGCTGCTGCCCATGAAGAAATAGGAGCAATCATACAAATAGGAGCTGCAGTAGCATCTATTAAATATGCAAGCTTTGCACGGGACATTTTTGTTTTGTCTGTAACAGGGCGCATAACTGAGCCAACTGTTAAGCAGTTAAAATAGTCATCAATAAAAATAAGCACACCGAAAAGGAATGTTGCAATAGATGCACCAACCTTTGTTTTGATGTGTTTAGATGCCCATTCACCAAATGCAGCAGAGCCACCTGCTTTGTTGATAAGTGCAACCATTGCACCTAAAAGAACTAAGAAGATGAAAATGCCTGCATTGCCTGAAACGGCACTGATGAAACCATCACTAACAACTGCACCAACTGTGTGGAGTCCGTTAAATGATGTTGCTAAAAGACCACCAACTACAATACCAACAAAAAGAGAAGAATAAACCTCTTTTGTGATAAGTGCGAGGCAGATTGCAATTACAGGCGGTAACAATGCCCATAATGTGCTTGTTGCACTTGTCGCCGGTGCCATTACTGCACACACTACAATAAACGCAACAACGAATAAACAAAGTAAGATTTTTGGAACTAATTTCTTTGCTGTCATTTTTATACCTCCATTTAAATTGTGCTTTTTTACATTATTTTACACATTTTTCATATTAGCACATTTGTTGGAGAAATACAAGACTTAATTTAGGAAACAGAAAACAGGAAACAGGAAGCAGGGTTCGCTTTGCGAAAATGCAGAGTGCTGAGTGCAGAGTGCTGAATTTCGGGCCTGCGACGCAAAAATAATTGAAAATGGAAAATTGAAAATTGAAAATTTAGGGGCTACGCCGTAATTATAATAATTGGTTATAATGGTAAACTGACTTTTCATTTATACTAATTGCAAATATTAAGATTTAAATATAAAATATAAAAATTCTATCATTTTTAGTTTATACAAACTTCAAATGATAGAATTTCTTGTTTTTATGGATAACTATTATAATTGCCGACCGCAGGTCCCACAATTTTCAATTTTCAATTTTCCATTTTCAATTCAAAATAGAATTCTGCACTCAGCATTCTGCACTCTGCATTGGGAAAGTAAAAGCGAAGCTTTTACTTTCCCATAAGCTCAAGCGGTTCTACGATTTCGCCGTTGTGAGTGATTTCAAAGTGTAAATGTGCGCCCTCCATTTTTTCACCCGGAATTTCACCTAAATAACCGATTACAGATTCCATATTAACAGAAGAATTTTCTTTGACCGTTAAAGTATCTTTATTAAGTCCGCAGTATTTTGCAGTAACACCATTACCGTGGTCAATTAAAACACAAGTGCCAAAAATTGCGTCATCATAAATAGCAATTACTTCACCGTAGCTTATAGCAACAACTGCACCGCCCTCTTCGCCTGAAAAGTCGATTCCGTTATGTGTTCGCCAATCTCCCATTGTTTTTGAATAAACAGGATTCATATTGCTGTAATCTTTAATTATTTCACTGCCGAATGGTAAACAATAATAATCTGTATATGGCTTGTTGTATTTATCTTCGGTAGTATTTTTTTCGGTTTCTGTTCTTGTGTCAGGAACATTGGTTAAGTTTTGTCTTACTGTTTCTTCTACATTTTCGGTTGTTTCAGTAATTGTTACTTCTGGTGCAGAATCATCTTCTAAGCTTTGTATGTTTCCTAAGCTCTTTTCAGTAGAAATTTTTGAAAACATTAAAGCACCTAAAGCAATTACCACAGTGAAAGCATAAGCAATTTTAAATTTTCTGTTTGTTGTATTTTTCTTTTCTTTATTGTCCATAACATAATATCCTTTCGCATTTAAACTTATACGATTATGTTATTGACAGCTTTTTTAAAAATATTCAATTTTTATATTTCAGAAAGTAAAATAAAAAGAAAACAACGACTGAGGGGACAGTCGTTGTTTTCCGGCGTAAGTATAACACTTTGACGCCAAGGTTTACTTGAGGAGGGGTCCATCCTTTGTATAACACAAAGGATAAGTTACTAATACTCGGGTGCGGCTCCCTTTCTTAGCACGAGTTTAGTATAAAGCATAATTGTTAATAGAAAATGAATTAAATAATAATATTGTAATAAAAAATATTAAACTTTTGTTAATGTGCAATGTAAATATTTGTAAAACAAAAGTGTTTCACGAGAAACAAATAAAAAATATGTTTCACAAGAAACATTGTTTCTCGTGAAACATACTATTTTAATTAAGTATTAGTCCTCATCATCGTCAACAAGCTTTGCTTCCTCGATAACCTTTTTAGCAATTGCTTCAGGTGCATCTTCGTAACGAGCAAACTCTGTTGTGAATGAGCCACGACCTGCAGTTACTGAACGAAGAGTAATTGCAAAGTCGCCCATTTCTGCTAATGGAACTTCTGCAATAAGCTCTTGCATTTTTGGTTGGTCTGCAGGAGCCATTCCTAAAACTCTACCACGGCGTTTATTAACATCACCAATAATATCGCCTAAATAGTCGTCAGGAATAATTGCTTTAAGAGTTCCTATTGGTTCAAGAATTGTAGGCTTTGCATCCGGAATAGCTGCTTTGAATGCAAGACGAGCTGCAGTTTTAAATGCCATTTCAGAAGAGTCAACAGGGTGGTAAGAGCCGTCGTGAAGACAAGCTTTAATTCCAACCATTGGGTAACCTGCAATAAGACCTTGAGCTACGCAATCGCGAAGTCCTTTTTCAACTGCGGGGAAGAAGTTCTTCGGAACAGCACCACCAACAACCTCGTCAGAGGTGAATACAAAATCCTCTTCGCCCATATATGGCTCAAAGCGAATCCATACATCACCGAATTGACCGTGACCACCGGATTGCTTTTTGTGTCTGCCTTGTTTGTCAACTGTTTTGCGGATTGTTTCTCTGTAAGCAACTCTTGGAACTGTTAACTCAACTTCAACACCAAATTTATTTTTAAGCTTGGTAACAATTGTGTCGAGATGTTGTTCACCAAGACCTGAAAGAACTTGTTCTCTCGTTTCTTTATTAGTAACAAATGAGCAAGAGCCATCTTCATCAGCTAATTTTAAAAGACCTGAAGCAACCTTATCTTCTTCACCCTTTTTAACAACATTAACTGCCATTGAATAGCAAGGAACAGGGAAGTTAACAGGGTCGAGTGTAACAGGTGCTTTCTGGCTGCACATTGTGTCGCCTGTTTTAAAGCCTGAGAGCTTTGTAACAACACCAATGTCACCTGCAGTAATTTCAGAAACATCTTCTTGCTTACCGCCCTTAACAAAAACGAGCTTACCCATTTTTTCAACCTGCTCTGTGCGTGGGTTGTAAGGAGCAGTGTCAGCAGTAATTTTACCTGAAACTACTTTAAAGAAAGACATTTTACCAATGAATGGGTCAGCCACAGTTTTAAAGCATATAGCTGCAAGATTGCCGTTTTCATCACATTCAATTCCATCTTCACCCTTTGGAGCAGGTGCAAGCTTTGTAATACCATTAAGAAGCAAGTCAACTGCATCAGTTGTGTAGCCTGAGCAAGCGTAAACAGGAACAACTGTACCGTCGTTAACACCTTTTGAAAGACCCATTACGATTTCATCGTGAGAAAATTCTTCACCGTCAAAGAATTTCATCATAAGGTCATCGTCAGCAGTTGCAACAGCTTCTGTAAATGCTGCGTGAATGTCATTTATTCTTGCATCATCAGGAATCGCACACTCTGTTGCTTTTCCGTCAGAGTATTTAAAAGCTTTATTCTGTAAGAAGTTAACATAACAGTCAACCTTGCCACCCACCATAAATGGAATAACAACAGGACAAATGGCGGTACCATAGCGAACCTTGAGAGCATCAAGAGTTTTATAAAAATCTCTTTCCTCGCCGTCACACTTTGTAACTGCTATGAATTTTGAAAGATTCATTTTACCTGCGGCGCTAAGAGCTTTTTCAGCACCGACATCAATGCCTTTACCTGCAGAAAGAACAACTATTGTTGTTTCGCAAGCACGCATTGCTTCACTTCTGCCACCTTCAAAGTCAAAAAGACCAGGAGTGTCAAAAATATTAACCTTTCTGTTTCTCCATTCTGTGAAAGCCATACTTGAAGAAATAGAAACCTTTCTTCTTTTTTCTTCTGCGTCAAAATCAAGAACGGTGTTGCCGTCAGAAATTCTGCCTAATCTGTCAGTAGCACCTGAAACAAAAAGCATTGCTTCAGCTAAGGTTGTTTTACCTTTACCGGCGTGGCCTGTTATAGCAACATTTCTTATGTTTTCAATAGTGTATTTGCCCAAAAAAATTCCTCCCTCAGCGAGATAAAAATCAAAGCCTGAGTATTTCATCGCCTTAAATAATAATATGCCATTAAAATACTCTGTATTTGTAATAATAGCACATATTTTTCGCGTTTTCAATGATTTTTTTGATTAAAATGCGAATAAAAAGCAAAGTTTATAGATATTACATAATAAATTAACTCAGTTTTTATGTATTTTTTCAAAACAGAATTTAGATATTGACAGAATTTGGCTGTGTTGGTGGGAGTTATTGTGAAAAGTGAAAAAAATTAACTGCAAATTTTGTGCGATTGTAGATTGAAATGCAATATGATTTATGGTATTATAAAGTAGAATACGATTATTATGCTTAAGTTTTTAAACTTCAGCTTTATTCTTGATTATACTTGTAATTATATTGGAGGAAACACTTTATGGAAAACAAAAAAAATCCAAATGGTGTAAACAACGAAAACGAAGTAGTTAAAAAAGCCGCACCACCACCAATGAAGCGTGCTAAAAAAGGCGAAACTTCACAGGCAGTTTTAGATGCAGCAAAAAAAGCTGTTGCTGAAAAAAATGTAGAAAAGGCAAAAAAAGAAGAGGCTAAAAAGCAAGCGAAAGAAACAGAGGTAAAAGAAACCAAAAAAGAAGTTATTGCCCCTGTTATTGCAGAAGAAAAAGCTGCCTCTCCTGTGCCTGTTCAAGCAGTTAATGAATCAATAAAAGACGAGGCAGTAAAGGCTGAGCCTGAAAAGGAAATAAAAGAAGAAATTAAAGAAGACAAAAAGGAAGAGCCTGCAAAAGAGGTTATTCCTGTGGTTACTCCTGCAGAAAAAAAGGCAGAAAAGCCGAAAGCAGCAGTTCCTGTTAAAGAAAAATTCAATTCTAAAAATTTAAAAATAATTATTCCTATAATTGCAGTTGTTTTAATTGCAATTATATTAGCAGTTGTTTTAGTATCAAATAAAAACAGATTAGACCCGGTTGTTGTAACAGATGCAAACGGTGTTCCTGTTACAGATGAAAATGGTGATGTAATTACCGTAACACCTGAAACAGAAGTGATAGTTATTACAGATGCTTTTGGCAATGTAATTAATGATGCTGACGGCAATCCTCTTACAACAATTGCTTATAAAGACATAACAGTACAAATTCCTGTTACCGATATGAATGGTGTAGTAGTAACAGATTCAGACGGAAATGCTGTAACTCAAAACATAACAATCAAACCAACCGCAGGAAGTGGCAATAATACAAATACCACAGGCGGAAGCTATGTTGGCACATCATCAGTTCTTGTAACAGATGGTAAAGGTAACACAGGTGTTGACGAGCAGGGTAATTTGATTACAACAATCGTAAATATTACCGAAGCGCCAACTCTTAATATTGAGCCTGCAAAAACAGAGTGGAAAAATACCCAGGGTGGCTCAGCAGCAGATAAATATGAAGATGTAATTCTTACATCAGACGGTTGCTACATTACAGCAAATGTTTCAAACTCAAAAGACGGTGACTTTGCAAAATATAAGGAGTTAAATTACAAAGCACCTTATACAATATTAACTAAATATAACAATGACGGTGAGGTTATCTGGCAAAAGGCATTCGGCTCACCAAACGGTCTTCTTGAATTAGTTGCACTTTCACCTTGTAAAGACGGCTCATTCTATGCAGTGGGCTATGGTAGAGCAGTTGAAAATCTTACAGTGAAGGGCTACTACGACGGAGCAATTTATAAAATTGATAAAGATGGTAATGTTCAATGGGTAAAATCAATCGGTACTTCAACTGTTGATTTATTAAATGATGTTGTTACTGCTTCAAATGGTGATGCAATTATTGTAGGCTCTGTTGGTAACAATGACGGCGATGCCGAAGATTCAGGCGGTAATGCAAATGAATCAAAAGCAGTTATTATGAGATATTCCTCATCAGGCAACCAGCTCTGGAAGAAGTATGCAGGCGGTAATATGGATTCTTTTGCCGGCGTTGCAGAAGCAACTGATGGTTCAATCTTTGCACTCGGAAATTTCTATTCCGGAAAATTATTCCCGGCACTCGGTAAATGTGACTCAGGTGTTGTTAAATATTCAAAGGACGGCAAGGTTTTAGGCAAGACATCAATTGCAGGTAGTGGAATTGATGAATTCAAAGGAATTACAGCTACATCAGATGGTGGAATAATCGTTTGTGGCTCATCAGATTCAGCAGATACAGAAGAAACCAGTCCTGACAGTTTCTTTAAGGATAATTTTGCTTCCCGCGGTGCTTACGATTCTTATATGATTAAATACACAAATGATCTTGGAATTAAATTTATAACACCTGTAAGAGGTCAGAATAATGATACTGCAACAAGTGTTTTAGAATTACCAAACGGCACTTATATTATGGCTGGCTCAACAAACTCATCAACACGCGATTTCAAGGGTGTAACTACCCGTGGTAAAAAGGATGTTTTTGTAGCGGGTGTCAACAGCAGTGGTACTTTAATGTGGGTTCGTTCATTCGGTGGTACTGAAAGTGACGGTGCACTTGCACTTTGCAGGGGTGCTGATGGTGGTTATGTTGTAGTAGGTGAAACATTCTCAAATAATGTTGATTTAGATAAAATTTCACCTTACGGCGGTAACGGCAAAACTTTAGCAGTTATGATTAAATTTCCTGAATAATTAGGTAAACGCAGATGTTAAAATTAAAATTTGATTTTTCAAACGGTGCAGTAGCTGTGCCGACAGATTTAATAGATAAATATTTAAAACTTGCCCCCTCGGCAAGTTTTAAAGTTTTGCTTTTCATATTAAGAAATCCTAACGGGGCTGTTGATGCAAAGCAAATCGGCATTTGCACAGGGCTCACAGAAAATGATGTCAGTGATTGCATTGAATACTGGAAGCAGAACGATGTTATTTTTGATGATGGCGAAAAAAATGAAGCAGAGGCAGAAAAGGCTTCGGGCAATGCAAAAAAAATAGGTGAAATTTCTTATAAAGAAGAAAAAGAAATGCCAAAAATTGTTGTAAAAAGTCTCCCTGTTAAAAAGCCTACTCAAAAAGAAATTGCTCTGAGAATTGCAGAAGATGAAAATATAACATTACTTTTCAGAGAAGCACAAAAAATTGTGGGCACCTTCGGGTATGACACACAAGCACTTCTTTTAATGATTTATGACCATTTTGGCTTCTCGGTAGATTTGATAATTACTCTTTTGAGCTATCAGCAGAGTGAGGGAAATTTATCTTCACTTGCAATTAAAAAACGAGCAGAGGAATGGACTAAAAACGGAATTGATACACTTGAGGCGGCAGTAGTAGAAATATCTGCTCTTGAGCAAATTCAGAAAACATTTATAGAAATAAAAGCGTTTTTAGAAACCGATGCAAAAAAACCAACCCCTAAAACAGCAAAGTTTTTAAGAGATTGGTCTGTGAATTGGAATTTTTCAACAAAGATGATTTTATATGCTTTAAAAGAAAGCGGAAAAAGTCTTTCAGAAGCAAACAAGCTTCTTAAAAAATATCACGCTATGAATATTTATGATGTTCAGAGTGCAGAGGCTAAAAAGAAAAAGACTATTACTGCAAAGGTTGAAAAATCTTACGATGTTAATAATGTAGGCAGAAACAGTATTTTAGAAAGAATGAAAAATAAAGAGAAGGAGGGTGCTAATGTATGAAATTCAGTGAAGATGTTTACATAAAGGCAGAAGTAGAGCTTAAAAAAAGACGCGACAATGCTGAACAGCTTGCAGAAATGCGTCGCAAACAAATTTTAAATAAGCATCCTGAGCTTTCAGAAATTGAAAATATTATAAGAAATGCTGCACTTGAAGTAATTAAAGGTCTTGGTAGCGGAAAATCAGTAGATGTAAAAGGTCTTTCAGAAAAAAATCTTAAAGCGCAAAAAGAAAAGGCTGAGCTTCTTACAAAAAACGGGTACCCGGAAGATTATTTAGAGCCACAGTACTCCTGTAAGCTTTGCAACGATTCAGGGATTTTAAACGGTAAGCTTTGTAGCTGTCATTTAGAAATTCTAAAGAAAATTTCAATGAGCGAATATTCCTGCAGTTCAATTCTTGCAGTAAGCACTTTTGACACTTTCGATTTAAAATATTACAGTGCAGAAAAAGATATGAATTTAGGCTACTCACCAAGAGAATATATGGAAGCTTCTTTCGATTTTCTTAAATCCTATGCCGAGAATTTCAATAAAAATTCAAGTAGCTTTTTCTTTACAGGTGCTACAGGGCTTGGCAAAACACACCTTTCACTCGCAGTAATGAATAAGGTAACCGAAAAAGGCTTCAGCGTATTTTACGGCTCTGCTGATAATATTATTAAGCAGATGGAAAAAGAGCGTTTTGGCAGAAGCAATGGTGACATTGAAGAAGAAATTGAAAATGCAGATTTACTTATAATTGATGATTTAGGTACTGAATTTAAAACTGCATTTTCTGAAACTGCAGTTTATCAGCTTATAAACAACGCAATACTTAATGGTAAGCCTATGATTATAAGTTCAAATCTTTCAATAGATGAATTGGAAGAAAGATATGGTCAACGAGTTGTTTCAAGGCTCAATTCTTTTGAAGTTGTTAACTTCATTGGTACAGACATAAGGCAAATAAAAAAATAATTTTTAAATATTAAAAAAGGTGGTATTTATTATGTTAAAAGGTATTCCGAATATTATCTCTCCTGAGCTTTTAAAAATTCTTGATGAAATGGGTCACGGCGACACAATCGTTATTGGTGACGGCAACTTCCCTGCAGCTTCAAATGCTCAAAGACTTATCCGTTGTGACGGTCACAATGTACCTGAGCTTTTAGATGCAATTTTAAAGCTTATGCCACTCGATTCTTATGTTGAAACTCCTGCTATGCTTATGGCAACAGGTGCGGGTGACCCTACTCCGACAATCTGGGCAGAGTATCAGGATATTATAAATAAAAACAACGGCGAAACAAAAATGGGACAATTCGAGCGTTTCGAGTTTTATGATGAAGCAAAAAAAGCGTATGCAATTATTGCAACAAGCGAATCTGCTCTTTATGCGAATATTATTCTTAAAAAGGGCGTTATAAAATAATTAAAAATTGAAAATTGAAAATTGAAAATTTCGGAACTGCGTTGGCATTATATATGAATATAATCAAACGCGAAGCGTTTCCTTAATTTTTCATTTTTAATTTTTAATTTTTCATTTATCAGGTGGTGTGTTTATGAAAAATATTTTAGTTGTTATTGATGTGCAGAATGGGTATGTTTATACTCCTGAGAAAACTGCGATTGCACAAAAGATAATTGAGCTTACACAAAAGCACATTTTTGACAGAGTTGTTTGTGTTAAATTTGTAAATCGTGATGATGGTGTTTTCCCAAAATATCACAGATTTTATGATATGCACAAGGGTAAAGAAATTGAGCTTGTTGACGAGCTCACAGCAGATTTAGTTATAAACAGAAGTATTTATACCTGCGTAACAGAAGAATTTATTGAAAAAGTTACTAAAATCAATGATGGCGACAAAATACAGGAGCTTTTCCTTTGTGGTATTGGTACAGATACATCAATTTTAAAAAGTGCTTTAGACCTTTTTGAAAGAGATATAAAACCATTGGTGCTTACAAATTATTGCATACCACAAGACAATTCAGCCATAACACAAATGAAAGGTATTACTTTCGTTTCAAGAATGGTAAGTGATAAATGTATTATTAATAAACCAATCAATACAATTGAAGATTTGCAAGGAATAGCGTGCATAAAATAATGCAGAATGCAGAGTGCAGAATGCAAAATTGTGGGACCTGCGGTCGGCATTAAAATTTTATATTGGTGAGTTTGTATTTCTATCTTTTATGTAATGTGTATGAATTATAAATGAAATATTTTTCCTATAAGAAAAACAAATATAATTACGGCGTAGCCCCGAAATTTTTAATCCTTAATTCTTAATTTTCAATTTCCGGAGGGCATTATGATTGAATTTGACACGAGAATTAAATTTCTTAAGGGTGTTGGCGAAACAAGAGCTAAGCTTTTAGAAAAACTCGGCATATTTTCCATAGGTGCTCTTTTGCGTTATTACCCTAAAAGATATGAGGACTGGAACACAATTACAAAAATTTCAGATGCTGAAATAAATGAGACAGTCTGTTTAAAGGCAACTGTTATTGACAGAGTTTCAGAAGTAAAAATAAATGGTGGTAAAATCCTCACTAAAACTACGATTTCAGATATGAGTGGTTATTTACCTGTTGTATTCTTTAATAATAAGTATGTAAAAAATTCGCTTACAGAAAATGAGGAATATTTATTTTTTGGAAAAGTAACAAAGGATAAATACGGCAACAGAACATTAAATGCACCAAGGTTTGAAAAAGCAGGCGAAAAGCAAAGGTTAAGACCAATTTATAAAGCAAGTGGAAATTTAACCTCTAAAAGTATAGAAAAATTAACTGAAACTGCTTTAAAAGAAATAAAGGGAAATATTAAAGAGCTTTTACCCGAAAAGCTTATTTCTAAATATAAGCTTTTACCACTTGAAGAGTCGTTGAAAAATATACATTTCCCGGAAAACGAGGAAATGCTAAGACAGGCAAAAAGACGCTTGATTTTTGAAGAGCTTTTAATTCTTCAGCTGGGACTTCTTTCAAAAAGAAGCTCGGTAGAAGTAAGAACAACTACTCCCATAAAAGAAGATAAAAGCGAAGAATTTTATAAAAAGCTGCCATTCACACCAACAAATGCACAAAAAAGAGTTGTGAGCGAAGCGGTCAGCGATTTAATGAGCGAAAAACCAATGAACAGATTAGTTCAGGGTGATGTTGGCTCCGGTAAAACTGCTGTTGCCGCCGCAATAATTTACACTGCGGTGAAAAACGGATTTCAGGCAGCATTTATGGCACCGACTGAAGTTTTAGCAAATCAGCACTATAAAACTCTCAAAAGCTTCTTAGGTGAAGAATTTTCTGTTTTACTTCTTACGGGCTCTACTACTGCCAAAAATAAAAGAGAAATAAAAGAAAAATTAGAGAGTGGTGAGTGCCAGATAGTAGTTGGTACTCACGCTATGATACAAAATGATGTAATTTTTAAAAATTTAGGTCTTGTTGTAACAGATGAGCAACATCGTTTTGGTGTTGAGCAGAGAGCAGCTCTTTCTAAAAAAGGGGAAAATACCAATGTACTTGTTATGTCGGCAACGCCGATTCCAAGAACACTTGCAATGGTGATTTATGGCGATTTAGATGTTTCTGTGCTTGACGAATTACCAAAAGGGCGTCAACCGGTAAAAACATTCAGAGTAAATTCACCTTATCACCCAAGACTTTATGAATTTTTAAGAAAAACAATGGATAAGGGTCAGCAGTGCTATATTGTCTGTCCGTTAGTTGAAGAAAGCGAAAGCGATTTAGTTCCTGCAACTGAATATTACGATTGGTTAAAAGCAAATCAATTTAAAAATTATACTTTAGGTCTTTTACACGGCCAGATGAAGCCGAAAGAAAAAGATGCAGTAATGGCTCGTTTTTATTCCGGTGAAATACAGCTTCTTATTTCGACAGTTGTTATTGAGGTCGGTGTCGATGTACCGAATGCAACAGTTATGATTATTGAAAATGCAGAACGATTCGGACTTTCTCAGCTTCACCAACTGCGAGGCAGAATTGGCAGAGGTGATAAAGAAAGCACCTGTGTACTTCTTTCAGATGCACAAAATGAAGAAGCACTAGAGAGATTCGGGGTGCTTTGCGATACAAATGACGGTTTCCTGATTGCCCAGAAAGATTTAGAGCTTCGCGGACCGGGTGACTTTTTCGGTAGCAGACAGCATGGTCTTCCTGATATGCACATTGCAAATCTTATGACAGATACACGAATTCTTTATGAGGCACAGGAAAGAGCAAAGGAAATTTGTGAAAAAGACCCCGCACTAGAAATGCAAGAAAATGCTTTGCTTAAAAAAGAAGTAGAAAGACTGTTTTCAAATATTTCTTTGAACTAAATAATCACCAATGAATTTCTTGAAAATTCATTGGTGATTATAATTTTAATAGTTCGATAAAACAATCTTTTTTATTATTTTTTTAGTTGGAAAATCTAAAACAAACCAACCATATTTTTTCATAGGTATAAGTTCATAGTCGGAAAATCGTTTGAACAAAATTTTTGAATATCTTTTAGGACTTGAAAATCCGTTGCTACCTGAGAAAAAGTTGAAAATAATAGATTTATCCTGCGGAGAATTTTGAATTGCGGGTAAAACTGCAATTTCCCATTTCTTTTTTGGCTTTAACTTAAAGAAATCCTGAAGATAAAAGAAGCTTTCGCTTTTGCCATTTCTTAAAGGAATAAGAACTTTTTGAAGAGAAGCTTCCTTTCTTGAATTCTGATACGGCCACCCTGTAAGATTTATTCCTGTGTTGTCATCAGTGTAATTACTGTTTTCAATATCAGCACCGCAACGATTTAAAAGAACAATTTTACCGCGGGCTTCTTTCAATGTGGGAATAGCATTTTTAGTGTAGAAAATATCGGAATTTTTAATAAAAGTATTATAAAAATAATCGAATGTTTCTTCTTCTTTTTTGCCTGCTTCTCTTTTTACAGACATAAGTATTGTTTCTGTAGGATTTTCTTTTAAGAAAAGCTCACAGTCTTTAAAAACATCTGAAAAAAGCAAATCTTCTTTTTTATTTCTTGATTTTTTGCAATTAAAAATACTGTGGCTCAGTTTCAGCTTTTCACCATCAAAATTAAAACGGATGTCAAGAAGGCGAATTCCCATATTAAGCTGGTCAAATATATTTTTATTCTGGCAACGGCAAAAATGCTTAAAGTGCATAAATTGTGTGCAGCTGTTATGTGTGCCGACCAGATTAATTTCTGAAACAAGAAAATCATCGGGAATGTTTTTCATCCAATCGTTCATTTAAAAAAACCTTTCAATGTTACTGTAATAAAATTATAACAGAAAATCCATAATATTACAAATAAATACTTTTCATTGGAACAACGCAAAATTTGTCGTAAAAAGGAATAAGAATTATTGACACTTATTGATTTATAGGTTATAATCATAGGGTATATCAAATAATATTGGAGGAATATTTGGTGGCACAAAAAGAACGAGATATGATTGAAATTGACCTTTTAAAGCTTGTGCTTATTTTATGGCGTAAAGCTTGGGCAATTATTCTTGCAGCAATTGTTATGGGAGGCATTGCTTTCGGAGTTACTTATAATTTCATTGCTCCTAAATATCAGGCAAGTGTAAAGGTTTATGTTAATAATACTAACCAATCAAGTACAACTACACTTACACAATCTGATATTACTGTTGCTAAACAGCTTGTTAAAACTTATATTGTTACACTTAAAAGTCGTACAACATTAAATCAGATTATTACTGAAGCAGGTCTTGAATATGATTTCAATGAATTAAACGAGATGATTTCTGCCGCAGCAATCAACGAAACAGAAGTTTTTGAAGTTACTGTTACAAGTGAAGATGCAAAAGAAGCGGCACTTATTGCCAACACTATTGCAGATATTTTACCAAGCAGAATCACAGAAATTGTAGAAAACAGCTCAGTTAGAATTGTTGACTATGCAATTATTGATGAAGAGCCTGTTTCACCAAGCTATGTAAAAAATGTTGCTATTGGTGCTTTAGCAGGTATTGTTATTGCAGTTGCTCTTATTTTCTTACAATTTGTTCTCGATAACAAAATTCATTCTGAAGAATATCTTATTGAGCATTACAAATATCCTATTCTTGCAGTTATTCCTGACCTTAATACTGCTTCAAAGCAAAAGTATTACAAGAAAAAGAAGAGTCGTTACTCTGATAATGCGGCTTCTTCCTCAACAGAAACTGATTCTACAAGTGGAAAGGCGGAATAATAAATGGCTAAGAAAAGAAGATCTTATTATACCAAAAATGAAGCTGCCGCTAACGGAATCAGCTTTGCAGCTAAAGAAGCTTATAACCTTTTAAGAACAAACCTTTTCTTCTCATTCTCTGATGATGCAAAATGCCATGTTATTGGTGTTACAAGCACAATTCCATCAGAAGGTAAGAGCCTGACAGCTGCTAACACTGCTATGGCTATGGCTGAAGCAGGTAAAAGAGTTTTACTTATAGATAGTGATATGCGTTTGCCTACTATCCATAAGAAATTAGGCTTTAAAGCAGCACCCGGTCTTTCAAACCTTCTTGTTGGTATGAATGATGTTGAAAAAGCAATTTACAGACTTGAAGATAAGGGCTTTGATGTAATGCCTGCAGGTAATACACCACCAAACCCAACAGAGCTTTTAGGCTCTGCTCGTATGGAGAAGCTTTTAAACGGTCTTTCAGCTCACTATGATTATATTATCATTGACTTACCACCTGTAACAATCGTTTCAGACGCACTTGTTTGTTCAAAATATTTAAGTGGTGTTGTATTCGTTGTTCGTGGCGGTAGAGCTACTACTTCAGAGCTTGGTGAAGCTATTCGTCAGCTCGAATTCGGTAATGTAAAAATTCTCGGTTTTGTTTACAACAGTGCTGAAGGCTCAAAAAGTAACAATTACAGCAAAAAGTACTCAAAAAATTACGGACGCTATAGTAAATAAATTAAAAGGGGTGACGGGAGTTCCTCCCGTCACCTTAATTAAATGGATAGGGGGAACTGCAATGACAGATTTCCATTCTCATATATTACCCGGGCTTGATGACGGTTGTAAAAATGTTGAAGAGTCAATTCAGGTTCTTAAAATGATGGCAGAGCAGGGCATAGACAGAGTTGCGGCAACACCGCATTTTTATGCTGCACACAGCGGTGAAACACCTGACGAATTTTTAGCTCGCAGAAATGCAGCTGAACAATTACTTCGTGAAAAAATGAAAGATGAAAGCGGTCTCCCTGAAATTTTCTGTGGTGCCGAGGTTAAATATTTCCGCGGTATGAGTGGCGTTGAAGAATTAACAAAGCTTACACTTCAGGGAACAGACCTTTTACTTGTCGAAATGCCTTTTGCAAAATGGTCAGGCAAAGAGATAAAGGAAGTTTTATCTTTAAATGAAAATCTTGGTGTTACTCCTGTGCTTGCACACATTGAAAGATTTTTCTCATATCAGAAAAATTTAGATTGGATTTATGAATTTAAAGATGAAGGCATTCTTATGCAGATGAATGCAGAATATATTTTAGGTACATTCAGTTCCCGTAAAGCAATGAAGCTTATCAAAAATCACGCTATTGATTTTTTAGGCTCAGATACTCATAACACAAATGACAGAAAACCAAATTTAGGCCCTGCGATTTCTAAAATTGAAAGAAAAGCAGGGGACGAAATAATGGAAAGATTTTTACGATACGAAGAAACCTATGCACCAAGAGGGTGATTATATGAAATATGCGCTTATCGGCTGTGGCCGTGTTTCAGGCAACCACATTAAAGCGGCTACTTTAAATAATTTAGAAATAGTAGCTTTATGTGACCTTGTACCCGAAAGAGCAAACGAATTAAAAGAAGAATTTTCTTTAAATAGTGAAATTCCTGTTTACACAGATTATAAAAAAATGCTTTCTGAAGAAAGCATAGATTTTGTAGCTATTGCAACTGATAGTGGAAAACACGCTGAAATAGCAATTTATTGTGCAGAGCATAAGGTGAATTTCATAGTTGAAAAACCACTTGCAATGTCAATAGAGGATGCTGACAGAATTATTGAAGCAGTTGAAAGAAATAATGTAACTGCGTGTGTTTCACATCAGAACAGATTTAATGTTGCAGTTCAGCATTTACATAATGCAATTAAAACTGACCGTTTCGGTAAAATTTCACACGGCTCAATAAATATCCGTTGGCACAGAGCAGAAAATTATTATAATCAGGATGCCTGGCGTGGTAAATGGGCAAGTGATGGCGGAACATTGATGAATCAATGCATTCACGGAATTGATTTAATGTCCTGGATGCTTGGCGAAGAGGTAGCGGAAGTTTACGGAATGACAAACAACGCTTTTCACGATTATATTGAGGCAGAGGATATAGGCGTTGCAGTTGTCCGTTTTAAAAATGGAGCTGTTGCTACTATTGAAGGTACAGTTAACTGCTTTGAGGATTTTGAACAGACTCTTTGCGTGTTTGGTGAAAACGGAACAGTAAGACTTGGCGGAATGAATGCAAATAAAGTTGATGTCTGGAGATTTTCTGATAATCTTCCCGAAGATGATGAAACTATTGCAGTTGATGAAAAAGCCAAAAATGTTTATGGTAATGGCCACACAAGTCTTTATCTTGATTTTATAAATTCAATAAAAAATAACACGAAGCCTTATGTTGATTTATATGCAGGCAAACGAGCAGTTGAAATTGTTTTAGCAATTTACAAAAGTCAGAAAACAGGCGAGGCAGTTAAGTTTCCGCTAGAAGCTTTTGCTTCTGTTGAAATGGAAGGCGAATTCAACAAATAAAACAAAATAAGTCAAAATAAAAATGCTATGGTAATTCAGATTACCATAGCATTTATTTATCTGGAATTTAATTACCACCGAACACAGCAAGTAAGAAGCCTGCTGCAACAGCTGAGCCTATAACACCCGCAACATTCGGACCCATGGCGTGCATAAGTAAGAAGTTTGTAGGATTATATTTTCTGCCTTCGTTCTGTGCAACACGGGCTGCCATTGGAACTGCAGAAACACCAGCCGCACCAATGAGTGGGTTGATTTTTCCTTTAGTAACAATATAAAGTAATTTGCCTAAGAGAACACCGCCTGCAGTAGAGAAGCAGAAGGCTGCAAGACCAAGACCTACAATAAGTAAAGTTTTAAATTGAATGAAGTCTTGTCCGTTTGCAGTTGCACCAACTGTAACACCGAGCATTATTGTAACGATATTCATAAGAGCATTCTGCGCTGTGTCTGAAAGTCTTTCAGTAACGCCACATTCTTTTAAAAGGTTACCAAGCATAAGCATACCTAAAAGCGGAACAACTGATGGAAGAAGGAATGCACAAACAATAAGTACAGCAACAGGGAAAATAATTTTTTCTGTTTTTGAAACAGTTCTTAACTGCTTCATTTCAACCTTTCTTTCTTTTTCAGTTGTTAAAAGCTTCATAATTGGCGGTTGAATAATAGGAATCAACGCCATATAAGAATACGCCGCCAACGCAATCGGAGCTAAAAGATGAGATGCCAGCTTACTTGCAAGGAAAATAGCAGTAGGACCATCTGCACCACCGATTATTGCGATAGATGCTGCTTCTTGTGGGGTGAACTGACCGCTTAAAATAGCAATCATAAATGCACAGTAAACACCTAATTGAGCAGCCGCACCTAAAAGAAGGCTTATAGGGTTTGAAAGAAGCGGACCAAAGTCGGTCATTGCGCCAACACCCATAAAAATAAGACAAGGGAAAATACCGGACTTAACGCCAACATAAAGAATTCGTAAAACGCCGGAATCATACCAATGAGTACCCTCAACTGCCATCTGGCCGAATGAGCCCAATTGACCACCGGTTGTATCAAGCATCATATTTGCACCCGGAAGGTTAGCAAGAAGAATACCAAATGCAATAGGTACAAGGAGCAAAGGCTCAAATTTAAATTTAATGGCAAGAACAAGGAAACCAATAGCAACACAAATCATAACAAGGTTTTGCCATTCTAAAAGGTAAAATCCCGATTGTTCCCATAAGTTTTGAAGAATTGCACCAATATCCATAAACAATTATCCTTTCTCAGATAACTGCAAGAACATCGTCGGTATTAACAGTTGCGCCTTTTGTTACAACGATTTCTTTAACTGTACCGTCGCAAGGAGCAACAATGTCATTTTCCATTTTCATAGCTTCAAGAACAACAATAACATCACCGGCTTTAACAGCTTGACCGGCAGAAGCCTTAACTGCAAGAATTGTACCCGGCATTGGAGCTTTAACCTGTGTACCGCTTGCTGTCGGAGCAGCAGGTGCCGCAGGAGCAGCAGGTGCTTCAGCCGGAGCCTCTGCAGCTGCTACAGGAGCCGGAGCTGCAACAGGTGCTACAGGAGCAGCAGCCATAACAGGAACTTGTGAAACGCCGGTAACAATAGCGTCTGTTTCAGTTACTTCAACTTCATAATTTTTACCATTTAAAGTTACAACATATTTCATAGTATTAGTCCTCCATAAGTCTGATAGATTTAAAATAAAGATTTTCAAGCGGAATGCCTGTTTTGTGAGATGTAATTGCCATAACAGCAGCCGCATCCTGTTCAGAGATGTTAATAAGCTCAGGACCCTTGAGCTTTATTGAACAGAAGCCGAGTTTTTCAAGTGGAATACCTGTTTTATGAGAAGTGATAGCCATAACAACTGCGGCATCTTGTTCAGAAATGCTGTCGAGGGTAACATATCCGTTATAAATAGGTTCGTTTTTTACTTCCATTTCATTTTCGCTGACATTTGATTCTGTCTCACCACTAACAGTAGTAGCAGAAGCTTCCAAAGAAGGCTCGCTTTCTTTCTTTTTGCTTTTTCTGAAAAATGAAGAAAGAATTAAAACAAATATTGCGAGGGCAGCAAGAACGGCAATAACCAAACCGAAGCCTAAACCGGAGGTGCCAAGTGATTCCAAAAAGCCCATATTTGCTGATAAAAGAAGATTAGTCATTTAAAATCCTCCTTATTCAACAGACTTAAATTCATAAGTGTATAATTTATCTTTCATTTCTTCTCTGTAATCAAAGAATTTTTCTGCTTGTGTCGGGAAAGCAATGTATGAAAGAACATCTTCGTCAGATTTAGCCTTTGCACCTATTTCAGCTTTAGCCTTTTCAAATTCAGGCTCAAGTGTGTCAGCATATCTGCCCTCAATAGGTTTAGCATCGCCAAGGATTTGTGAACGAACTGCTTCGTCAACCTCACCCGGAGCTTTACCATATTCACCCATAAGGTAAGATTTTACTTCCTTAGAAACATTCTTATATCTTTCACCGGCAAGAACATTAGCTGTTGCCTGAACACCTACCATCTGGCTCATTGGAGTAACAAGTGGCGGGTAACCTAAATCTTTTCTTACTCTTGGAGTTTCGAGAAGAACCTCGTCGAACTTGTCCATTTTGCCTTGTGCTGTAAGCTGAGCAACAAGGTTTGAAAGCATACCACCGGGAACCTGATAGTTAAGTGCTTTTGTATCAGTTGCAAGAACTGTTGGATTGAGCTGACCGCTCTTTAAGTATTCAGCTCTGATTGGCTTAAAGAAATCACCGATTTCTTTAAGAACTTCATTGTCAAGACCTGTTTCATAGCCTAATTCATCAAGAGTGTATTTAAGAGTTTCTGTTGCAGGCTGAGATGTACCGCCTGACATTGATGAAATTGCTGTGTCAACAATATCGCAACCAGCTTCAACAGCCTTTAAAAGTGTCATAAAGCCAAGACCTGTTGTGCTGTGTGTGTGGAGCACGAGTGGTAAATCAACTGCATCTTTAAGTGCAGAAACGAGCTTGTAAGCTTCTGCCGGACTTAAAATACCAGCCATATCTTTAATGGCAATTGTCTGACAACCAATGCTCTTCATATTCTTTGCAAGCTCAACATAAGATTCGAGAGTATGAATCGGGCTGATTGTGTAGCAGATAGCACCTGAAGCAATAGCGCCGTTTTTGATTGTTTCATCAACTGCAACCTCAATGTTTTTAACGTCATTAAGTGCGTCAAAAATACGGATAATATCAATACCGTTTTCAACACTCTTTTTAACGAACATACGAACAACATCATCAGGATAGTGATGATAGCCTAAAAGGTTCTGACCTCTTAAAAGCATCTGAAGCTTTGTGTTAGGACAAGCCTTTTTGATTTTTCTGAGTCTTTCCCATGGGTCTTCATTAAGGTAACGAAGACATGAGTCGAAAGTAGCTCCGCCCCAACATTCAAGTGAGTAGTAACCGGCTTTGTCAAGAGTTTTGAGAACTGGCTCAAACTCACTGAACTTCATGCGGGTAGCAATGAGTGACTGGTTAGCATCACGGAGTACTGTTTCGGTAAATTGTACCTTTTGCATGGTCATTTCTCCTTTGCGTAATATGTAAACTTAAAAATTAAACTGTTGTTGTGAAAATAGAAATAAAAACACTTCCAAATTCACCCAATATATCATACTATAAAGTCGAAAAATTTACAAGTCTTTTGTCAATTTTTCGACAACTTTTTCTATACTATTATATATAGGGATTAGAAATCAGGGATCAGAAATCAGAGCTTTGCAGGTTTTAAGGTGACGGAAGTATTTTTTGGTACCTGCTTTCTGCTTTCTGTTCCCTGCTCCCTGAATCTGCGATTATTTGCAGAATACGTGTGACCCGATAGTCGTAACAACAGGTCTTGTTCTTATCCATCTGTTTGATGTCTTTGCGGGATTATAATAGTATAAGCAGCCGTAGCTTGGGTCCCAGCCGTTAATTGCATCCTGCGCCGCTTTTCTGGAGGTTGCAGTAGGGCTTACTGACCAGTTGCTGTCTGTAACGGCAGAAAAAGCACCGGATTGATAAACAACACCTGAAATAGTGTCAGGGAATGATGCTGACTCAACTCTGTTTAATACAACTGCACCAACTGCAACCTGACCTGTGTAGCTTTCGCCACGAGCTTCTGCTTCAATCACCTTTGCAAGAAGATAAATGTCAGATGAACTGTATGAGCCGTAAGAGCCACCGCCTGAAGATGAGTCGAGACCTAAAAATAAAAGAGTCTTGCTGCCGGCAATGCCGTCAACTGTAATTCCGACAGACTGCTGAAAGCGTCTTACCGCTCTTTGTGTAGCGCTTCCGTATATACCGTCAACACTGCCATTGTAAAATCCTAATTGCCTTAATTTAGTTTGTATCCTTCTTACCTCTTCACCGCGTGAGCCTAATTTTGAAAGTGTGGCAACAGAATTTCCGTTTGCGGTTTCTATTATATAAAAAGAAGCCGAAGCGGTAATTATGGTTAATGAAAGGACAAATGCACAGAATTTAAAAAGGGTGGTTTTAAAGTTGTTTTTTATCATTTTTATCACTCACTTAAAAATATGGTTTTTAATAGGTTTTTACGGATTTTGAGTTTTATACATTCTTTCTTCAAAGTTTTGAACAAGAAAATTGTGGTCTGTTTGTAACTTTTACACAATATATGGTAAAAAATTCGTTTTCGAAAAATTTTTTAAAAAATTTCAAAAAAATTTGAAAAAAAGTGTTGACAAACGGAAGTAAATTTGATAATATATGCAAGCACTCAAGAGAGCGAAGCTCTGGAGGGAGCAAAACGAACCTTGAAAATTAAACAACGATAAAAGAAAAACCCTTGAGA
>SVPR01000014.1 GCA_015065785.1 Oscillospiraceae bacterium | reverse complement strand
AGCCATTGATGAAACTGAAAAAGCATTAAATCTTGTAATTGTCATACAAAACCCAAAATTTGACTCTTATATTGAATATTTCAGCAGTCAGATAGAACGCCTGAAAGCTAAACTCTAAATAATATTTAAGAAAAAATATAATAAAATTAATCTCCGGGTAGCACCACAAACTACTCGGAGATTTTGTTTTTAGTAATTATTTTCTACTGCAGTGCCGACTGCTTTAAGAAGTGAGGCTTCATGGGTTGATGGTAAATCGCAATTATAATGCCATATCATCACACCGCCGAAACCATTATTTACCGCATACTCTGTTTTCTTTTCTATCACTTCTGGTGTATTAAACCAGAAGTCCTTATCAGTATCATTACAATGATACCAACCGTTTTCATCTATTTTTTCATAGTAACCATTATAACCATACCAATATCCCGACATATCAGTTGGCCTTGAATAAAACGGAAGCCCTACATTAACTTTTTCTTGCGGTATTCCGTGAAGCCCGACTGTGTTAACCAAATCTATAGTTTGCTCAAATGTTGCGTGTCTGCCATCTTCATCGTTAAAGTCATAAACCATAAGCTCAAAAGTATCAATCGCTTCAATTGCGGCTAAACTGAATTTTATATTCCAGTCACTACAAGCAACACCTAATGTGTAATCTCCTAACTTTTCATTAAGAGAAACTAAAAATTTGTTGTATTCTTTCCACGCATTTTTTGAAAGTGGATATTCATAATCAAAATGCACACCGTCGAAGTCGTATTCTTTGAGCACTTTGATGATGTTATCTTCTAAAGCACCACTTTTAAACGCCTTGTTATATTCGTCACTTTGTGCTTCCATCTGTTCTTCCCACACATCTGACTCTGAATGCCATTCAGGCCCTAAAAGGTTCAGTGTTATGTTGACATCTCTTTCGCCTATTGCATTTCTGATATTTTTTAACGCTGTTTCTAATTTTTCTTTTTCACAAACTACATTACCCGCACTGTCAAAAGAAGCACATTCAAAAAGAATTACATCTGTAATAATATCAAAATCTTCACTGTAAAGACTGTTCTCTTCCTGAACATAATCTCCTCTTATGTAAGTGGTAACCTTAAAATTTTCTACTTGCTTTTCTTTACTACCTATGTCAAAACCTAAAAATGATGTTACAATAGCTGACAGTGAAGTGAAAAAAGCAACTACACTCATAAAAAATGCAGACATTAAAATTTCTCCTTTATTCAGTAAAAAACTTTATTCAGTTTCCTGTGCCTCAACTGTTTCTGTAACTTCGGGTGATGTAATAAATGCAGGTTGCATTTGTTGTGACAGAAAATTATTGTTTTCAATTTCATTTTTATAGCTCTTATAAAGCCATAAGCCCATAAACAAATAAGAAAGATTACCAATACCAGCACTAATTAAGCCGCTAAATACTGAGATTGCTCCTGACATAGCATCGTCCAATTTTTGATAGAGAATTATATCATTCACGATTCCTACAATTGATATAATTAAATTAAGAGCATAAGGAACAAACCAGAGGCTTTTTGTTGAATCAATATATTTTTTGAATTTGGGCAAGCAGTTGGCCATAAACAACCAAAGTGTAACCGCCAACGAAAAAATGCTAAATATTACATTTATGCTCAAACCCGATACAAGTACGATGCACTTTAATATATAAAACAGCAACCAGAATCCTGAAATTGCTACAAATACTACATTCTTTTTACGAATAAATAACGCTATACCAAGAGCTAATGATATTAAGCTATCAATTGCCAAAACTATCAACATTTTCAAATTAATCGTACTGGCAATATCTACCCCTATAAAAGTAGTTAAAGAAATGAAACTTGGTATAGCTGATATTGCAGGTAAAATAAAGAATATTCCTGCAAGAACAGCGTATTTTTTAGATTGGTCTTTTTTCATAATAATTCACCCTTTTAAAAAATATTTCTCCCAATTTAAGAATTATAACGCATCAATATATCTGCAAGCGGCAAGTGCTGCTGAAGCTCCGTCTGCAGTTGCAGTTGTAATCTGGCGAATACTCTTTTTACGGCAGTCACCTGCTACATAAATTCCCTCTGTCTTTGTAAGACAAGCCTCATCAGAATCGAAGTAGCCGTTACTGTCAAGTGAAGCCATATCTGCAAAATCACTGTTTGATGGCTCAAGACCGATAGCAACAAAAAGACCGTTTAATGAAACTTCTTTTTCACTGCCATCTGTGTGCTTTAAGGTAACACCTGTTAATTCATCGTCACCCTTTAAGTCGCTCACAACTACATCTGTCATAAATTCCACATTAGATTTTGCTTCAAGAATTTCAATAAGCTTTTTCTCACCTGTCATATATGAAAGGTTCTGGAAAACATAGACCTTTTCACAAATATCTGAAAGAAGAACCGCTTCTTGTAAAGCAGAGTTACCGCCACCTACAACGCCGACTGTCTGACCATTGTAAAATGCACCGTCACAAACTGCACAGTAAGAAACGCCCTTACCTGTAAGCTCATTTTCTCTTTCTAACTTTAATTGTCTGTGTTTAACGCCAACTGCAATAATTACAGCCTTTGCTTCATATTTTTTGTCGCCTGCGAAAACTAACTTTCTGTTACCCTCGTTTATAATGCCGGTAACCTTTTCCATTTCAACCTCTGCACCCATAGCTAAAACCTGGTCAAGAAGCTTATCTGCAAACTCGTTACCTGTCATTTCAGGAATACCGGGATAGTTTTCAATTTTAGGTGAAAATGTCACCTGACCGCCGAATGTGCTTTTTTCAATAACAAGAACACTTTTTCCTGCTCTTAATGCATAAAGTGCCGCAGTAAGTCCTGCAGGACCTGCGCCGATTATGATTATATCTTTCATAATAATTTATCCTTTGTTTTAAAAAGGGGCTGTCTGACAGCCCCCTTTTATTTTTATTACATATTTTCAATGAACTCTTTAACTGCCGGTAAATCAGAAATAACTGTTGCTTCATCACCATTGTAAACTACGAGTGATGGGGCTTGTTTTAAACCAAGCTTTTTAGCAAGCTCAACATTATCTTCTACAAAGAGCTTTTCGTAAGAAATGCCTTTTTGCTCAAGAAGTTGAGCAGCAATTTTACATTTAGGGCAAGTTTTTGTTGCGAAAAGTGTAAATGTTGCGTCAGCTACTGCTACTGCAGTTTTTGTTTCTGCTTCCGGCTCACAGTGAGCGTGGTCAACTGTTCTGCCTGCTTTTTCATAGCTTGAGTGAATAATATCGTAAACTCTTCTGTCCTTGAACTCTTGTGCTTTACCATCATTAAAGTTCTGAACAGGACGATAGTAACCAGTAATACGGCTGTAAACCTCTGTTGTTTCGCCACAATCAGGACAAGTATAAACTTCACCAGGAATGTAACCGTGGTTGCAGCATACTGTGTATGTTGGTGAAATTGAGTAGTAAGGAAGTCTGTAGTTATCTGCAATTTTCTTAACAAGATTTGCAGCAGCTTTCCAATCAGGAAGCTTTTCACCTAAGAATGCGTGGAATACTGTACCTGATGTGTAAAGTGTGTGAAGCTCATCCTGTGCATCAAGTGCTTCAAAGATATCTGCTGTGTAACCAACAGGTAAGTGTGAAGAGTTTGTGTAGTAAGGTGTGCCGTTTTCGTTTGCAGTGATAATTGCAGGATATTTTTCTTTATCGTGTTTTGCGAAACGATATGTTGTACTTTCAGCAGGAGTTGCCTCTAAGTTGTAAAGGTCGCCATATTCTTCCTGATAGTCAGAAAGTCTTTCTCTCATATGGTTAAGAACATCTTTAGCAAATTCCTGTGTTTCTTTTGTTGTCATATCCTTACGGAGCCATTTTGCGTTAAGACCAACCTCATTCATACCGATAAGACCGATTGTTGAGAAGTGGTTTGTAAATGTACCGAGGTAACGCTTTGTATATGGGTAAAGACCTTCATCAAGAAGCTTTGTAATAATTCCTCTCTTAACTTTAAGTGAACGAGCAGAAATATCCATAAGCTTGTCGAGTCTCTTATAGAAATCTTCAGCATTTTCAGAAAGATATGCAATTCTTGGTAAGTTAATAGTAACAACACCAATTGAACCTGTGCTTTCACCACTACCGAAGAAGCCACCGCTCTTCTTTCTTAATTCACGAAGGTCAAGACGAAGACGACAGCACATTGAACGAACATCGCTTGGCTCCATATCTGAGTTAACATAGTTTGAGAAGTATGGTGTACCATATTTTGCAGTCATCTCAAAGAGAAGCTTGTTGTTCTCTGTTTCTGACCAGTCAAAATCACGAGTTATTGAGTAAGTTGGGATTGGATATTGGAAGCCTCTGCCGTGAGCATCGCCCTCAATCATAACTTCGATAAATGCTTTGTTAACCATATCCATTTCTTTCTTACAATCACCATAAGTGAAATCTAATTCCTTACCACCTACAATAGCAGGCATATCTTTAAGGTCAGCAGGAACAGTCCAGTCTAATGTGATGTTTGAGAAAGGTGCCTGAGTACCCCAACGGGATGGTGTATTCACACCGAAAATGAATGATTCAATACATTTTTTAACTTGCTTGTAGTCAAGGTTATCTACCTTAACGAATGGAGCTAAATATGTGTCGAATGATGAGAATGCCTGAGCACCTGCCCATTCATTCTGCATAATACCTAAGAAGTTAACCATCTGATTGCAAAGAGTTGCAAGGTGGCTAGCTGGCGCAGATGTAATCTTACCAGGAACACCGCCTAAGCCCTCTTTAATAAGCTGTTTGAGTGACCAACCTGCACAGTAACCTGTGAGCATTGAAAGGTCGTGAATATGAACATCACCGTTACGGTGAGCATTTGCGATTTCTTCATCATAAATTTCAGAAAGCCAGTAGTTAGCGGTAATTGCGCCTGAGTTTGAAAGAATAAGACCACCAACAGAATATGTAACTGTTGAGTTTTCTTTAACACGCCAGTCTGTAACCTTAACATAGCTGTCAACCAAATCTTTATAGTCAAGAATTGTTGATTTCATATTACGGATTTTTTCGCGTTGCTTTCTGTAAAGAATGTAAGCCTTTGCAACATCAGCATAGCCTGCCTGAACAAGAACTGACTCAACGCTGTCCTGAACATCTTCAACAGCAATAAGATTATTACTGATTTTAGGCTCAAAGTTTGCTGTAACCTTTAAAGCAAGGAAATCAATTATATTATCATTATATTGTTTTTCACAAGCCTCGAATGCTTTTTTGATTGCTTCTGCGATTTTGATTATATCAAAACCGGAAACTTTACCGTCTCTTTTGATAACCTGATACATAGTTTTCTAACTCCTTTTTTATTTTCTCTTTGTTTTCTTTCAGCATATAGGATAATAGCAGATTCATTGGTTGTTGTCAATAGAAAAATCACAATATATTGTGGTTAAATTTAAGTTTTTTTAGTTTATAATCACAACATATTGATTTTTATATGCAATATGCACATATATCGCCAATAACTTTTGGTCATTTTACGACAAATTTCGCAAAATGATGTTTCAAACAAAAAAACCAGACACAATATCTTGTGTCAGATTCTCTATTTTGTCTATTACATTCACAATATCGTATATATAATAATACTATTTTTAAATTGAAAGTTGAAAATTGAAAATTGAAAATTTCGGGGCTACGCCGTAATTATAATAATTAGTTATAATGGTAAACTGACTTTTTCATTTATACTAATTACAAATATTAAGATTTAAATATAAAAATTCTATCATTTTTAGTTTACACAAACTTCAAATGATAGAATTTCTTGTTTCTATGGATAACTATTACAATTGCCGACCGCAGGTCCCACAATTTTCAATTTTCCATTTTCAATTTTCAATTATAAAATTCTGCATTCTGCATTTGAAATTCGTGGATTATATTCCACGAATTTCAGCTGTCGCTACATATTTTTTTACTGCTTCAAGCATTTCTTCCATTTCAGCTTTAGAAACACCCTCTACATTACTGTCAATTAAATTACCGGAATCAACAAAATTCTGAAGATAATAATTCTCTGTTCCCGCTATCCACTTACCGATATTTTCTATATCTATAATAGTATGGAAATTTTTAGTCACAGTAGTACGGAATTCAAACGGCACAGAGCTCTCTTTTAAAATCTCTACACTTTCTTCTATTGCTGATAAATCGAAAGTATCGATGCCTACCGTTTCCGGATATTTTTCTTTTGAATTTTTAATATCCATAGCAACATAATCGCAAAGTCCCTTTTCAATTATGCTTTTAAGCTTTTGGGGAAAGCTACCATTGGTATCAAGCTTTATCGCATAATCATATTCTCTTACTTTACTTAAAAATTCTTCTATATCACCCTGTAGCAACGGTTCGCCACCGGTTATTGCAATGCCGTCCAATATCCCCTGACGCTTTTTTAAGTGCTCAAAAATTTCACTTTCCGTAATTATTTCAGTATCTAATCTTGTAACAAGACCTGCATTATGGCAAAACGGACACCTGAAATTACAACCACCTGTAAACACGGTACACGCAGTTTTTCCCGGATAATCTAATAATGTCAGCTTCTGAAAACCTTTAATCAACAAATTTTTCCACCTCTTTTGTTTGATTTTTGTTAAAATTTATTCAATTATATATCCGATTTTGACCCAAGTCAACCGAAAAACAGGGGTTTTGGGGGCAAAATCGCATATTTAGTGAAATAGTACAATAAATATACTTTATTTTGTGTATTTACATTTTGAAAAAAGTGTGTTATAATGCAGTAGTAAAAAAATAACATTTTGGAGGAATTGTTATGAAAACTCGTAAAATTCTTGCTCTCGTTATGGCAATAGCACTTCTTGCTGTTTCTATGACTGTTGTAGCAGCTGCGGAAGATGAAGTTCCAACTTCACCTTTCACAATCTATTACCAACCATCAAAACTCGCTTATACAGACGCTGAGACTTTTGCTCCTAACGGTCTTGTTTTAAGTGACGGTTCAAAACAAGTTTCTTACGAAACAGATTACCAATACTTCACTTTCAGTGTTGAGTTAGAACAACAGCTCACTATTTATATGTCAGAAGTTGAAGTTTTCTACAAAGGTCAGTCTTGTGGTTTTATCGCCATTAATGTTTCTCACCACGGTGGCGAAATCACACCTGTTAACCACCATACTCATGGTCAAATCTGTGAGGGATGCGGTGTTATTTGTAAAAACGAAGAACACTCTGTTCCTTTCTGGGTGCCAAATGGCGATGCAGGTCTTCTCACTTCTGAAACAGAAACAGGTACTTGCTCAGTTTGTGGCGATAAAGTTTCTCGTTATATAGAGGGAACTGCTACATACACTACAATCTTTGCAAGTTCAGAAATTCTTATTTCTCTTCTTTCACTTGTATCTATGATTGTTCAGGCATTCGCTTTAATTTAATTTAGCGGAGGTTAGAATTTATGAAAACTAAAAGATTATTAGCAACAGTTCTTTCTGTTGTAATGCTTCTTTCAGTATTTTCTGTAATTTCTCTTGCTGCAGATCCTTACACATTCACTCTTTCTCAAGGTCCTTATCAGACAGAGTATTACGATTACGAAAGATTCGACCCATCAGGTATTACCGTTACTGTTACCAATTCAACCGGTTCAGTTGTTGAAACCGTTTATTATTCATCAGCTACTTACCGCTTTTCATTTTCAGTAAATCTCTCAAAGAAAATTACAGCAGATACTACCGCTGTTGATGTTTATCTTGACAATGTTTTAGTTGAAAGTGTACCTGTAACAGTTAATCACAAATACGAAGAAAATACCAGTCTTGGTAGCACAAAGCACGGTACAAAATGTGCAGGTTGCGGTGATGTTATTCCAGACACAATGGAAGAGCACAGTTATGATGATACTGCTTGGACTCCTAACGATGATGCTTCATTCCTCAGAGACAGCACAGAATCAAACTTCTGCTTAATTTGTAACCACGAAATCAAAAGAGAAATTGATGGTTCAGCCGGTTACGATATTGAATTTGCAGAATATCAGTTCCTCCGTGATCTTATGGTATATATCGACCTTCTTCTTGACCTTATCTTTGGTGCTATAAAAAGATAAAACTTAATACAAGGGGATGTAAAAAACGCTAAGTTTTTTACATCCCCTTTAAATTTTGTAACGAAACGGGTGATAGTAGCAACCTATCACCCGTTTCGTTACATTTATTTTGTTTACATTGCTCTCTTAATTCCATCAGTAACAATATCGTACTCTTTTTCTAACTCTATATAGCATTTCTGAGCTTCGATTAAATTACCGTTTTTAAGCTCATCTACGAGAGGTGTAATCTTTTCATACAAGGTTTTTGCGCTCATATTTCCAAAATTCCCCTTTAAAGTATGTGCTATTGCAAATGCTTCATCTGTCTTACCTTCAGTCAATGCTTTCTGCAAAGGCTCAATAACCCTCATAATAGCCATTTCTTTAAGGAATTTTTCAAATAATTCCGTAGCACCCGTAAATCTACCAATCGCTTCGTCATAAGCAATTCCTACTGACATCAATATTTCTCTATTCATAATTTCCCTTCCCACAAGTTCGCTATCTGAGCCGAACCTTATATTTATAAAGCCCGGCTCCGTTTTTTATTTTGACATATTCTGATATTCTTTAACCATTTTTCTGAAGCGTTCATTGTACTCAATAACATTCTTAACACGACGCTCAATAATCTCTGCAACAAACGGCTTTGTAATATAGTCATTAACACCCATCTGAAGCATATCAACCTGAAGTCCCTCGTCGCTTTCGCTTGAGATAACAATTACCGGAATATCAACAGTCTCTTCATCCTCATTCTTTAGCTTGAGGAATTCTCTGCCATCCATAACAGGCATAACCATATCAAGTAAAACAACTGCTACTTCATTTTTGAATTCTTTCAAGAGATTAAGACCATCTAAACCATTTTTAGCAAGAATTACTTCATAGCTGCTATCAAAAATATCTTTTATTATTCTGCTGCTAAGCTCTGAATCATCAACAACAATAAGCTTTTTAGGCTTATTCTTACCGCCATTCATAACCTTCTTTAATTTCTTAAGCTCAGTTTCAACATCCTTCTGAACTGTAATATCAGAAAGATTTGCAATGAAAATTGACTTTTCGCCACCTATTCTTCCAATAAACTGAAGCTTCATAGAAACCCAAAGAGCTTTTCCCTGTTGAACGCGACGCTTATATTGGCACTCAATAATTTCATCATTTTCAACGCCGTTATTAAATGCATCGAGAACATCATTTTTATATTCATAGAAAATATAATCTAACGGATTACCCTCTGAAACGCCATCAGCACCAAACAAATCTTTATAAGCGTTGTTTGTTCTGAGGTATGTAAACTTACTGCCATCGAATTCACAAATTGCACTCGCCTGTGCAGAATTTGAGAAAAGGATTTCCATCTCAGGTGCAGAAGACCACAATTTATCCATTGTGAGAACACCTGTTGTATCTACAATTTTTGAAACAATCTTTTCCTTGTTTTCTTTAGCAAGCTTTTCGTATTCATCAATTGGCATAGGTCTTGCAAAATAGAAGCCCTGAACATATTCACAGCCAACGCTACCTAAGAAGTTAACCTGCTCTGCTTTTTCAACGCCCTCTGCAACAGCAGGCATACCAAGCCATTTAGCCATACGGACAACTGAAGCAATAATATTTTCACTTCTGCCGTCATTACCACTACTGTCGAAGAAGCGCATATCAATCTTAAGAACGTCAACTTCAACCTCTTTAAGAATACTGAGTGAAGAATAACCACTTCCGAAGTCATCCATCATTACTGTAAAGCCGTTCTCCTTAAGACCTGAAACAACCTGCTTCATAACCTGAGGGTTGTCCATATAAGCTGTTTCGGTAAGCTCTAACTGGAACAACTCGTGAGGAACATTATATTTGTCAACAAGACCAATAATAAAGTCCACAATTCCAGGGTTATATAAGTCAACTCGTGAAATATTTACAGAAATCGGATTTGGCTTAAGACCCTCATCAATCCATTTTCTTAAATATTTACAAATGACTTCCCATACATAATGGTCTAATCTTTCAATAAAACCATTCTTTTCAAACACAGGAATAAAAATTCCTGGTGAAATCATGCCCTTTTCAGGATGCATCCATCTTACAAGTGCCTCTGCTCCTGCAGGTGCATTTGTTTCAAGAGAATATTTAGGTTGCAAATAAACAATAAATTGCTCTTCGTTAAGAGCTTGTACCATTTCGTTGACAACTTCCTGTTCTTTTTCGAGTCTGACACTCATCTCAGTCTTAAACACACCAACAGTATCAATATAGTTGCCTTTGCAGGTCTTTGCTGCAAGTGTTGCCCTGTCAAGCATAACATTGGGGGATAATGTTAAGTCATCAAGGAAATACACGCCAAAATTAGGTACAATGTCAAAGTTTCTGTTATAGCCTTTGATTATTTCAATATGTCTTTCAATAAGCTCAAAAACTTCCTCTTCTGTTTCATACTCACCGCAACAAGCGAAAACCTCAGCTTCAATTCTGCCGTAAGAGAAGTTCTGCCTTTGATTTGCCAGATTCTCAAGACCCAGTGCAAGATATTTAATAAGCCTGTCGCCTTCGTTTGCGCCGTAGAATGAATTAACAAGTTGGAATCGGTCAATATCAAAACGAACAAATGCAAACTTTTTACCAGGGTTATTGTCAAGCATAATCCTTGTTTTCTTCAAGAATTTATCCTTATTATAAATACCTGTAAGCTGGTCGTATTCTGCTATGTACTTTAATTTCTGGAATGCAAAAAATTCAGTACGCATAATAGCATTTTGAACTCTGAGTTTTACAATATCAGCATTATATGGCTTTACGATAAAATCCCAAGCACCATCTGCTAATACCCTTACCTGAGTATCTTCGCCTGAGTCGCTGGTTGTAACAATTACCGGAATTTTCAAACCACTTTCATTGATTTTTCTTAAAAATCCGTAACCATCCAACACAGGCATATAAATGTCAACAATAACGCATTTAATTTCCTGCTCATGTCTTGCAAGAAAATCAAAACCTTCTTGTCCGTCCTTCGCTTCGACAACATAGTAGTCATTAGAGAGAATAGCTTTTAATATTTCTCTGTCAACCCTATCGTCATCAATAACGAGGACTACATCTTTATTAGACACAAAAAAGCCCCCTAATTTATCACGACATAATGACGCAATTTTCTTATAATAACATTATAACACCTTTATGTGAAATTGCAAGAAAAAGCACAAAAAAACTGTTGTTTGTTCGTAAAAATAGTATAAATTAACAAAAAACAACCCGTTTTTCTGTCAATATTCGTAATTATTTTTCTAAAATATAATTTTAATAAAGAAAATATCGTGTGAACAATACTTATTTTGCTCACACGATATTTTATATCTTTATTTAATATAGTCAGATAAGGTCTTATAAAGGATTTTCGGCTCAATAGGCTTTGAAAGATGTTCATTCATACCTGCAGATTTTGAAAGCACCTTATCTTCTGCAAAGGCATTTGCAGTCATTGCAATAATCGGCACAGATTTTGCATCCTGTCTGTTCAACGCCCTTATTTTTGTTGTGGCTTCAAGTCCGTCCATAACAGGCATTCTGATATCCATAAGCACTACTGCATATTCATTTTCCGGTGACTCAGAGAACTTTTCAACGCCTATAACACCATTTTCAGCAGTTTCTACTACCATACCAACCTTTTCTAAAAGCCTTGTAGCAACAAGTGTATTAAGCGGATGGTCTTCACAAAGCAGTACCTTTTTGCCTTTGAGAATGTTTTTAGCATCATCTGCTTCCTGCGCAAGATTTTGCTTATCATTCACCTGCTTACAATTTCTTATGAATTCTATTGTAAATGTTGTTCCAATACCAATAGTACTCTCAACAGAAATAGTACCGCCCATTTTTTCAACAATATTTTTTGCAATAGCAAGACCTAAGCCTGTACCCTGACGAGCATTTACAAGACTGTTTTTTTCTTGTGCAAACGGCTCAAAAACACGCTCTAAGAAGCTCTCACTCATACCACACCCGGTGTCAGAAATTCTTGAAACAATCTTAACAGTATTATTGCTGAGCTGTTCACTTTTAATTTCCCAATCCACCTTGCCACCAGACTCAGTGAATTTTACTGCATTGTTAAGAATGTTGACATAAACCTGTTGTGTACGAAGCTTATCTAAATACACCCATTGAGGTATTTCGCCACTTCTGATAATATTAAACTCAATATTTTTCGTTTCAGCCAATGGCTTAATAACAACCTCTACCGAGCGGACAATTTCGTCTTTATCCTCATATTTATTATAAATATCCATCTTGCCCTGCTCGATACGGCTCATATCGAGAATATCATTTATGAGACCTAAAAGATAGTTACCCGAAGCGTTAATATCTTTAAAGTATGAAACAACATCATCGTCCTTTGCCACATCTTCACCGAGTCGTGACATACCGAGAATAGCATTCATCGGTGTACGGATTTCGTGGCTCATTCGTGATAAGAAATCTGTTTTTGATTTGTTAGCTAAAACGGCAGTTTCAAGTGCTTTTGCAAGCTCCTCTGAACGCTTTATTTCCTGTTGATAAATATCTGTAATATCAGTAATCAACAAAAGAATCTTAGTTTTTGCTTCATCAAACCAGGAGAAAGTAAACAGCTTGCGCTCTCTTTTCTCGTTAATATTTATGTTGAAAGGATATGCAAACTCATCTTTCTCTTCAAGCTCGTAAATAACACTTGAAAGGCAACAGTTGTCAAAATTACTTTCGGCAGCCTCCAATGAGCCAATCTTTGCAAAAACCTCCATCAATGAACGGTCAAAAACATCTCCTGTTTTCATATACCGTGTAGCTTTACCGTCACCAATAGAAAACTCGATTTTTCTGCTTTTGACATTTATAACATTGATATGCTCATAGCCATCCTCAACAACCTTGTTAATGATTTCTCTTGTAATGTGAATATCATTTATATCATAGCAATACATAAAGCACATCACTTTTTTAGTTACAGGGTGTCTGTAAAGGCGAATAGCACTATTCACCCAGCAGGTTGTATTATCAGTAGTTTCAATCTGGTAATCAAATGAAAGAGATTTTTCACCATTTTCAAAGCTCAGAAGCAATTTTTCTAAGGATTGTTGCTTTAAAACATCTTCTTTGTGAGTTTTATAAACTGCATGTGAAGCTATCATTGCTAAAACATCAGTGTATTTATCACCAACATTAACATTGAGTTTTGTTTCTGGCTTAGAGCTGTAGCTTTCTACGGTGTTATCTGTAAGATTTATTCTCATTGTTGAAAGAACATCTTGTCTTTGAGTTGCTGTTTCTAAGTTTTCAATTTCTTCATCAAGATGCCTTTGTTCAAGCTTCAATTCATTTACATTCTGTGCAAGTCCCAATAAACTTACAGCGTTACCTACATCACCACGAATAACATCATAAGTAATTCTATACCACTCTGATTTCTCGACATTTTCACCTACACGAATGTCAAAGGTTACATGCTCTTCCTCACCGGAGGTAGCAAGACTTGTCATAAGTGTAAAATATTCCAGGTCTTCAGAAATTACGAAATCGGTCGCAAAGCCGTCGTTATTGAAATTAAGGCTCGGTGAATTTTCACTCGCAAATGATGCAGTAACATCACCGCTTTCAAGCTCAATTTCCCAATAGAAAAGCTCTGCACGACGCGAAACAGCATTAAGACGCTCTTTATTCTCCTGAAGCTTCATAACTGATTCTTTAAGCTCCTTTGCATTAAGAACCAGCTTTTCTTCCAAATCCTTCTGAGGCGTAATATCAGTAAACCCTGCGTAAATTATGAAAGAGCCATCTTCTTGCGGAACGCTCTGGAAGTTGGTTGTAAACCAGGAAATTTTGCCGTCCTTATCAACAATTCTGAAATCAAAGAAAATTGGTGTTGACTGTCCTTTTGCGATTTCAAATGCATTTAAAATCGCAGGAATATCTTCCTTATAAAAATCAAATGGTAAAGAAAGGTCTTTGTATTCACCGTATTTTATTACATCTTTATCTATCTTAATCAAATCACAGATTGTATCATTACAAAGCTCGACATAAATAACATCATCTTTGTCGAGCTTAAACACAACAATACCCAAAGGAATTTTGCTGATAATTTCATCAAGCTTATCCTTATCATCCTGAAGCTCTTGTCGTGCTTTCCAGGAATCAGTGATGTCTGTAAAGAAGCACGCAATAGAATCTCTGCCGTTCCAGACAAGTGTTTCTGCAGTAATGTTATAGCATTTATCTCCGATAATTAATTCTTCGGTTTTATCGTTTTTTAATTTATTCTCAATAGCATCAAAGTCAATGAGCTTTTCTTTCATTGCTTCGTGACAATTTCTGCCAATAAGATGCTTTTCGTTATCGTCTAAAAATAAACCTGCAGCTCTGTTAGCATAAAGAATTTCATCACTTGACATATCACGGACAATTGTAACCGTATCAATATTATCGAGAAGTGTCTGATAAAGAATCTCGCTCTTTGCCATAGCGTGAAATACTGCGTGGGCTAATGGTCTGCCGTCTTTTTCACCAATGACACGAACTAACGCAGTAACCCAGACCAGACTACCATCCTTATGAATAAGTCTGTAAGTAAACTCAGTCGATTTTAATGTTTTTATACATTCAACTATCTTTTTCTGAACAATAGGAAAGTCTGCGTAATAAATATTTTCTTTCCAGTCCTTGTCAAAATCCCGTTCATATTCTTCTTGTGTTTTACCAACGAGTTCTGCCATACCGGGTGAGCTGTAAAGACGCTTTAATGTACCCTCTTCAGTTAAAACATATTTAGAAATACCACCTGGAATTGATGCAATCATATTGTCCATTTCGGCATTGACATACGCCAATTTATTGGTAAGACGAATATGCTTATCAACATCAGTGTACATACCATAAAGTGTGAGCTTATCCTGAGTTTTACCCACAACAGTGGTATTAAGGCAAAGATATTTATATGTACCATTTTTTTGTGCTACTCTGAATGTAAGAGTGTCCCTATCCTTACCATAAAAACAGTCTTCTATACTATCCTTTAAAATATGAATATCATCGGGATGAATTCCTGCTGTTTCATCATTTTCCTGAAGTAACGCAAATTCTTCCTTTGTGTAGCCTAAAGTGGTGTGATACCAATCATTACAATGGAAAAAGTGGATTGTATCGGTAACCTCGATTATAACAATACCACCGGGAATTCTGTTAACAAACTGCTCGTTCTGGTTTTTGATTTGCTCAACATTTGACATACCAATAACACTGACAGAAACACAGCCCTCGCTGATAAACGAATATTGCATAGATACACTAAGCCCTACCTCATTCCAATATTCCTGCGAGGTACCGGCACCACCATTATAAGCAACTGCTGAGATGTTTTTTATAGTTGTTTGAGGTGGATATTTTTTATAAATAGCAGAATATCTTTTTCCTATTATATCAGACACTTTAATTCCGTCGATATCTGCCATAGCCTGATTTGCATATTCATACAAGAAATCATAAGGCTCCCCTGCATCATTCTTAACCAAATCAAGAATTGCAAAGGCAACAGGACTTTTATCATATACTTTTTTGTATGCAGATAAATCAAATTTTCTCAGCATTTTTCAAGCACCTACCAAAAACAAATATATTTGCACAAAAATTACCAGTTTACAATTTAAAGATTATCATAAACTCGTTGCTTTTTCAATGAATTTAAAGAATAAAGAAACAAAAAAATCAAAATGCACAACAAACAAATCTTTTAATTGTTTGTTGTGCACATAGATTAAAAACATATTTTAACTTACATTATATCTGATTCTTATTTCATCAGATATTCTTGCAATAAATTCTGAATTTGTAGGGCGTTTCTTTCCGACCTCATTATTATATCCGAAATATTTTGAAAAACCGTCACCGTTACCTCTTTGCCAGGCTATATCAATAGCGGTGCGAATAGACCTTTCGACACTTTCACTTGAAACTGAATAATTCTTTGCAACGGTCGGATACAATTCTTTTGTTATCGCATTTTTAAAAGCCGGTGATTCAACACAAATTTTAATTGCGTATCTCAGATAATTATACCCTTTAACATGAGCAGGAACATAAAACTGCTGCATAATTTTTGTGATAATTGCTTCGCTATCTTCAAAATAGCTTTCCGAATTCGGCTTTAAAGCATTCATTTCACGGTTCAATTTAATTTCACTTATTTTAGAAATTAAAGTTTCTGTTTTTACAGGCTTTCTTAAATAAAAATCTGCTCCTTTTTTCAAAAACTCATTTTTCAAAGCAGGACTATCTACACCTGAAAGTATAATTACTGCCGGACTATATAATGGATTCATCAACTCAAGACGCTCTAACACTCCCAAAGCATCTATTCCCTTCATAACGAAATCCATAACAACTACATCAGCAGGATTTTTATATAATTCCTCTAAAACTACACTTCCGTCCTTTTCGCAAGTTCTGTAACTGAAATCTAAATTTTTGTATTCACAAAATCTTTTTGACACATCTTCAAAATCATCTGCAAACAATACAGATAATCTGCTCATTTTCAAGCCCCCAACTTTTTTGTACCATATAATTATACACACAAAAGAGTTCAAGTCAATACTTTTGACATAAACGGTTTTATATTCTATTTCAGTGTGAAAAGAACGAATTTCGAGTGTCGAAAAACGACGAAAACGGATATTTTTCCACTCTTTTTATATGTTCACCTGTAATATCTGTTAGTTTTCTTGAGATAATCTATAAGCATTAAAGGCCAATCGGTCTGAATAAAGTCAAATCCCTTGTCACTCAGCCAACCCCATCCCTTATCCATAGATTCGGTAAGCGCAGTATCATCTGAATGACCAGCCGCCAATTGCTCACGATAATTATAAATAATTGCATTCGCCCAGACAAGCTTGTTGTCTTTATGCATCATCTCAATAAATTCATCGCTTGCAACCTTGCTCTCGTCAGAAGTAAATAACACCTCTGCACCAATGTAATTAAGCTTTTTTGTTTTTAAAATTTCGTGAACTGTGTTTTCCTCACTTACAATCGGCATAAATTGTAAATGTGGTGCAACCTCTTCTAACACCCTGAAAACCTCATCTGACGGTGCCGATTTTACAATAACCTGACTGTCCATATTATGCTTATGAATTGCCTGATAAATTTCGTTAGGATGCTCCCAAAATTTATCGACATTTATGAAGCAACGGTCTTTAAAATTCTCTAAAAAATCATCTAATTTCAAAACACCGAATTGTGTCGGGCATCTTTCCCCTGCATTAACATAACGGTAACGGCTTATATCGTCCCAGGTTGCATTCTCAAAGCTTTCTGCTATTGAAAGGTGCTCAAATTCTCTGCCGGGGTGGAACACTACCAGCTGACCATCAGCACTCATATCAACATCCATTTCAATAACATCTGCACCCTGCATTAACGCAATTTCATAAGCCGCCATTGTGTTGCACGGAATATTACCACCGCTCACACCCCTGTGGGCAACTATTAAAACATTCTTTTTTGCAGCTTCTCTGTAATCAAATTTCATTATCATTTTTCCTTTGCAAATCTTATTACATTCCACGAAAGTGGCTTTATATGTATTTTTGCATTTCTGCCATCAATCTCCGGTAATTCTGCATTTGTCGGCTTAACAGGTGCAGAAATTATAGAGTTGGTTTCTTTAAGTCCGAAGCCTGCCATTTCAATATGCTCTACCGGCTTAAACCCTTTGAAATCAAGCATATCAACTGAAAGCTCATAATCCTCAATAAAGCTTCTGTTTACTGCGAAAACAGTTAAAGCGTCTTCTTCGTCAGAAAGCACTGCAATGCCGTCTAAATCAGGAACATCGGTAAATTCCTTTGTGTCGTGCTTGTCACAAGAAATTTTTGAAAGAAGCGTTGTGCCACGACCATAATTTGAAAAATGCATAAATGGGTAGAAAATAGTCTGCTCGAAAATTCCGCCGCCTGTTTCAGTCATAATAGGTGCTATAACATTAACAAGCTGAGCAAGGCAACCAATTTTCACTCTGTCTGCTCTGCGGACAAGAGAAATAAGCATTAAACCTACTAACAACGCATCTTCAAAATTATAAATATCTTCTAACTGACAAGGTGCTTTTGACCATCTTTCAACAGGTGCACCGTTTGAATGATACCACACATTCCACTCGTCAAATGAAAGATTGATTTGCTTCTTTGCTCTTTTTAAGCCTTTTACATAGTCACAGATTGAAATTACTGTATCAATAAAATCATCCATAACCATATTTTTCGCAAGAAAGCTCGGTGTATCATCAAGCTTATTGTCAAAATACTGATGAAGTGAAACATAGTCAACATTCCAGAATGCCTCTTGTAAGGTCTCGGCTTCCCAGTGACCGAATGTATCCATAGTTCTGTTTGAGCTACCGCACAAAACAGTTTCAATAGTCGGGTCAACCATTTTCATTACCTTTGCCGCTTCGTTTGCCACTCTGCCGTATTCATAGGCATTTTTATGACCGATTTGCCAGCTACCATCCATCTCGTTACCAAGACACCACACTTTAATATTATGTGGGTCTTTTACGCCGTGTTTAATTCTTAAATCACTATAATACGAACCACTCGGATGATTGCAGTATTCAACTAAATCTCTTGCCGCTTCAATACCGCGAGTACCAAGGTTTACTGCCATCATACATTCTGTATTTGCTTTTTTACACCATTTTAAAAATTCGTTTGTACCGAATTCATTAGTTTCAATAACACCCCAGGCGAGCTCTAAACGCTGTGGTCTTTCTTCCTTCGGACCAACACCATCTTCCCAATTGTAACCTGAAACAAAGTTACCACCGGGGTAACGGACTATTGGAACATTCAGCTTTCTTACAGAATCAATAACATCTTTTCTGAATCCGTCTTCATCAGCAGTAGCGTGTCCCGGTTCATAAATACCGCCATAAACTGCTCTGCCCAAATGCTCAATAAATGAGCCGTAAATTCTTTTATCTATTTCACCGACTTTAAAGTTTCTTGAAAGTGGTAAGCTTGCTTTTTTCATAGAATTCACTCCAATGTATGTATTGGTTTTATATTACCATTTACTAAAAGTATTTGCAAGTATAAGTTGCAAGCAAAGTGCTGAGTGCTGAATTTAGAATTTTGTCAGTGCTCTTCTCTGTTTCCTGCTTCCTGTTTCCTGCTTCCTGTTTCCTGCTTCCTGTTTCCTGTTTCCTGCTTCCTGTTTCCTGTTTCCTGCTTCCTGCTTCCTGACCACCGACTCACCGACCAACTAATTTCCCTCTTGCAAACACTCGAAATTTGTTATATAATTATTGTATTATCTTGAATTCTGAGGATGGGGCAAAAATGAAACTGTTAGAAGAGAAAATCAGACAAGAGGGACAAGTTATCGGTACTGATATTTTAAAGGTTGATATGTTCCTTAACCACCAAATTGATGTTGCCCTTTTAGATGAAATGGGCAAGGAATTTTACAGGCTTTTTAAGGACAAGTGTATAAATAAAATTTTAACCGTTGAATCCTCAGGTATTGCTATTGCTGTTATGGCGGCTAAATACTTCAATGTTCCTGTTGTTTTTGCCAAAAAATCTTCTCATAAAAATATTGGTAGCGATGTTTACTCTGCTCAGAGCCACTCTTTTACACACGGTAAAGACTATGAAATGATTGTTTCTAAAAAATATCTCTCCTCCACTGACAATATTCTCTTCATTGACGATTTTCTTGCAGGTGGCAACGCCGCTTTTTCTGTACTTGATATTTTAAAGCAATCAGGTGCAAATTTAGTTGGAATTGGAATCGCCATTGAAAAGGGCTTTCAGGACGGAGGCAAAAAGCTTCGCGAAATGGGGATTGAGCTTCAGTCACTGGCGATAGTTGAGAGTATGAGTGAAGTTAACGGGGTTAGCTTCAGGAATGCAGAATGCAGAGTGCAGAATGCAGAATAAAGGAAGAATTATAAATGGATAATCCTATAAAAGATAAAAGTTTTAGGTTTGCTATAAGAATTGTAAATCTATATAAATATTTGAGCACTGAAAAACAAGAGTATGTTTTATCGAAGCAATTACTTCGTAGTGGAACAAGCATAGGTGCAAATATATCAGAAGCACAACGCGGACAATCAAAACCGGATTTTGTTTCAAAAATGAATATTGCTTTAAAAGAGGCTAATGAAACCGAGTACTGGTTACGATTGTTATGTGAAACAAATTATTTAGACGAAAATCAATTTAAAAGTTTATATAAAGATATAGATGAAATCATCTCGATATTAATGTCAATTTGTAAAACCACAAATGAAAATTTGAAAAAACATTAAATTCCTGCATTTTGTATTCTGCATTATTACAATCAAACGCACAGCGTTTCCGAAATTCTGCATTCTGCACTCTGCACTCTGCATTCAATATACGTTTTGTTCTCAAAATGCGTTTGCATTTTCAGATAAAAATTCATTTCAAACGGAGGTAATTCCAATGAAAAAAGTACTCGCACTTACACTTGCGCTTGTTCTTGTTGTTGGCGCTTTCGCTGCTTGCGGTGGCACAGGTAACAATGATGAGCCAAAAATGCTCGGTATGAGTGATTCTCCACTCCCGGCACCTGAAATCACAAAGGATTATGAAATTAAAGAAGATTTCAAAATCGGTTTCATCTGCTTACATGACGAGCAATCAACCTACGACCTCAACTTCCTTAATGCTGCTAACAGCGTTCAGGACGCTTTAGGCCTCACAAACGAACAAGTTATCATCAAGACAAATATTCCTGAGGGTAACGAATGCTACGAAGCTGCCAAAGACCTTGCTAACCAAGGTTGCGACATTGTTTTCGCTAACTCTTTCGGTCACGAGGACTTTATGATTAAAGCAGCTAAAGAATTCCCAGAGGTTGAATTCTGCCACGCTACAGGTACTAAGGCTCACACAGAAGGCCTTAAAAACTACCACAATGCTTTCGCTTCTATTTACCAGGGTAGATATTTAGCAGGTATTGTTGCAGGTATGAAGCTTAACGAAATGATTGAAGCTGGTACAATCACTGCTGACCAGGCTAAAATGGGTTATGTTGGTGCTTTCACTTATGCTGAAGTTATTTCCGGTTACACTTCTTTCTATCTCGGTGCAAAATCAGTTTGCCCGACAGTTACTATGGAAGTTCAATTCACAGGCTCATGGTACGATGCTACTGAAGAAAAAAATGCTGCTGAAGCTCTTTTAAATAACAAGTGCGTTCTTATCAGCCAACACGCTGACTCAATGGGTGCTCCATCTGCTTGTGAAGCTGCTAAGGTTCCTAATGTTTCTTACAACGGCAGCACTTATGATTCATGCCCTGAAACATTCTTAGTATCTTCTGCTATTAACTGGGCTCCTTACTTCAACTACATCATCGCTTGCGTAAACAAGGGTGAAGAAATTGCTGCTGACTGGTGCGGTGGTATTGCTGAGGGTTCAGTTGTTCTTACAGGTATTAACCAGGATGTTGCTGCAAAAGGCACAATTGAAAAGGTTGAAGAAGCTATTACAGGCTTCAAAGCAGGTACTCTCAATGTGTTTGATACAGCTAACTTTACAGTTGACAAGAAAGCTTTAACTACTTACACAGCTGATGTTGATACAGATGCAGCTTTAACACCTGACACAGAAGCTATTAAAGACGGTTACTTCAATGAATCTGCTGACCGTTCAGCTCCTTACTTCAATATTAAAATCGACGGTATTAAGCTTTTGAATGAAAAATTCTAATCAATAAAAATCGAAGAATAGGCGAAGCAATTCGCCTATTCTTTGAATTGAAAATTGAAAATTGAAAGTTGAAAATTCCGGGACCTGCGGTCGGCATTATAATATTTTATTATTAAATTTATTGTTTCATTTACCATTTGATTTCTAAAGAAACTTCAAGTGAAACAACAAACCTATCAATTTGAAAAAACTATTACAATCAACGCGAAGCGTTCCTTAATTTTCAATTTTCAATTTTCAATTTTCAACTAATACTTTAAAGGTTGGTGTTTACTTGAATAATTCAAATACAATCGCCCTTGAGTGCAGAAATATTACCAAGACCTTTGGTAGTGTTATTGCAAACAAGAATGTTAATCTTTCTGTAAAAAAAGGTGAGATTCTTTCTATCCTCGGCGAAAACGGTAGCGGTAAAACTACTCTTATGAATATGATTTCGGGAATTTATTTTCCCGACGAGGGCTCAATTTTTGTTGACGGCAAGGAAGTAACTATCCGTTCACCTAAAGATGCTTTTGACCTTAAAATCGGTATGATTCATCAGCATTTTAAGCTTGTTGATGTTTTCAGCGGTACTGAAAATATTGTTCTCGGTATGAGAAACAAGAAATTTAATATTAAAAAGGCTCAAAAGGAAATCCAGGAAACCTGCGATAAATACGGATTTGACATTGACCTTAATAAGAAAATTTATGATTTATCTGTTTCTGAAAAGCAGACTATTGAAATTGTAAAAGTACTTTATAAGGGTGCTGATATTTTAATATTGGACGAGCCTACTGCAGTTTTAACACCGCAGGAAATTACCAAGCTTTTTAATGTTCTTCGCAAAATGCGTGATGACGGCAAGGCTATTATTATAATCACCCACAAATTAAACGAGGTGCTTGAAATTTCTGACAGAGTTTCTGTTCTTCGTAAAGGTGAATATATTGGCACTGTTGAAACAAAAAATGCAACTGAGCAAAGCCTTACTGAAATGATGGTGGGTGAAAAAATCTCACTCGACATTGAACGAAGTGAGCCACAGAATTCCGTTGACAGACTTATTGTTAAAGGCATTGACTGCTTTAACTCTGACGGAATTAAAGTTCTTGATGATATTTCATTCACTGCAAAAAGTGGTGAAATTTTAGGCATTGCAGGTATTTCAGGCAGCGGTCAAAAGGAGCTTTTAGAAGCTATTGCAGGTCTTCAGAAACTTTCAGGCGGTGAGGTTATTTACCACAATCCTAAAACTGACAAAAAAGAAAATTTAAGAAACAAAACACCTATTGAAATAAGAAATTTAGGCGTAAGACTTTCTTTTGTTCCTGAGGACAGACTCGGTATGGGTCTTGTTGGTAATATGGGCATTACTGATAATATGATGCTCAGAAGCTACAAAAAGGGTAAATCATTCTTTTTACAAAGAAAAGAGCCTAAAAAATTAGCTAATAAAATAATTGAAGATTTAAAGGTTGTAACACCTGATGCAAACACTCCTGTAAGGCGACTTTCAGGTGGTAATGTTCAAAAGGTTTTAGTAGGGCGTGAAATTGCCGCTTCTCCTACTGTTTTAATGGCGGCTTACCCTGTTCGTGGGCTTGACATTAACTCATCTTACACAATTTATAATCTTCTTACTGAGCAAAAGGAAAAAGGCGTTGCCGTTATTTTTGTTGGTGAGGACCTTGATGTTCTCATTGGCCTTTGTGACAGAATTCTCGTGCTAAGCGGTGGCAGAGTTACAGGAATTGTTGACGGCAGAACTGCTAAAAAAGAGGAATTAGGCTTACTTATGACTAAAGCAAAAAGCGGAAAGGAGAATGAATGATGGCTAAAAACGAAAACAAAACCCATTCTCCCCTTTTCCATATTGTAAAACGAGAGCCTCTTCCGTGGTATTCTGCTTTGGGTGTTCGTGCTTCTGCTATTATTTTGGCACTTTTACTTTCTGCTGTTGTTATTACAATTCTTACACAAAAAAATCCTATTGAAATTTACAAGGCTATGTTCGAGGGTGCGTTTGGCTCTACCGACCGTATATGGAACCTGCTTCAACAGCTCGCAATGCTTCTTTGCGTTTCATTGGCAGTTACCCCTGCTTTTAAAATGAAATTCTGGAACATTGGTGCTGAGGGACAAGTACTTGTGGGCGGTCTTGCAACAGTCAGTGTTATGATGTTCCTGGGCGATAAAATGCCGTTGCCTGTGCTTTTAATCGTTATGATTGGCGCAAGTGTTTTAGCCGGTATTATCTGGGCACTTCTCCCTGCTGTTTCAAAAGCCCTCTGGAATACAAACGAAACACTTTTCACTCTTATGATGAACTACATCGCAATTCAGCTTGTAGCATTTTTCTTGAAAAAATTCGTTAAAAGTGGCTCTGGCGTTTTGACACCTATGCCGGAATATGGTCTTCCTATTATTAACGAAATGCCATATTTACTCAACATAATTGTTGTTGCAGTGCTTACAATTATGGTTTATATCTATTTAAAATACAGCAAACAGGGCTATGAAATTTCTGTTGTGGGTGAAAGTGAAAACACCGCAAAATATATAGGCATCAATGTTAAAAAGGTTATTATAAGAACACTTGTTATTTCAGGTGCTCTCTGCGGTATTGCAGGACTTCTTTTAGTTGGTGGCACTAACCACACCATAAGCACCACTACCGCAGGCGGTCGCGGATTTACTGCTATTATGGTTTCGTGGCTTGCTAAGTTCAACCCTATTGTTATGATTTTAACATCATTCTTGATAATTTTCCTTGAGCGTGGTGCCGAACAGGTTTCTTCACAATTCAGGCTTCCAAGTGCTATTTCAGATATTATTACAGGAATTATTCTTTTCTTTATCATCGGTTGCGAATTTTTCTTGCAATATAAAATCGTATTTTCAAAACACAGAAAGGAGAATGAATAATGTTAACCTTTCTTGTTAGTGCAATACGCCTTGGTATGACCTTCCTTTTAGGCTCCACAGGCGAAACAATTACTGAAAAATCAGGCCACTTGAACCTCGGTACTCCGGGTGTTATGTGCGTTGGTGCTTCTTGCGGCTGCTTTGCCGAATATCTTTATTTCAGCTCTGTCGGTGTATTTAACATCAACCCTGTTTTAGCGGTTATTATTCCTATAATCGCAACATTCTTAGGCTCTGCGTTAATGGGCGTTATTTTCTGCTTCTTAACAGTTACCTTAAGAGCTAACCAGAATGTTACAGGTCTTGCTCTCACCACCTTTGGTGTTGGTGTTTCTGATTATATGATTGCAGAAGCTACAACTATTTTCTCAAAGGGCAGTAAATATTTTACCGCACATTTACCAATTGCCGATAACTTAGGTTGGTTTGGTGAAATCTTCCTTTCTCATGGTATTTTAATTTACCTCGCAATTATAATCGCGTTGCTTTCTTCATTTGTTTTAAATAAAACTAAAGTCGGTCTTCAGCTTCGTGCTGTCGGTGAAAACCCTGCAACTGCAGATGCTGCCGGCATAAGCGTTTCAAAATACAGATATGCCGCTACCTGCATTGGCTGTGGTATTTCCGGTCTTGGCGGTCTTTCATTTATTATGGACTATCTTAACGGTAACTGGGAATACTGCATTGATGCTATCGGCTGGCTTGCTATTGCACTTGTTATTTTCACAGTATGGAAGCCAAATTTTGCAATTATAGGCTCAATTATTTTTGGCGCACTTTACATTGTAAGCACATATATTCAAGGCTTTTCAACCGAAGCAAAAGAAATATTTAAAATGCTACCATATATTGTTACTGTTGTTGTTCTTCTTTTCACAAGTATTCGTGAAAAGAAAAAGAATCAACCGCCACAAAGTCTTGGTCTTAACTATTTCAGAGAAGAAAGATAATTTTCAAAAATTACTAATAAAATAAAATCGCCTGTTAATACTGTTAACAGGTGATTTTTTATGGGTATTTTAGTTGCAATTCTTTCGGGTGCTTTAATGAGCCTGCAGGGTGTTTTCAACGAAGGTGTTACTAAACAGACTTCAATCTGGGTTTCCGCTTCTTTTGTGCAATTAACTGCATTTTTGTTCTGCATAGCCGCCTGGCTGTTTACAGGGCGTGACGGCAGCTTTTCAGGACTTTTTAACATCCAGAACAAATATATGCTTTTAGGCGGTATAATGGGTGCTTTAATTACTTACACAGTTGTAAGAAGTATGTCCAGCTTAGGCCCTGCCGGGGCGGTTATGATTATTGTTACTGCGCAGATTTTAGTTGCTTATTTAATAGAGCTTTTCGGACTCTTCGGCACAGAAAAAGTAAACTTTGAGTGGTCAAAGATTCTCGGTGTAGCACTTGCAATAGGCGGAATTATACTTTTCAAAAAATAAGGAGCAGAAACAAATTTTGAAATTTGTTTCTGCTCCGATGTTTTATTCTGCATCGCTTGGAATTGCGCCGTCTTCTTTTAAAACTGCCACAATTTTTTCTCTTATTTCATCAGGTAATGCTTTCATTTGTTCTCTTGAAAGATTTTCTGTTTCAATATATGGCAAAAATGTTACTGTTACAGTACCCGGTGTAATGCTTCCTGTGCCCTCAAAGCGGTCAATAATACCCTCAAGAACAACGGGAACAATTTTTGCTTTTGTTTCTTTGGCAATCATCATAACGCCTGATTTAAAAGGCAATGGAACACCGTCACGGGAACGGGTACCCTCAGGGAAAATTACCATACTTCTGCCTTTTTTTATAAGCTCAATTGATTCTTTTATTGCAACTCTTGCCTCGCGTTTATTTTCTCTGTCAATAAATACACAGTCAAGAAGCCACATCCATGTTCTGACAATCGGAACTTTTTTGAGCTCTTTTTTCGCTATGAAGCCACAAGGTGTTGGAGTGTTCAAAATAAGTGCAGGCATATCAAAAAGTCCCTGGTGGTTAGGTACATAAATTACCGCTTCATTTTCCGGAATATTTTCTTTGCCTTTAACAACAAAATCAACGCCTGCAGATTTCATAAGCGGATTTAACCACTTTCTTAATTCTTCATCTACAAACGGTTTGTAAACAGATAAATCGCCTGTATTTTTGAGTTTAACACCCTTTTTCATTTTTGGAATAAGCCTTAAAAGTGAACACGCAACCTGTGCAAACCATTTCACTGTACGAAAAGTCATAAAAACCCTACTTTCTTCTCCCTGCTTTTGATTTTACCATATCGTAATGATAAATTGCAACATAAATTTTATTTCTTGATAAGAAGTTAATATTGTGTTAATATTATCGTATAAATTCAATCGGATTGGGTGATGTTATGCAATATATATTTAAAAAACTCTGCATTATTGCTGAAAATAATATTGAAGTAAAAGCAAACGAATACTTTATTAAGGAACTAAAAAAACGCAATGTCACTATCTCCGAAGCAGAATCAGCTTCTCTTAATATTGTTTTCAGGCAAGATAAAGACGATTTAAGGGATAACGATTGCTACAGCATTATTTTCAGGAATAACACCCTTATATTTTCCGCTAAAACAATCCGCGGACTTATTTTCGCTTACTCTCATTTTTTAAGAAAATGCGAATTTAAAAATGGCAAAATTATTCTTACGAAAGATATAAGCGGTACTTATGTACCCGAAAAGAAAATCCGTGGCCACCAGATTGGCTACCGCACAACACCTAATACCTATGACGCGTGGGACTATGAGCAATATTTCGAATATTACCTTGATATGATGGCATTCACCACAAATACCTGTGAGCATATGCCCTATGAAAAAGGTGTTTCCAGAAGAAATTGCCTTATGAAATATGATGAAGAGGAATTTTTAATTGAGGCTTCACGCCTTGCAGATACAGTTGATTTAGATGTATCTGTATGGCACCCGAACTTAGATGACGAATCCATTGAAGAAGCAGTAGAAAAACGCCGTGAGCTTTATAAAAAAGTACCGAGAATTGATTATTTATTCATTCCCGGTGGCGACCCTGGTGAATATTATGCAGATGAGTTCATTGAAAGAACAAAAAGATTTTCTGAGGTTTTAAAAGAACATCACAAAAATGCTTTAGTATTCCCCTCAGCACAAGCACCGCATAAATATCACGACTGGGGTGACAAGCTGATTGAAGAATTAGAAAAAGAACCTGAAGAAATCGACGGGCTCATTATGGGACCTAATCACGCCTACCCTATGCACGAATTAAGGGCAAAGACTCCGCAAAAATACCCTATGAGATTTTACCCTGATATTACACATAATGTGCGTTGCGAATACCCTGTTCACTTTCTTAGTGACGATTGGCACTATGCATTCGCTTCTACCCTTTCAAGAGAAAGCGTTAACCCAAGACCTGTTGAATTTTCACTTCTTCACAGACTTTTTTCACATTACACGGTAGGTAGTGTCAGCTACTCTGAGGGCGTTCACGATGACCTTAATAAAATGGTATGGTCGCTTCTTGAGTTTGATTCTACATATCCTTTAAACGAAGCAGTCAGCGACTATGTAAGATATTTCTTCTATGGTACTGACACAGAATATCTTACCGAAGCAATTTTCGGTCTTGAAAAAAGCTGGGAGGGCAATCCACTCAACAACCCATCTATAAACAGTACATACAGAGCGTTCTGCGAATTAAAAAACGATTACCCTGCCCTTTCAGAAAACTGGCGTTTCTTACTTCTTTATTTCAGAGCTTGTTGCGACAAGCTTGTTCTTGAAAGAATGAAATTTGAAAATGCTTTAATTGAAGATGCAAAATATCATCTTAAAAATTGCGATATTCAAAAAGCAAAAGAAATTTTAAGCACTGATTACCCTGAATTTTATAATGATTTACGCACAGAAATTTTCGGGTTGGGTGAAAAGCTTTTTAATCTTATCGGTATTCAGCTTGATGTCCTGCATTACCACACAGACAATTGGGAACGCGGTGCAACCCTTGACACTATTGACAGACCAATTACAGATAAGCTCTGGCTTTTAAACAGAATTTCTTATTGTGAAAGCTTACCCGAAGATGAGCAAGCAGTTTTTTTAACCCGTCTTTTAAACCGAAATAAAGTTGCGGCAGATGAATATTACTACTCTGTTGCACTTCACGAATTAGTTTCTTTAGGTGTAAAGCAGGACGGCGGGTTTTATATGAATTTTCAGGGTGACAGACCGAATAACGACGGCAGAATGCCTATGAGTATGCTTAAGGTGTACGACCATTTCAGCTTCCGTGCTAAATTAGGCGGATTTTCCCCGAGGGATTACACACTGACTGTAATCTACAAAGACCACGGCACAGAAAACACCTACCAAAAAATTACCGCAAATGGTTTTACCGTTTATGAGGGTGAGTCCTTCGGTGGTGAAAGAAACGAAAAATTTGACAAAGAATTGCTCTGCGACGGATTTTTGAGTGCCTCTTACAAAATAAACAAGGAATTCTTTATTAACGGAACACTTGATTTACTCATAACAGAAGACACAAAGGGCATCGAGCTTTGCGAATTCTTTATAAAATAAAATTAAATCGGCATTAATTTTTCTTTTCAGGAAATTACTGCCGTTTTTTCGCCTGAATTCTTTCAATTTTGAAACTTTTTACGCCTTTCAAGTAATAATTTTGTAATAAATTGTTGAAAATGGTGTGCGTTTTGTGGTATTATAGAGTGAATATTGATTTGTGGCAACACATTTCAGCTAAAAAAACTAATTATTATTCCACATTTACGGGGGTAACTATGGAAAAAATTATTTGTGAAAAGTGCAAAAACGCTTATTTACAGAAAAATGAAGAGGGTTATTTTTGCTCAAGCTGTGGTATGTTTTACCCGAACAATGAAGAAAATCTTCTTTTAGGTATCCATTGCTATAAAGAGGGCAGACTTAAGGAATCTTCTGACTATCTTATGAAAGCTATCGTCAATGACGGAAGCAACTATAAAGCTCTTTTATATAAGGCTTTAGGTGACGGCTTTAATCTTGACGAGGATTCTGTATCTTTAGAAGAGATTTATGAAAAAATCATTTTTGCGTGTGAATTAGTGCCGGATAATGATTTTCCTAAATTCCTTGAAATTGCTAATGATGAAGCAGAAAAGCTTGAATTAGCTTTAGCAAAAATTCACATCAACGCTTTTGAAACTGCAGATGCAGAAAAAATAAAGAGCCTTGTAACAGTAATTTTAAAAATTCAGGAAGATGCAAAAAATTTCAGAAATAAGCTCATGGATTTTGCTGATGCTTATAATAAACGCAACGGTAACACTATGATTTATAACCCATCAAAGTGCTTCCTCGTTACACCTGAAATTGCGAACGAAATCGGTGAGAAAAAGCTCAACAAAATCAAAGCAGATATTGCTTCTCACACAGTTTTCACAGGTATTCTTACAACCGATATAAGAAATCTTGAAATTTATTATCGTTGTATAGTTATGTTCTTCAGAAAGAATAAGGACAAATACGACTACCTCATGCAGAATGCAGAAAATTTCATTCTTTTAGATGAAATTCTCGCAGAAGGCAACTACAAATCTATTCAGGGCACTGCTTCAACTGCTGAAAAGCTTAAAATTACAGCTTACTCATTCTTTGAAGAAAGCTTAAAGGGTGAAGAAGCCGGTGATGATGAGTCCGTGTCATCAGTTATTATTGCTGATGATTCTGCTGATAACATTCTCGGTGACGAAGCTTCTCAAGAAATTGAAGCTGACTCGTTAGCTGAGGAAACAGAAGACTCTGCTGAAGAGGTTATTGAAATTGAAGAAGTAAACCTTGAGGAAGAAGCAACTGTTATTGAAGAGGTTACTGAAATAGCAGATGATGTTGAAATTGAAGAGGTTTCTGAAATTGCTGAAGAGGAAGCAGAAGCTGCTGAAAACACAGAAGAAGCTTCTGAACAAGAAGAAGCAATTGAAACAAGCTTTCAGGATACTCCTGTTCAGTTCCATAATGTCAACGCACCTATTCTTGAGGCAGATAGTGTTCAGGATTTACCAAACACAGATGTTGTTATAGGCGATATTTTCGATTCAAACAGCACTACAGAGGAAGCTTCTGAAAATTCTCCTTTCAATTATGAAAAAGCTGAAGAAGAAAGCACCCAAGCAAATGCAGAAGGGTCTGCTGATTCTGAAGCTACAAGCGAGGACGAAGAAGCACTCGAAAAGGCAAAAACTGCCAAAACTCAGGAATACCCTGAGCTTTCACAAGAAGAGCAAGACGATATTGCAAGACATGAACGCTTCAAAAAAATCAAAACTGTTAATACAGATACAGAAGAATTCCAATCTCTTGCAAAGAAATTTGACAGAGCAAGAAAAAATGACCCTGACAGAGAAACTACATTGACACCAAAGAAAAAGGGTAAAAAAGCAAAAATTATTATCCCTCTTGTTATTTTTATAGTAGCAATAATCGCTGTTAATGCTGTAAGATTTGTTCCAGGATATATTGCAGAAACTCGTTACAACTCTGCACTCCAGCTTATTGAAGAAAAGAATTACACAGAAGCAATTGAAATATTTACAAAGCTTGGTGAATACCAGGACAGCCAGGATAAAATCAAAGAATGTAAATATCAGAATGCACTTTTACTCATAGATGCTGAAAACTACACTGAAGCAAAAACAGCTTTGGAAGAATTAAAGGGCTACAACGCAGATATTGAAACAAAAATTCAGATTTGTGATTACTCAATTGCAAAGCAATATCTTGAAAAAGGCAAGTATGACAAAGCAAAAGAATTGTTTACTGCTTTAAAGGATTACGGCGACAGTGCCGATATGATAAAGGAATGCTCTTACAGAAATGCACTTTCACTTATCGAAGGCAAAAAATACGAGGAAGCTATTGAAATTCTTTCAACCATTAAAAAATATTCTGATTCCGGCGAAAAGCTCAACGAAGCAAAATATTTATTCGTAACAGAAAACCTTTCTGCTGAAAACGAAACAACTGTTAAATATCTTAAAGAATTAGCAAAGATTAAATACAGAAACAGTGTAGATTTAAAAGAAGAGCTTTTAGGCACATCTTCTGACTCGGCACTTAAATTCTTTGTTAATACATCTTCAACAGATACTGAAACCTCAGTTGACAGTGTAAGCCATTTAAGAAGTGCTTATTTCCACATAATTGCTTTAGATGAAACCTATTATGGCGAAAAGCTCACTCTTAAATACAAAACACAATACAACTACACTTCAACAAGCTATGTTACATTCTCACAGGATAACACAAGTGCAATTGTTGTTTACCCACCAACAGATACTTCCGGCTACACCGTAACATTCTCAATCCAGACTTCAGACGGTACAACAATAGGCTCACAAAAAATTACAATTTCATAAAAATGAAATCAGGCGACAACTGAAATTCAGTTGTCGCCTTTTTATTCATAAAATTTATGAATCGATTTATTTCATGCCTTCTTCGTAAGCCTTGATCATTTTTTTAACCATCTGACCGCCAACGCTACCAGCCTGACGAGATGTTAAGTCACCGTTGTAACCTTGTTTAAGGTTAACGCCTACCTCAGAAGCAGCTTCCATCTTAAATCTGTTAAGAGCTTCACGAGCCTCTGGAACTACATTTTTCTTTGATGCCATTTTCTTTTCACTCCTTTTAGAAATATTGATTTGCGTTTGTAATCATATTATTTTCTGAATGAGTGAAATTATTTATTGTTTTTTTTGACAATGTTTGTAAATTTGAAAATTCAAAACAGGATGTAAAAACCAATCAATTTTCACATCCTGTTTTTATATCAGTTTTTATTCCCTAAATCTTCAAGAAATGCAAGTAAGAGTTTCTGCTGTTTAGGTGAAAGTTTTGAAAATACAACAGAAATTTCATCAGTATTAGTATCTTCTTCAAAAAACTCCTTCAGAGAGATACTCATAGCATCACATAGAAGTTGTAAATGACCTACAGTAATATCAGCTTGTCCTAATTCAACACGACGCAGATGAGTTTGTGATACACCAGCTCTTTCTGCCAAACCATTTTGTGTGTAACCACACTTTTTTCTCAAATCAATTAATCTTTTACTAATATCCATAAAGTGCCTCCGAATTAGTCTTATAAGAATATGTTAGCACAAATAATATTGAAATATTAGTCTTATAAGGTTGACAAATTAGTTTTATAATGTTATTATGGATTTGGTGAGAATTTACAAATATTCACTGACATTTCGCTTAACCGATTACAGTCAAATTCTGAAAGGATGTTTATTTATGGCTCTTACTGAAAAATTCCGTTTCACCCTGAACAAGGTAGCTGAATCTGTTCAAACTACAGTAGATAACGTTCAAACCGGGTACGACCCTTTACCAGATGCTACTTCAAAAAAGTATTATGAAATAACTTATGGATTGCTATTTTCTATTTCCCCCATAAGTTTTGATAAAATAAAAAAATATATTGAATTTCATTTAAAAGAAAGTTGCGATGATGCAAAACTATTAACTATTTTGGATAAATATTTTTATGATGTATCAAAACATTACGAAACATCAACAAAATTCAAAGAAAAAATATACACCTACAGAGATGCCGATAATTTAAAATATTATTTAATTCATGAAAAAAAGATTCATCAGAAAACAATACAAAAATTGCAAGATATCAACAATGAACTTGAGCAAAAAAAGAGTTATGGAAGCACAAAAGAAGAAATATTAGATATTTGTTATAAAGAATTTGTTGATATTATTGAAGCAGAACTCGATAATATTCTTATTGTTATTGCAGAATATGATGATAAAAAATTTCTGGAAGATGGTATAAAAAGAATATATAAAAACCTGGAAAAACATATTCCTGAGACTATTTATAATCTTATAATGCAAGATCTCCTTTTAAATCGTTTTTATGATGGAAATCCTACCATAACAGGATTTTTCACAAAGTATTTTTTACGCTACAAAGTAATATCAAAAGCTAATACGTATGAGGGGCGTTTAGCTTATTTTACATCACTTGGCCTTAGGGCAATACACTTTGAAAAGTATGAAAATGATAGAATTAATTATTCATCTATCTCTGATGAAGAATGCCGCGATATAATTGTTACCTCACCACATTATGAAAACTTGTTGAAAAACCATCCGTTTGATAAAGAAGAATATATCGAAAAAACAATTAAAGAAATAAAAGGTTGCAGTATTTTAAAAGGACTTTTTAAAATAGAGCTTGATGAAAACTCTCCTGAAGACAATCATTTTATCGACTGTATGTGTAATATAGCTTGGAAAGAAGTATCTAAATTGTACAAAGACGAAGCAACAACTGCAATCAGTATTACAAATATGCTTTTCCATTATGCAAAGACAGAATATCCCATGATAGATAAAGATTAAGGAGTGTGCTTTATGAATTACTATGGACCATCTGAAACTTGGAAAATTGTTTATTATCCAAAAGATATGTCTGGCGGTCAAATGGGTGTTGCTTTAATTGAAGCAGATTCTCATCAACAGGCAATGTTTACTTTCCAACAGCAATATGCCGGTGAGTTTAGAACTGTTGCAAAGTGTGAAAAACTTATAAAATAAAAAATAAAGGAGAAATACATTATGTCAAAAACTTTCACTAATACTACAAAAGCTTGTGCTACTTGTTCCAATTGGGGTGGTCCTCGAACAGAAAAATTCGGTAGTAGCGTAGAAACATCGGATCCAAGTGTCAGAGGAAAATGTTATATGGGTCATGGTGATTCTCTTCCAGGTCCCGTTGCCTGCGACGGATTCAATTGCAAAGATTACACTAAATGGGGCGCATTAAAATAATTAAACAATGCTAAATAATATGAAAAAAACAGCGACAGTATCTCTGTCGCTGTTTTATTATTTCTTTATAAGTTTTATTGTGTTTTCATCCATCTCACCATTATAGAAACAATCCAACACCTGATGAAACACCGAATTTTCTTCACTCACAAGTGCAAACAAGGTCATTGAAGAACGAAGCTTCATAGCATCAATCCCGCCCATTATATATTCAATATCTTCGTTTTTGTGTACGAGCAAGGTTTCGCTTATTTCTGTAAGTCTTGCAGAAAGTACTGGATGTGCAAGATATTCTTTTGCTTCTTCAATACCGTTAATGCCATAAGTATATGCCGTATCACTTCTGCCAAGTCCACGTAATTGAGGAAAAATGAACCATATCCAATGCGATACTTTCATTCCATTTTTTATTTCTGTGAGCGCAGTTTCATACATACGCACCTGGGCTTCTATAAATCTATTTAATGAATTTGCATCCATTTAAAATCTTCTCCTTTTTTCAGGCAACTAAAACAATAATTTAAAATTCTGAATTATACCCTTTTTCTTTTGCAATTTTCATTACTTCTGCGTGTGCCTTTTTAGTACCCGCTAAAATTGAGCAAGGTTCTGTTAGAGATATTTTGCCACCGCCGACTCTTGTTATAATTCCGCCTGCTTCTTCTATTATTACAGAAGCTGCGGCAAAATCGTAAGGCTGTAATCTGTATTCTAAATAAATAACATTACTGCCCTCGGCAACTCTTGAAATATCAATTGCGGCAGAACCGCCACTTCTTATTGAAAGGCTTTTTAAAAATAAATCTTTTACAGTTTCAAATAATATATTTACATCACATTCATTGTATCTTGCACAACCGAATGCAACAATGCCTTCCTCTACTGATAAATCTTTAATTCCTAATTTTTTGTCGTTAAGAAAAGCGCCTTCATTTTTAATTGCTTTATAAAGCTTATCTACAAACGGATTATAAACAAAACCTGCAATCATTTCACCATTTTTAGCGAGTCCGACAGAAACGGAACTATGGTAATAATTAAACATAAAATTTGTTGTACCATCTATCGGGTCAATATAAAAAATATATTCTTTATTCATATCTTTTATATTATTGCTCGTATCTTCTTCGCCAAAAAATGATGCTTCGGGTAAAATTTTTGAAAGCTCATCAATTAAAAACTTCTGAACTTTAATGTCATATTCTGTGCAAAAGTTAGCGTCACCTGTTTTCTTTTCAACAGAAGCATTTTCCATATTTGCATTTAAAACCATTTGCCCTGCTTTTTTTATGCAGTCTTCTATTTTTTTATAATCAATCATTTTTTGCACCCGCTTCAACCTGCTCTATTTGCCCGAACTGCCTTTTTAATTTTTTCATAACTATAAAATATGCAGGAACGAGCAAGAAATCTGCCGCAAACCAGGCAACAGGGTTTGCAAAGCACGCCGCCGCAAATCCATATTTCAACACAAAGCCGAAGCCTACGCCACCACGGGCTGCAAGCTCAAAGAAGCCTGCAAACATAGCGGTTGTACCGTAACCCAAACCCTGAAGTGAATTTCTGTAAATGAATATAAATGTAAGTACAGGGTAAAACCACGAGCAAGTGTCTAAAAATCTTTGTGAAAGAGCTAAAACTGCGGTTTCGCTTCCATCTATAAATAAAAGTCCTATATATGAGCCTAAATATCTTGCAATAAAGAATGCCACAAAAGAATATGCGATTCCTAAAATTGTACCATTAAGAACGCCTTTTTTAATTCGGTCATATTTTTTAGCACCTAAATTCTGACCGCAATATGTTGCCATAGTAATACCTATTGTTTCAGATGGTAAAACTATCATAAGCTGAGTTTTACCGCCGATTGTCATTGCGGCAATAGCGTTAGAGCCTAATGTATTAACACAAGACTGAAGCATTACAGAGCCAACTGCAGTAATTGAGCATTGAAGAGCCATTGGCACACCATTACCAACAAGCTCTTTTATGCATTTAAAATCAACCTTTCTGTCACCCTCCTGAAAGTGAAGCATAGGGTAATTTTTAATTACAAATACAAGGCAGAGAATACCAGAAACAAGTTGAGAGATTACTGTAGCAATAGCGGCACCTCTTACTCCCATTTTAAATGCAATAATTAAAAGCAAATCTAAACCGATATTTAAAAATGATGAAAAAATCAAGAAATAAAGTGGTGTTTTACTGTCGCCTAATGAACGGATAATACTCGAAACAATGTTATAAAGCATTGTTGCACCAATACCAATAAAAATTATAACTATATAATTATATGCATCACGGAATATATCATCCGGTGTATTTAAAACCCTTAAAAGTGGCTTTGTAAATACTACAACCGCTATTGTAAGCAATACACCCATTGCTATACTTGTATAAATAATATTAGCAGTAATTTTTCTTAATTTTTTAAAATCCTGTGCGCCAAAGCTTTGTGCAATTGGAATTGCAAAGCCTGTGCAAAGACCGAGTATAGAGCCTATAACGAGAAAGTTCAAAGGACCAACAGAACCAACTGCAGAAAGTGCAGTTTTACCAACAAATTTACCAACTATAATGGTGTCTGCCATATTATAAAACTGTTGGAATAAATTACCCATCATCAACGGTAGGCAAAACCTTATGATTATCTTCATAGGATTGCCTTTTGTCATATCTTTAACCATAAAAACTCCTTTTCCTTAAATATTGGGTGATGGAATACCATCACCCAATAAATCAGTTGTTAATTACATCATAAGCTAAATCGGGAACATCTGACATAATGCAGTCTGCACCAATTTCGTTAAGTCTTTTTATTTCATCCTCTTCGTTAATTGTCCAGTATTGCACAGCAATGTTGTGTCTGTGTGCGTAATTTATAACACGCTCTGTTCCGAGCATTAAAACGCCATATTGATTTGTCGGAATCTGCAACGCACTGAATTTATAAAAATCCTCATTCAAGTCAATAGAATATGCCGCCGCTAAATAGAAAGCTACAACCTCAACAATTGATGATGAACGAAGCATATCAGGATAATTTTCATCTACATATTTTGTAACATCACCATTAAATGTACCGAAAACAACCTTTTCCAATAAATTCTTTTCTTTTAAAATTCTATAAAGCTCATCTGCCGCTTTAAATCCGTTTTCGCCTTTATCTTTAATTTCAATTATATAAGTAAAATCGCCATTGCTTTCAAGATAATTGAGAACATCCTCTAAAAGCACAACCTTAAGATTTTGGGGGATTTCTTCGCCTCTTAAATTTTTATATGGATATTCACCGTCAGGTGATTTGAAATTCTCGCCAAAATTAAGAACGCTTAATTCTTCATAGGTTTTTGTGCTCGGCTTTACATTTTTTACACCGAATTCTTCTACTGCATTTGTAGTTCTGTCTAAGGTGTCATCGTGAAGAAGAATGAGCTTATTATCTTTTGTTATATGTAAATCAAATTCAAATGTATCAACATTAAAATCTTTATTTTCAACACAATACTCGAATGCCATCATTGTGTTTTCAGGAGCAATATCTGCACCTGAACGGTGAGCAGAAACGAGAGCCTTGTCTGTTGTTATAAATGGGTTTGTCATTTGCTCTTTTGCTGGCTTTTCGCCACTTGAAGAGTAGCACAGAACAGCTGCACCAAAAACCACAGCTAACAATAAAGCAATTATTGTTGACAACGCTTTAATGAGTCTTTTCAAGCCTTTTTTGTTTCTTTTATTCTTATTCTTTCTGCTTTTCTTACTCATAGCTTCATCCCCATAAATTAATATAAAATAATCTAACATAATTACATTAAAATGTCAATTTACAAAGCAACAAAAAAATGGTATTATAACTATGGTGATTTTATGAAAAAAATACGAGAGCATTTACTCACACTTCAGGATATTGCTTACAAAGATTTTAATAGCAGGCTTATTCCTACCCTGAAAAAAGAAGATTTTATAGGAATAAGAATTCCTGTTTTAAGAAAATATGAAAAGGAAATAAGAAACACTGAAGAAGCAGAACTTTTTTTAAATTCTTTACCGCATAAATATACAGAAGAATATAATCTTCACGCATTATTATTAGAAAATATTAAAACCTATGACGGCATAATTGATGCTTTAAACGAATTTTTACCCTTTGTTGATAATTGGGCTACCTGCGACATTATGAGCATTAAAATTTTCAAAAAGCATCTTGATATTTTGCCCGAACAGCTTGACATCTGGCTTAATTCTACTCACACATATACAATTCGCTTCGCCATCAAAATGTATATGACATATTATCTTGATGATAGCTTCAATATTGAGTATATGACTAAAATTTCAAAAATACGCTCAGATGAATATTATGTGAATATGATGATTGCGTGGTATTTTGCAACTGCCCTCGCAAAGCAATATGATACTGCAATAAAATTTTTAGAAGATAAAAGGCTCTCAACCTGGGTGCACAACAAAACTATCAGTAAGGCTGTTGAAAGCTTCAGAGTCACAAAAGAACAAAAAGAATATTTAAAAACATTAAAAGTAAAAGACTAAAGAATCGTTTAAAATTCTTTAGTCTTTTTTCTTTTATTGACCATTACCTGCGTTATTCATATCAGATACACCTTCTGATACACCGTCAACAATATCGCCTACTAAGCCGTCATTGTTTTCGCCTGAAACATCAGAAACCATACCGTCATTCTGGTCAGGTACTGTTACAATATCCATTGTAGTGTCAACTGTTGTATCTAAAGTTGTTGGTACGGTTGTTGTCATATCTCCCTCATCATTACCGCAACCATAGAATAAAACTGCTACCATTGCAATAGCTAAAATTGCAACACTGAGTGTGATGATTTTTTTCATTTCTTTCACATCCTTTCCGGAGTGAGTATATTACTCCCGTTTTATTTTCCCACAATCAGAATGAAATATTACTATTATTTTGTAAGAACGCCGTTATCCATATAAAGCAACACTAAAATCTCTGCTTCTGTGCCTGTTGTGGGGTCAATATAAACTAAAATTTCCTGATTATCGGCTGCTACACAATGGTATTCGAAAGCGAAAATTTCTGTGCCAAAATCGGTTGGAATAAAGACCTTTTTGCTTGATTTTACCTTCAATGAAGCATTGAGAAGCTTCTCAGCACTTTTTAAAGTATATTTATATTTTCCGTTTTCTTCTCTGTTTGTGTGATTCATTAAATAGCCTGTTGAATCAAATGCGGTAATTTCACCATTATCTAACGCTACACTCACCTTTATCAAGTCTGTGTAATAGGTTATTCCGTTTTCATAAAACGCAAAATTTATTGTCATAATGCCGTCGATTACTGCGTAATAGCTTTCTTTTACATTTTTATAGCCTCTCTGATTTAAAAAAAGCTTTGCCTTTTCAATTGCTTCGTCGTGGGTTAATGTGCTTTCATCTGCAAAGCGTGAATAAAGCATATAAGAAACGATTCCACCCTTTTTTGTTACCGATACAGTAACATCTGCATTATAAAAGCTGTAACAGCTTAAATTACTCTGGCATTCACTTAAAAAATATAAATCTGTTTCTGCAATATCTAAAAACATTGCCGCCTTTTTCTGTGCCTCTTCCTTTGAAATTTCAGGTAAATTTTCTATCAGCTTTGATTTTTTTGTTTCAATATTATCTGAAAAAGGTCCGTCATAAATAAGTGTAGGGTAATCTGTCATAGTCTGCTTTGCATCGTCCAATTCTTCGCCTAAATAAAGCTTTGTGTTCTGTCCGTCCTCTGCGAGTGTAGATTTTACATATTCAAAATCAAGTCCGCCGTTCTGCTCTTCACTGATTAAATAATTTACCTCTCCGCTGAGCTTTTCTGCATATTCTGAAAGCTTCTGAAGATTTTCTGTTTCTGCCTTTGTTATCTTCTGACCTGCGGCACTTTTTTCGTTTATTGTCATTGTATATTCCCCTACCTGAGAGAGAAACTTATAAATTGCAGAAAGCTCTGCCTCGCCGTCGGTAATTTCTGACAAATTTGTTTTTGCCGCAGTTGATGCACGCCACACCTCAGTAGAAACATTTGCAATCATAGGCGAGGTCCCGGCATAAAGACATTTATCTAAATTAAGACTGATTGCATCAAGATGTGTGCCAAGCTCTGTCAAAGCTCTTTCTCTTGAAGCATTTAAAAGTCTTTGTGTTTTCATATATTTTGCAGTACTGACTGCACTTAATGCGACTAAAGCTACAATAGTAGCAACCAAAAAAGATACAATTCGTACTGTCCTTCTTCTGCTTTTTTTCATATAAATCACCTTTTTTTATTTTTATTGTGATTATTTTTCCAGAAAATTAAAGATTTATTCACTTTTTTAAGCTCTAAACTTCCTTAAAAGCATTTACAAATTCTCTTTTATATAGTATAATTTATTAGTTAAATGGAGGTGTATGCTCTTTGGCTTATTTTGATAATAGTGCTACAACAAAGCCGAGTGAAAATGCAGTGACTGCAACAGCGTTTGCACTTACTGAATGCTGGGGTAATCCATCATCGCTTCACTCGTTAGGTACTGAAGCAAATAACGCACTCAACAAAGCTAAAAAGCAGGTATCATCTCTTTTAGGTTGTCAGAGTGAAAATTTCTTTTTCACTTCATCAGGTACTGCCGCAAATAACACCGCAATTTTTGGCGCTTTTGAAAAGCAAAAAAGACTTGGTAACAGAATTGTCACTACTGCAATTGAACATCCAAGTGTTTCAGAGCCGTTAAAAAGACTTGAGCAAAATGGTGTTGAGGTTATAAAAATAAATCCTGATAAAAACGGTAAAATTAACGAGGATGAATTTTTTTCATCAATTAACGATAAAACAATTCTCGTTTCGTGTATGGCGGTAAATAACGAGGTTGGCTCAATAATGCCGATACCCACTATTCGCTCTGCCGTAAAAAGAGCAAAGTCACCTGCACTTATTCACACAGATTGCGTTCAGGCATTTGGTAAAATACCGCTTTCGCCTAATTCTTTGGGTGCAGATATTATTACCGTCAGTGCCCACAAAATTCATGGCCCTAAAGGCATAGGCGGAATTTACTTAAAGGCTAAAAATATTATTAAGCCATATATGCTCGGTGGCGAACAAGAAAGCAATATTTTCGCCGGTACTCAGGGTATGCCCGCAATTTTGGGCTTTGGCGCTGCCGCTGAGGATGCAAAGGATATTCAGGAAAACTCAAAAAAGGTTGCAGAATTAAAAAGCTATTTGGTTGAAAATATAAAAGATATTAAAAGCGTCAGAATAAATTCACCTGAAGATGCTATACCCTATATTTTAAATATTTCAATTTTAGGTCTGCCAAGTCAGCCTATTGTTAATTTTATGAGCGAAAAAAATATTCTGATTTCTGCAGGCTCGGCTTGTAAAATGGGTCACAGAAGTCCTGTTCTTACCGCTATGAATTTAGACAGCAGGGTTATTGACAGTGCAGTAAGAATCAGCTTTTCAAGATATAACACAATTGAAGAAGTAAAGCTTCTTATTGAAGCAATAAAAGAAATAGATAAGAAATACGGAAAAGGATAACTATGAAAGAAATTATTCTCATTAAAGACGGTGAGTTAGCTTTAAAGGGACTTAACCGTTCTACATTTGAAGATGTTTTAGTTAAAAACATTCGTTGGCGTATTAAAAAATACGGCAATTTCCAATTCAAAAAGGCTCAATCTACAATAACTATTACACCTCTCGATGAAAACATTGATTTTGAAGCAGTGTGCTATGAAATCTCTCATGTTTTCGGTATTGCAGGTTTTTCCCGTGCGGCAGTTGCCGAAAAGGATATTGATAAAATTTTAGATTTAGCCCCTGTTTATTTAAAGGACCAGTTAAACGAGGTTTCTACCTTTAAGGTTGAAGCAAAAAGAGCTGACAAAAAATTCCCCCTTACCTCACCACAGATTTCTGCTATGTTAGGCGAAAGGCTTTTAGACTCTTTCCCTCACCTTACAGTAGATGTTCACAATCCTGACATTACAGTAACAGTTGAAATCCGCGAAGATGCTTACATAAGAGGTAACCAGACTAAAGGTGCCGGCGGTATGCCTGTTGGTACCTCCGGTAAAGGTATGCTTCTCATTTCAGGCGGTATTGACAGCCCTGTTGCAGGCTATATGATGGCAAAAAGAGGCATTGAACTTTCAGCAATTCACTTTGCTTCACCACCATATACATCTGAAAGAGCAGAGCAAAAGGTACACGAGTTACTCTCAAAGGTAGCTCTTTACAGTGGCAGAATTGCTCTTTACACAGTACCTTTTACACATATTCAGGAGGAAATCAGAGAAAAATGTCCTGAAGACTGCTTCACTCTTATTATGCGTCGCTTTATGATGCGAATTGCAAATATGTTAGCAGAAAAATGCGACTGTCACGCTCTCATTACAGGCGAAAGCGTAGCGCAGGTTGCTAGTCAGACAATATTAGCATTAGGCTGCACTGACGCTGTGTCAAATCTTCCTGTATTCCGTCCCGTTATTGGTATGGATAAAGAAGAAATCATTAAAATTTCAAGACAAATCAACACCTTTGAAATTTCAATTCAGCCTTATGAGGATTGTTGCACAGTGTTTACTCCTAAGCACCCGAAAACAAAACCTATTTTAGCCGATATTGAAAAGGCTGAAGAGCCACTTGATGTTGATGCTCTCTGCGAAGAAGCAGTTAACGGCATAAAGAAAATATTTATAAATTCAGATGGAGTTCAGAATGGTTGAAAATGAGTTAATTTTACTTGGCGAAAAGGTAGTTAAAAGATTTAAAGAAGAAAAGCTTACCTTGAGCGTTGCAGAATCCTGCACAGGCGGTTGGCTTAGTAAAATAATAACCGAAATAAGCGGTGCTTCTGAAATTTTTATGGGTGGTGTCTGCTCCTACAGTAACGAGGTTAAAAACAAGGTTTTGGGCGTTAATGAAGAAACCTTAAAAAGCTTCGGTGCAGTAAGCGAAGAAACTGCAAGAGAAATGTCAGAGGGTATAGTAAAGCTTATGAATACATCAGTCGGTGTGGGAATTACAGGAATTGCAGGACCTGCATCTGACAACACAAATAAAAAGGTTGGTCTTATTTTTATCTCTGTTACCCACAACAACAAAACGGATGTTATTAAATTAGAAAATGACTTTAAAGATGATGTCCGTTACAAAAACAGATTCACAGCAGTAAAAACTGTTCTTAATTTTTTAGGGAATGAGGATTTATGAAAAAAAATCAAAACAACACAAAATCGGAAAATTTAGTTCATTTTGACAGTTTTGAGGAAACAGTTATTCGTGGAAACAGCCCCGAAAAAGAAGCGGTGAAAAAAGTAGTAAGAAAAAAATACACTTTAAAAAAATTAAAGCAGATTATTTCTATTGTTTCTGCTTTTGCAGTTTTAGTTTCTGCTTTCTTTTTAGGCAAACGAGGCTTTGAAAGCTATCTGGTTTACACTCAGGAACAAAAAGAGGACGAGTATGTTATCCCTAATAATGTCACAAAAGAATTAGATAATATGACCGAAGAAGAAGCCTGGGCTTATTTATATGAAAAATACCCGCATCTTTTAGATATAGTTTTCCCCGTAGGCTTCGATTATAATTACGCTTTATATTACGCAGAAAATCCCGACACAGTCGGTTACCTTAAAATAGACGGTACTAAAATTGATACCCCTGTTGTTCAGGCAGATAATAACAAGTATTACCTTAACCACGATTTTTATGGTAAATACACAAGTTATGGTGCTGTTTATGCAACATACATTGCAAATCTTAATCCATTTGACCGCAACATTCTTCTCTACGGTCACAATATGAATGACGGCTCTCGTTTTGCCGCACTCGAAAAATATAAATCAATTGAATTTTTTAAAGAGCATCCCGTTATTGAATTCAACACTCTTTTTGAAAAGCACAAATGGAAGGTTGCCGCAGTTATAATTACAAACGGTAATGTCAAGGGTGACAATGGTTATTTCTTCGATTTCACCTTTAACAACTGCTCTGACACATGCTTTGAGGAATATTTAGTAGAGGTTGAAAAAAGAAAGCTCTATGAAACAGGCGTTGATATTCTTCCGACAGATAAGCTCCTGACACTTTGCACCTGCACCTATGAATTCAACGATGCAAGAATTATTGTTATTGCAAGAATGGTGCGTGAGGGTGAAAGTGAGGAAGTAGATGTTTCACTTGCTAAAAAGAAAGAAACACCTGTAAAATATCCTTCCGCTTATTACAGTAATCAATCAAAAAATCCATATAAAGATGATGCCAAATGGTATTTATATTAAGGTGAGGTGTAATTGAATTGAAAATTAAAGCATTTTCATTTGAACGCGACAGTTTTACTCTTTCAGATGTAAAAACATCTGTTATTGAAACTCTTGACGGTGCAGGAATTTATTTTGAAAGCTTTTCAAATGCAAATTCATTTTTCGAGGCTGTTTCCGGTGCTTTGGCTGATAATGATGTTGTAATTTTAGGTGTAGAAAGCTCTCTCTACTTAAAATTCAAGCCAATTCTTATTAAAGCATTAAATTTCACACCATCCTACAGCGGAAAAATCCAGGAAAAAATCCCTGCAAGTGTAACAGAAGAAAGAACAAGAAAGGCACATATGCTCATTCCTGATGAAGCAACTGAGCTTTTGACCTATGACGGTCTTTACAGCGGATTTTATGTTGTTTCTGAGGGTAAGCACATTGTTGTTCTTCCACTCAAAAAAGACCTTACTGTTGCACTTCTTAAGAACTCAGATTTTTCATTCGTTAAAAGAAAGGCTATTTCAGTTGTTTCTGTTGATGATGAGCCGGTTGACGATATTTTAGAAAAAGCAAAAGCAGTTGCCGAAAAATTAGTGAAGCACAATTTAAGAGTTGCAATTCCTACAACTCCTGCAGCTTTAACTCTTCAGGAAAGATTAAATTCTGTAGAGGGCGGCGACAGAATTCTCTTTTCACCTTTCGTAAGTGATAAAGGCATTACCGACCCGAAAGAATATTCCGCAGAATTAGCTCGTGGTGCAAAGGAATTAAAGGGCGTTGAAATCGGTGCTACAATCTCAACAATATTCAGAGAAAAAAAGGGCGACATTACTCTTAGCTACTACGCATTCATTGGTGTTGCTATTGAAGACAAGGTAGTTGTAAGAAAGCTTATTGCAAGTGCTGACGAAAGTGTGCCTAACTTAGTTAAAGAAGCTTCTATTGAGCTTTATAATCTCATAGATAAATATATTGATGAATTCGTTTTCAAGGCAGAAGCTCCAGAAGAAGAAATTGCAAAATATGAAACTGCACAGATTGAAGCCGAGGTTGCAACTGAAATGCGTCCTACCGCTTCACTCAGCAGAAACGGTCTTATTGCTTCAATTGCAATTCTCGCTCTTGCAGTTATTGCCTGTGCTGTAATAGGCTTTAAATTCAGCGGCTACAATGTTTCCACAACAGATGCTCCTGAAACAGAAGCACTTCAACAGGTTGAATCAACAACACCGGGCGGTGGTGAGTTACCTCCAAAAACAACTCTTCCGTCAACAACTGCCCCTGCTTCAACCACAAATCCACTTGAAACATTTACAGAATTTGTTTCAAATACAGATTCAATCTTCACACCTGACCAGACAATTCCTGTTCAGACACAACCTGTTTACACACCTCGTCCGACTCAGGCTCCTACTCAGGCACCAACACAGGCTCCGACAAAGCCTGAACCAACCAAGCCTACTACAACAGAGGAACCTACAACAGAGCCAATGTTTTCATTTGTTATGGGCGAAATGGGTTAATCATAATATTGCAACAACTAAATTCTAAAAGGGGTTTTTAAAATGGCAGTACTTATTACAGGCGGTGCGGGCTACATTGGCTCTCACGCAGCAGTTGAATTTTTAAATAATGACAGAGAAATTATCATTCTCGATAACTTTTACAACAGTTGTCCTGAATCTTTAAACAGAATCAAAAAAATCACAGGCAAGGATTTTAAATTCTATGAATGTGACATAAATGACAGAGACGGCTTAGAAAAGATTTTCGCTGAAAACGAAATTGATTCAGTTATTCACTTTGCAGGTCTTAAAGCTGTTGGCGAATCCTGTGAAAAACCACTTTTATATTATTACAATAATATTTCAGGTACAGTTGCTCTTTGCGAGGTTATGGCAAAATATAACTGTAAAACAATTGTTTTCAGTTCATCTGCAACTGTTTACGGTGAACACAATATTTCACCACTCAATGAGGAAATGCAGACAGGCGGTACTACTAACCCTTATGGTACTACAAAGTATTTCATTGAGAGAATTCTTATGGATTTAGCTAAGGCGGACAGCGACTGGTCAGTTTGCATTCTTCGTTACTTCAACCCACTCGGTGCTCACGAAAGCGGTACAATTGGCGAGGCACCTAACGGTATTCCTAACAACTTAATGCCATACATAACACAGGTTGCTGTAGGCAAACGCCCTCACTTAAATGTATTCGGTGACGATTACGATACAATTGACGGCACAGGTGTGCGTGACTACATTCATGTTGTTGACCTCGCTAAAGGTCACTTAAAGGCATTAGATAAAGCATATTCCTGCAAGGGTGTAAACATTTACAACTTAGGCACAGGCCGTGGCTACAGCGTTTTAGAAGTTGTTAAAGCATTTGAAAAAGCTTCAGGCGTTACTGTTCCTTATGTAATTCAGCCACGCCGTCCTGGTGATATTGCAACCTGCTATTCAAACCCGGAAAAAGCACAGAAAGAATTGGGTTGGAAAGCAGAAAAAGGAATCGACGAAATGTGTGCCGACTCTTACAGATGGCAAAGTAACAATCCAAACGGATACGAGGACTGATTTAATTGACTGATTTTGTACCTTTTAACTCAAGGGATACAAGACACAAATCAAAATTCGGTAGCACAGCCGCAGGTGAAAGCTTGCGGTTTTCTGTTCTTATGCCCCGTTCTATCAGTTGTAGCAAGGTAACACTTGTTATTCACGACGATTTCAACAACTACTCTTATCACGATTTATTCTGGTGTGGTATGCAGGGCGAAAATGAAGAATGGTGGGGAATTGACTATACATTCGAGAATGCAGGTCTTTACTTCTACCACTTCATTTATGACACGCCTTTTGGTAGCAATCGCATTTTCTTGAATTCCTCCGGCTCAGGGCATTTTGCGTCAAGTGGCAAGGAATGGCAACAAACTGTTTATTCACCAGACTTTACAACTCCCGATTGGGTAAAGGGCGGTATAATGTACCAGATTTTCCCCGACAGGTTTTATTTTTCGGGTGAAAATAAAAAAAATGTACCCGCTGACAGAGTTATTCACGAAGTTATTACCGACACTCCTGTCTGGAAGCCAAATGAAGAGGGCAAGATTTTAAACAACGATTATTTTCAGGGCGATTTAAAAGGCATTAAAGAAAAACTTCCATATATTGCAAGTCTTGGAACAACAATTCTTTATTTAAATCCTGTTTTTGAAGCACATTCAAACCACCGTTACAACACCGCCGATTACTCAAAAATCGACTCGCTTTTAGGTGATGAAACCGATTTTAAAGAGCTTTGTAAAGAGGCAGAAAAATATGGAATTAAAGTAATTCTTGACGGCGTTTTCAGCCACACGGGCAGTGACAGTATTTATTTTAACAGAGAAAATCGTTATAATTCAATCGGTGCATTTAATTCAAAGGATTCTGAATTTTCCACTTGGTTTACATTCAATAATGATGGCACCTATAAAAGCTGGTGGGGAATTGACACTTTACCTGAAACCAACGAAGAAAATGATAAATATATTGAATTTATTACAGGTAAAAACGGCATTTTAGAAAAATGGTTAGAGCTTGGTGCATCCGGTTACAGACTTGATGTTGCAGACGAATTACCCGATAAATTCATTGATGCACTTTATAAATCTGCAAAATCACATAATAAAGAAAATTTTATTATAGGTGAAGTATGGGAGGACGCCTCCAACAAATTCAGCCACGGCGGTAGAAGACGCTATTTATTAGGCGGTCAGTTAGACAGCGTTATGAACTACCCATTTGCTAATGCAATTCTTGATTTTATGCGTTTTGGCGTAGCTGAGAATTTTATGGAAACGGTTGTTTCTGTATGCGAAAACTACCCGAAAACAGTGCTCGATTCTTTAATGAATCATATAGGCACTCACGATACTGCGCGAATTTTAACAAGACTTATTAACTTTGAATTGGAAAATAAGCCCAGGGAAATTCAGGCAGGCTACAAATTGACTGATAATGAATACAGCCACGCAAAAGAGCTTTTAAAAACTGCTACTGTTTTACAATACACTCTCCCAGGTTTCCCGTCACTTTATTATGGTGACGAAGCAGGACTTCAGGGCGGTAGTGACCCATTTAACAGAGCGTTTTATCCTTGGGGTAATGAAGACAATTCACTCATTGAATGGTATAAGAAGTTAGGCGAAATCCGTCACTCTCTCCCCTGCCTTAAAGACGGTTTATTCAAACCATACTCTGCAATGCTTTCTTGCGTTGCATATATAAGAGAAAGTAAAGAACAAAAAATATTCGTGATTGCCAATAAAAACAATCACGAAATAACCTATAATCTTCCTTATGAATTCCACAATACAGTTGAACTGACAAAGGACTTGCCTGTTACAGATTCGGTTACTGTGCCGGCATTTGGGGCAGTATTGCTTTTAAAAGATTTTTAAAAAAGGAGCAACTTCAATGAGCAAACTCATGGCGAGAGAATACAAATGCTTTGAAGAAATAAAAAACATTCGTGATGATGGCAGTGAATTCTGGTACGCAAGGGATTTAGCTATTGCACTTGATTATAATAAATGGGAAAACTTTCATAAGGTTATAAAGCGTGCAATGATTGCTTGTGATAACAGTGGTCACAATATTTCTCACGATTTTCCTGAGATCAGGAAAATCGTTTCTGCTGGTGCTACAACTAAGCCTTTACTTGATTACGAACTCACTCGTTATGCTTGTTACCTTATAGTACAGAATGGCGACCCGCGAAAAGAAGTTATTGCTTTGGGGCAAACATATTTTGCAATTCAGACTTATCGTCAGGAAGTTGCAGAGAGATTCAACCAGCTTGATGAAGATAGCAGAAGATTGGTTGTTCGTGGTGATATAAAGCAATGGAATCAACTTCTTGCTGAAACTGCACACAATGCAGGTGTTATAACAAATGAAGAATTTGCAATTTTCCAGAATGCCGGATATATGGGACTATATGGTGGTTTAACGGTTGACGATATTCATGAGAAAAAAGGACTTGAGGTAGGCCAGAAAATTCTTGATTATATGGGTAGTACAGAACTTATAGCAAATCTTTTCAGAATCTCTCAAACAGAAGAAAAACTGCGAAAAGATAATGTAAATGATGCTGGCACTGCAACTATTATTCACCACACAGTCGGTAAAGAGGTCAGAAAAGCTATAGAAGAAATTGGTGGCACAATGCCAGAAGATTTGCCAACACCTGAAAAAAGCATAGCCCAAATTGAAAAAGAGCAAATGGAAAGATTAAAACAAAAAGCTAAAAACGGACAACTTATGCTGGATGAATAGAAACCAAGATAAAACACTTAGGACTTATTAAGTTTTCTAAAAACTTAATAAGTCCTTCGTTTTTTATTAACGAATTGGCTTACGCCATGAATTGCATAAATGCATGAATTGTTACACATGATTTGATTTGCCACGAAAATGCCGTAAGGCAAATCATGCATCGTAAGATGCAATTTATGAAATATATTTCAAATCATGCCGAAGGCAAATCATTGCTTAATATATATCTTTCCTACCAACCAACTTACCCTTATGCCTTGGCTCTAACACCCATGGCACATATTTGGTAGCTTTTTGCATTACCTTGACAACTAAATCATTATCAATTATTTCAGCTGCTGCACCCGCTAAAGACTCCGCCATATCTTTTACCTTTGGTGTAGAAAGTGGCTTCATTACTACCTTTTCAGTACCGATAAATGTAAATTTAAGCTTTCTTTTTGATGCAGTTTCAATAGGTCTTATGTTAACCTTTAAGATGTCATTATCATCCCACACAGCGTAACAACAAACCTTATATTTTACTCCTGCTAAAGTAATATCACCATATCTTAAATGCCCATCCATACCGCAAGTAACTGTATTTTTTTCATTCCCCTCACTCCAGCTCATTAAGCATTCATTTTCCTTAAAAGTGAAGTTTATATTATCAATATTACCTGCTTTTTTTCCGTTTAAGAATGTAACTGTAAACGGAATTACGCTGACAGGGAAGCCTATTAAATTCAAAAGAATTTTCTTTTTTAATTCAATCGTTTTATTATTAAGCTTTGCTTCTTGTAAAGAACGGATTGATGCAGTCGGATTATCAATTTTAAATTCATCTGCAATGTTATAAAAATCTTCAAAAACAGGCTTTTTAGCCTTTTTGTCAGGCTCAATAAATGCTTTCGGGAAGTGACGCCAGATGCAATCTCTAGCCTCCTGCTCACTTGCAATAGCACCAAAAGAAACGATTATTGCATCTTCTTTCGGGAAAACAATACCAAATTGTGAAAACATACCATTTGCTCTGTAACCGTTAATATCGCCACCGTTACGCCATACACAATAGCCGTAGCCCTTGTCAGTATCAATATTTTTACATATTGAAGTGTCGGCATGAGCCTCGGTCATTTCAGCTACCCACTCTTCAGGTATAATTTGTTGCTTTTCGATTTTACCCTTATTAGAAAGGCAATACATAATTTTTGCGAGATCCTCTAATTTAAGATATAACCCCCAGCCGCCTGCTTCAATGCCGGCCTGATTAGTTTCCCAGAATGGTACTTCTATGTTAAGGGGCTCAAAAAGTCTTGGCTTTAAATATTCACGAAGTGTCATATTTGCTGTCTTACAAATAATAGCACTTAACATAAATGTATTTTCATTTACATAACGGAATGTGCCCGGCTCGCCATAAAATGAAGAATTAAAATAATCCTCTATCCAGTCGATTTTCCCTTTATCGCTCAAAAAGCTCGGTTGAATTCCTGCGGTCATTGTAAGAAGATTACGAACAGTAACTTTAAAAATTCTGCCGTCTGCTTTTTCAGGAATATATTCAGGGAAAACATCGACAACTCTTGTATCTAATGAAAAAAGTCCTTCTTTTATTGCAAAGCCTACTGCAATTGCAGTAACAGTTTTACTTATTGAATAGGCTGAATGTGGTGTTTCCTTATTAAATGGCGAACGATAAAATTCACAAGCTACTTTACCGTCCTTTATAACCATAAAGCTATGGAACTCCAACTTGTTCTCTTTCATATCTCTGAGGAATTCTACAACTTCTTTTGAGTCAACGCCAACCTCTTCCGGACTTTTTGCTCTTTCGAGGTTAAATTTTTCTTTTGCTGCCAAGGTCTAACACTCCTTTTCAAAAGATTGTTTTCTTTATTTTATCATATATAAAAATAAATCTCAACTTTTATTTTTATATATGCTTGACACCACTTTTAAATATGGTAGAATAACATATATTATTATTCAAGGAAGCGATTATTTGAAAACGCAACAGTATTTAGAAAGCAAAAAATATTCTGCTCTCGTTTTTGTGGCTTGCTTTATTGCTTATGCCGCATCTTATGTGGGTAGAATTAACTATTCAGCCGCTTTACCTGATATTTTAAACGAAGGGCTTTTCACAAAATCTCAGGCAGGTATTATAGGCTCTGCCTTTTTTATAGTTTATGGATTTTTCCAGATTATAAACGGATTTTTAGGTGATAAAATTTCACCATTTAAAATGATAATGCTGGGATTGTTTTTGTCTGCAGGTACAAATATTTTAATGACCTTTTGCACTACCAATGTTTCAATGGCTGTTATCTGGGGCTTTAACGGGTTTGCCCTTTCACTTTTATGGGCGGCAATCCTTAAAATTTTAGCTAATATTATAAATTACGATATGCGTTCTAAAGCGTGTCTTAATATTTCTGCGACGCTTCCGATTGGTACAGTTTTAGCTTATATTTTAGCTTCTGTTTCAATCAACTTTTTCAATTGGAAATATGTTTTTTACACTTCTTCTGTTGTGCTTATTTTCGCTTTTATTTTCTTTTCTGTTACATATTTCCTTTCAAAAAAGCATATTACAGAGGTTGAAATTGCAAATGCCGTAAATAACACTAAAAAAGACGGCAACACTAACATTAACACAAATAAATTTTTACCATTATTTTTGTCAGCAGGCTTACTTTTAGTTTTACCTGCAGACGCTATTCACGGTGCTATTAAAGAGGGTATTACCACCTGGGTGCCAACAATGATTACAGAAACCTACAGCACTCCTGTTGCTTTTTCTGTATTTATTTCAATAATTCTGCCAATAGTAAATTTATCGGGTAACTACATTATCACACCTTTATATAACAAGGTATTCAAAAAGGACGAATTAAAAACAGGTGCTTTTATTTTAGCGTTTGTTTTAATTCCTTTTGCATTCCTTATATTTATGAAAAACCTACCAATTGTTGTAAGCGTTATTTTACTCGCTCTCGGCACTACTGCAATGCACACCTTTAACTATATGATTATAACCTTAGTACCAATGCAATTTGCAAAATACGGCAAAACTGCAACAGTTACAGGTGTTATGAATGCTACCGCTTACATAGGCTGTGCTGCCGCTACTTACGGTTTTGGAATTATATCTGATAACATCGGCTGGAACGGTACTGTTGTAGTGTGGATTGTTATTGATTTAATTGCTTTATTATTCACTTCACTTAACATTAAAAAATGGAACAGGTTTAAAACAATATGAATGTTTACGATTTTGACAACACTATTTATGACGGCGAAAGTGCATTTGATTTTTTTAAATTCTTTTTAAAGAAAGACAAAAAGCTTATCCGCTTTCTCCCTGCGGTAGTTACCGCATTCACAAAATATAAATTCGGTGCTTTATCTATTGAAGAGGCCATTAACAAATATGGCCAACGAGCTGTTGATTACTATGTAGAAAATCCGCAGTTTCACGGTTGCATCCCTGAATTCTGGGACAAGTATCAGAAGAATATCAAGCCTTTTTATGAAGCTGTAAGAAAAGATGATGACTTAATTCTTTCATGCTCGCCTGAAATATCTTTAGAGGAAATCTGCAAAAGGCTAAACATAAAAAATTACATTGGTACTTTAATAAATGAGGAAGAAGCTAAAATTGAAAGACTTTGCCTCAGAGAAAATAAGGTAAAGGCGTTTTTTGAAAAATATCCCGATGCGCAAATTGATGACCTTTACACCGATTCTTTTAACGATAAACCCCTTATGGATATAAGCAAAAATGTTTATTTAGTCAAGGGCAATAAAATCAAAAAAATAAAATAATAGTTCTTAAAATCTCTTTTCGGTAATATATATTATCGAAAGGGGACTTTTTTATGATTACAGAAGAAAAAAAGACTGGATTTTTACCACACAATTGCATTTTAGAGGACAGACGCACACTTTCTGTGTCAGGCGTAAACGATGTTGACAGCTTTGACGAGCAGACAATTATCGCTTCAACTGATTTAGGCGAGTTAACCATTCGCGGTGAAAAGCTTCACATCACAAGACTTTCACTTGAAATTGGTGAGCTTCAGGTTGAGGGCAACATTGCCGCACTGTCTTATGCAGATATAGCACCTAAAAACACAAGCTTCTGGGGAAAGGTATTCCGCTGATGTATTCCTTTGAGCAAAGTGAACAATTAAAGCTCTTTTTACTTTCACTGGGTGCAGGCTTTGTTTTAGGCATTGTTTACGATATTTTAAGAACAATTCGCTTAACATTTTCTAAAGCAAAAGCCGTTATTTTTATTTTTGATATTCTATATTTTATTATTTTCGGTTTAGCTACTTTTATTTTCTTTTTAGCCACCAACAAGGGCGAGTTTCGCTCTTATATGATTTTCGGAGAAATCTTAGGCTGGATTTTTTATTACCTCTCTTTCGGGTTAGCCGCCAAAAGCTTTACAGATGCATTTGTAAAGGGTATTCACACTGTTTTTAAATTCATCTTCAAGGTAATTTCTGCACCGTTTTTACTGATTTTTAAGGTAATTTTGAAAATAAAAGATAAAATTTTGCTTATTTTTAAAAAAGTTAAGAAAAAATCCGAGAAAAATCGAAAAAAACACTTGCCAAAACTCAGGTTGTTTGTGTATAATTTATTAGGTATATTAAAAAAGCAACGGAATGTCAAAAAGAAAGGTGGCTGTAACAATGAACAACGAAAAGGAAACTCGCAGAAGAACTAAAAAGCAAGGTATTCTTATGACTATGGTGTTCACTGTAGCAGCAGCTTTGGCAATTTATTTTGCGGTTTCTTTCATCTCTGCAAATCAAGAAATTAACGAGAAGAAAGAGCATTTGGCTGACCTTCAGAATCACAAAGAAGATGTGGTTCAGCAAAACAAAGACATTGAAAAAACCATCGAGGAAAATGATGAAGCCGCAATTGCTGAAAAATATGCCAGAGAAAACGGATATGTCAAAACAGACGAAAGAGTTTATATTGACATCACTCCGGGTACATAATATTTATATTTAATTTATTTTTAAAAACGAGGTAAGTCTTTCATGGCAGTAGAAATCGGCGAAATCTTAGACGGTAAAGTTACCGGCATTACAAACTTCGGAGCTTTTGTTGAGCTTCCTGACAAATCAACAGGTATGGTACATATTTCTGAAGTTTCAAACACTTATATTAAAGATATTCACGAAAAATTATCTGAAAATCAGGAAGTTAAGGTTAAGGTAATTGATATTAACGAAAAGGGCAAAATTGCACTTTCGATTAAAAAAGCTCTTCCACCGGAAGAAGCCCCTGCACCTAAAAAGGCTTACAGCGATAAACCCAAAAGAAATCAACCACCTGTATGGAACGGTGCTCCGAAAAATGAACCTGAAAATATGTCTTTTGAAGATATGTTAGCTCGTTTTAAAACAAAGAGTGACGAAAGAATGAGTGATTTAAAGAAAAACACCGCGGCAAAAAGAGGTAACTCTACATCTCGCCGTGGCGGAGGAAATCAACGCGGATTCTGATTTTTCTATCACACGATGAAAAGGGTCTGTAAAAAACGCAAGTTTTTTGCAGACCCTTTTAGAATTTACGGAGGTTGAAAATTATGCGTGAAATTGACGTTTCAGTAATAGAGAAAGCAGTAGAAGAGCTTTTTATTTCTGCAAATGCAGAGTTACCGGGCTCTTTAGAAAATTTAATAAGACAATCTAAAGAAACAGAAAGCAACGAAACTGCAAAAAGCATCTTTTGCGATATGTGCAAAAATTTAGATGTTGCAAGAGAAAATGAAATACCTATTTGTCAGGATACAGGAATGGCTGTGCTTTTTATTGAAATAGGACAAGATGTGCATTTTATAAACGGCAGTTTGAATGACGCTATAAATAATGGTGTAAGAAAAGCTTATGTTGATGGCAAAATGCGTTGTTCAATTGTAAAAGACCCTATTCTTCGTGGTAATACAAATGACAACACCCCTGCACTTATTCACTACTCTATTGTTGATGGTGACAAAGTAAAATTAACTGCCGCACCAAAAGGCTTCGGCAGTGAAAATATGAGTAAAATCAAAATGTTCACTCCATCTGCAACTGAAGAAGATATTATAAATTTCGTTGTAGATGTAGTTAAAACTGCTGACGCTAACCCCTGCCCTCCTGTTGTTTTAGGTGTAGGAATTGGCAGTGATTTTGAAGGCTCGGCAATCCTCGCTAAAAAAGCACTCACAAGAGATATTTCTGTTTCTAACGAAAACGAATACTACAAAAATTTAGAAGAAAAAATGCTTAAAGAAATAAATAAATTAAACATTGGCGCACAAGGCTTCGGTGGTGATATTACCGCTTTAAAGGTAAACATTGAAACTGCACCGACTCACATTGCAGGACTTCCTGTTGCGGTGAATGTCGGGTGCCATGTGACGAGACATAAAGAGATTGTTATATAATAACAATACTAATGATTTGCCCTGGCATAAATTGAAACAATTTCATGATTTGTATCTTTCGATACATGATTTGCCTAACGGCATTATATGGCAAATCAAATCATGTGAAACAATTCATGCATTTATGCAATTCATGGCGTAAGCCAAATCATTTCGGGTGCCATGTGACGAGGCATAAAGAGATTGTTATATAATAACAATACTAATGATTTGCCCTGGCATAAATTGAAACAATTTCATGATTTGTATCTTTCGATACATGATTTGCCTAACGGCATTATATGGCAAATCAAATCATGT
>SVPR01000035.1 GCA_015065785.1 Oscillospiraceae bacterium | reverse complement strand
CAACCCACCAAAACATAAGTAAAATAAGGAGAATAGAATAAAAATGAAACTTGGTATTGTTGGTTTACCTAATGTTGGTAAAAGTACACTTTTTAATGCGCTTACAAACGCAGGTGCTCAGGCAGCTAACTATGCTTTCTGTACAATAGAACCGAATATTGGTGTTGTATCAGTTCCCGACAAAAGACTTGATGCACTTTGCGAAATGTATAATCCCCAGAAAGTTACACCTGCTACAATTGAATTTGTTGACATTGCAGGTCTTGTAAAGGGTGCTTCTCAGGGTGAGGGTCTTGGTAATAAATTCCTCTCTCACATAAGAGAGGTTGACGCAATTATTCATGTTGTGCGTTGCTTTGATAATGACGACATTATGCACGTTGAAGGCTCAATTGACCCACAGAGAGATATTGAAACAATTAACCTTGAGTTAATTCTTTCTGACTCTGAAATTTTAGGCAGAAGAATTGACAGAAGCAAAAAGGCTATGAAGGGCGACAAATCTCTTGCGACAGAGGTTGCATTCTTTGAAAGAGTAAACGAAGCGCTTAACAACGGCGTGTGTGCTCGAAGCATTGAAATGACAGATGATGAGAAAGCATTACTCGACACAGTAGATTTACTTACATCTAAGCCTGTTATTTACGCTTGTAATATGAGTGAAGAGGATTTCACCAAAAATATTGAAACAAACGAAAGATTTAACGCTGTTAAGAAAATTGCCGCTGACGAAGGCAGTGAGGTGCTTCCTATCTGTGCAGAGCTTGAGTCACAGATTGCAGAGCTTGAAGCTGAAGAAAAAGAAATGTTCCTTTCTGAAATCGGCGTTTCTTCTGGTGGTCTTGACAGACTTATTGAAAGAAGCTACGATTTATTAGGTCTTATGTCTTACCTCACAGCAGGTCAACCGGAAGTAAGAGCGTGGACAATTAAAAAAGGCACTAAAGCACCACAGGCTGCAGGTAAAATTCACACAGACTTTGAACGCGGCTTCATTCGTGCAGAGGTTGTTTCTTTCGATGTACTTATGGAGTGTGGCTCAATGCAGGCAGCAAAAGAAAAAGGCCTTGTTCGCTCTGAGGGTAAAGAGTATGTTATGCAGGATGGGGACATTGTATTATTCAGATTTAATGTTTAAATCTGAATAATACAAATAAGTGCTGAGTGCTGAATGCTGAGTGCTGAGTTTCGGGACCTGCGGTCGGCAATTATAATTAAATATCAATATAAGCAAAATTATCCTATCATTTATAGTTGATGGTAAAAACCAAACTTTAAATGATAGGATAAACTTTTTATTATTTACTTATAATTACAATCAACGCGTAGCGTTCCTTAACTCAGCACTCTGCACTCAGCATTACTTCAAAGCATAGCTTCTCGTATAAACCCCGATTGCTTTGTCGTAGTCGAGAACATGAATTAAAGAGCCGTCTTCCATTGGGTAAACTGTTAAGCCTTCTGCTTCGTTACCGCATTTTGCAGGAATGTTTCTTTCGCAGAGTGTTTTTACTTCACCTGTTTTAACATCTACTGTCTGTATGTAATCGGTGTTACCGTCTTCTGCATCGTAAGAAAGGTAAAGTAAACCGTCGTACACCTCGCCACCCTGAATACGAGTGATTTGCTCTGAAAGTTTTATTGAATGAGAATATTCAATTGTTTCTAAATCGAAAACAAAAATCTCGTTTACATCACGGAACTGTGAGCAGTACAAATAACCATTTTCTGCATCTACTGCACACCAAGGGAAGCTACCTTGTAAAAGGTCTTGTGGCATTTCGTAGGACTTTATAAACTCTAAGGTTTCTGCGTTATAAATCATAAGATGCGGGTTAGAGTCTTCTGAATCTTCACCGGCAATATAGAGCTTTCCGTCATAATAGCTCATTCCGCCCAAGTGATTCATATTAAGCTCTTTTCTGTACTCTTTCGGCATTGCAGTATAATCTGCCAACACTACAAAACCGTCTTTATCCCACTTTGCAAGACCGCTTGTAGAAATACCGGTGAGTGAGCCTGATGTGTAAAAATATTCACCGTCAGTTGTAATGCCCTGACCTGAAATCAAAGCCTTTTCTAATACTACACACTTTTCATCAACCAACTCTACTTCTTTTGATGAAGTAACTTCACCTGCATCTAAAAAGAGAGTTACAAGTGTACCGATTAACACGAGCACACTCCAGAGCATTTTTGGGATTCCCCATAAGAATTCGAGCATTTTAAAATACCTCCAATTTATCAGGAAACAGAAAGCAGGAAACAGGAAGCAGTAGTAGTCAGCTTCGAGTCCTATTTCTGTTTACTGTAATTTTTAATTTGTGTATTGTTTTAATAACTGTTCTGCTGAAAATATTAAAGTTGAGTCGACTTCTGTTTTTATCACATTCTCTAAAGTAGCTTTTGCTTGTTCAACTAAAATGTATTTTTCAAAACAACATTGTGAAGCATTTATTTTTACCCTTGAATCGTTATGTAAAAGTAAGGTTTGCATCATATCTTCACTTTCAGTTATATTTATTTCAGCTTTTAATTTTGACAATTCTTCTACTGCTTTATTATGTATTTTAATTTTTTTAGAGTCAACATAATCATCTTTTTTACATTGTTGTAAAGACAACTCTATAAACAAATCTATTTTTTCTTTCATTATATACTCCGATTCAACGCGTATTCTTACATCAATTCTCCACCACCACGGGCGACCACAGGTCTGCCCCTACCATTGTGGCAAGATTTTCTTTAATTTTCAATGCCAACGCAGTTCCGAAACTCTGCATTCAGCACTCAGCATTCAGCATTTTTGCGTAGCAAACCCCTGTTTCCTGTTAGTTATTATATCACCCCCACACACCTATTGCAATAACAAAATAAAAGTTATATAATATAAAAAGAAACGAAACAGAGGTAAAAGGATGAAATACGAACTACACAGTCACACAAAAGAAACGAGCCAATGCGCTAAAATAAGTGGTAAAGAGCTTGTTGAAAAATACAAAGCATTGGGGTATAGTGGAATTGTAATTACAAACCATTACTCTGATTTTACATTTTCTTTAAAAGAGATGTTCAACAAGAAGCTTCGTTCAGAGCATTATCTCAAGGGTTACAGAGAAGCAAAGAAATATGAAACAGAAGATTTTTCTGTGCTTTTAGGTGTAGAGCTTCGTTTTTTCTTAAATGGAAACGACTATTTAATTTATGGTGTAACTGAAGAACTCATTGAAAATGCACCTTTTCTTTTACCAATGTATTTAAAAAGAACCTCTGCATTTTTCAGGAAACACGGTTGTATTATAATTCAGGCACACCCCTATAGACCTTATATTTACAGAGCGAACCCTAAGTTTCTTGATGGTGTTGAGGTAGTAAACGGAAAATCAACCAAAGAAGAAAATGACAAGGCGTTAAAATGGGCAGAGCGAAAGAGTTTAAAAATTAAAACTGCCGGTAGTGACTGTCACAGAGAAAGCGGTGCAGGAATTACGGGTATTATTACAACAGAGCCGATTAAGACAAATGAAGATTTGTTGAGAATATTGAAAAATGGCGACTTTAAAATAATTGAGAGAGCTTACAATGAATAAGAAATTTTTGAAATACGGAACCCCCTTTTTAGCTTTAATTATTGTTTCAGGTGCTTTGGTGATTTACAGTAATTTCAAGTTAGAAACAACTGAATATACAATTGAAAATGAAAGCATCCCCAAAAGCTTTGACGGGTTTAAGCTTGTTCAGATTTCGGATTTACATAACGCAAGCTTTGGCGAAAGCAACAGGAATTTATTAGAAATAATAGAAGCTGAAAAGCCTGACGCCGTTTTTGTTACAGGCGACTCAATTGACAGATTCAGAACGGATATTGATGTGCCGATTGAATTGATTGAAAGCATTTTAAAAATCTGTGATGTTTATTTTATTATTGGTAATCACGAGTTAGGCGCTGATAATAACGCATATTTCAAATTTATTGATACGCTGACTGAAATGGGTGTTTTCGTTTTAAAGGACAGCGACGCTTACATTGAAAGAGATAACGAAAAAATTCAGATTATAGGTCTTAATGATGCTTCAAATTACAAGGCAATCTACAACGACGATTTCAAAGTGAATCTGACTGATACTATAAACAAGCTTGATGATGAAAACTGTTTCAGCATTTTACTTTCTCATCACCCTGAATTATTCCCCGAATATTCTTCGACGAATATTGATCTGGTCTTTTCGGGACACGCTCACGGCGGACAGTTCAGGCTCCCCTTTATTGGTGGTGTTGTAGCACCTGAGCAAGGGCTATTCCCCAAATATGACGCAGGTGTTTTTACAGAAAACAACACAACAATGATTGTAAGTCGAGGTCTTGGCAACAGCATTATTCCTGTGAGAATTAATAATTCACCTGAAGTGGTGGTAGTTACAATAAAAACGGTTGATTGAAAATTCAATCAACCGTTTTTTCAATGAATTTTTTATTGTGTTTTATAAGCAGTTAATCATTTCAAGATGTTCTGTGTAAAGTCTTTCAACATCGGTATTTGTTTTGAGAAGACCGCCCTGAAGTGACATATGGTCACCATTATATGTTGGCATTATGTGCCATACACCAGGTACTACTGCTTCGTTTTCATTAAATTCCTTTGATGGTGCACTTGAGGGTGCCTTTGCTGAAATTGTATTAACAAGACCGTCATTTTCAAGCCAGGTTTCATCAATAACATGCCCTGCAGGAGTTGTCCACATATTTTTACCCATTTCGTTTGCACTGCTCTGGAACATTGATTCCATTAAATGAGTGTCGGCACTGTATGTACCGTCAGCATTTTTAACAGTTGCACTGCAAGGAATAGAGAAATAATATGTCAATTCACTTGTGTGGATTGTTTCATTGAGCACATAAGCGTTATCAATAAACATATCATAAGCTGCTGAATCAATATCGCTACTGCTTTCAGAATAAGCAGATGTACCATTATGAGGAGCAGCAAGAGCAGTAAGAGAATAAATCCAATCAGCCTTACCGCCTGTGAAGAATGGTGAAATATCATTTTCATCGGTAGCGGCAATTTCTTCTGCACTGCCTATTGCCATCATTGATGCAAAAACACGAATTGTTGCACCGCCGAATGAGTGACCGAGAAGATTGATTTTATTTTCAGAATCCCACTTTTTTATAAGCGCTCTGCCTGTGTAGTCAGTTCCGTATCTGTCGTGGCCACAAGCTTCGCTGTGTGCCTTACCGTAATCAACAACTGTTCCTGTTAACTGAGCATATAATTCACAAGCTCTGTCCCAGGCACTGCTTGTAGGAGCAACTGACGCAGCGTAGCAGTTGTAGCCTTTATCATCAAGCTTACTCAAAAGCTCACCGTTAAACATACCCCAATATGGCATTAAATCATACTGAATGTCATAGCTACCCCAGCCCATAAGACCGTGAACGAAAACATAAGAATAATTTGTGTTCCAGTCGGTCTGGTCAACTTTGGGTGAGAAATTCGGGAATATGAAAGAAAGTAAAAATGTGATTAAGGCTAACGGGAAAGATAATAGTCTTGCCATAACATAATCTCCAATATTTTCAATTTTTCTTTTATAATATCACAAACTGTTTATATTATCAACAGGTTTCATCCCAAGGGCTTTTACATTAAAAAGTTTCTCTATAGAAATTAAGCATATTATCAATAGCATCGTTGCCGTATTCTGAATACGGATAGAGAACTGAAAATACATGTGGCAAGTGTTTGCCATCTACCTTACCGTAATCGTAAAGCTCTGTTTTAACACCTAAATCCTTAATTCTGTTATATGTAGAGATTGTCTGCTTTTCTGCCAAAATATCACCTGAAGAAGTGATTAACACAGTTGGTGGTAATTGGGCAAATTTTGCAATATCTTTAAAATTCATATAACGGGAGGTTGGGCTTGAAGCGTAGTTTTTGCCCCACATACCCTTTGTGTAAATGCTCATTGGGGATTTTGAGCTCATATCTGCTACAGGTGAAACAAGTCCTAAGCAAGTGAATTTAAGACCGCAATCTTTTACAGAAAATACGCCTCTTAAAACACTGCTTTTAGAGAGCACCGCCGAATAAAGTGCTAACTGCCCCCCGGCACTGTCACCTGTGAGCATTATTTTTTTGCTGTCGCAAGGGTAAGATGAAAGATTATTATTAATCCACAAAAGTGCTTCTGCAACCTCTTTTAATTGCTCTGGTACAGTTGTTTCCGGCCAGAGAGTGTAGCTCATACTGAACACAGTAAAGCCTTTTGAGGCTAAAACCATATTGTAATATTTGTTAAGCTCTTTGTCGCCATACATCCAACCGCCACCGTGAATATCAATAATCACGGGGAGCTTTTCGTTTTCTGCATTTTCAGGATAATAAACATCTAATTTGTGTTGCCATTTATCGTCATCGATATATGGAATATCACAAATTTCTGTTACGCCCTCAGGTGCAGACTGAGTTGCAAGTCTTTTTTGGTCACCTCGTTCGGTGTTCTTCCAGAAAAGCTTTAACACGGGTGCAGGAATCCCCATCATTTTACCCCCTTGCTACAAGAATATGAATCTAAAAATTATTTAATAAGGCTTTCTTCCCAAGAATCATAAGGCTCAATGCCGAAGATTGTTGCAACTGTTGGTGCAACATTAGCAAGGCCGAAGTTGCCGTCTTTAAGTTCATATTTATTTTTACTGTAAATGATGAATGGAACAGGGTTAAGTGAGTGTGCAGTTCTTACTTGTACATCACCTTTCTTATTCTTTTCAAGCATTTCGTCAGCATTACCATGGTCAGCAGTAATAAGAACAGTTACACCATATTCGTCTGCTACCTTTAATACTCTTGCAAGTGCAATATCAACTGCTTCAACAGAGATGATTGTTGCTTCAAGAGAGCCTGTGTGACCTACCATATCGCCATTTGGATAGTTGCAACGAATGAAGTCGTATTTTTCTGATTTGATTGCTTCAATAACTGCATCTGTAACCTCAGCAGATTTCATCCAAGGTCTTTCATCAAATGAAACCTTGTCTGATGGAATTTCAAGATATGTTTCAAGCTCTTCGCTGAACTTGTCGCTCTTGTTACCATTCCAGAAGTATGTTACATGACCATATTTCTGAGTTTCAGAAACTGCGAATTGATTTAAGCCTTTTGAAACAAGTAATTCTGAAAGAGTTGCTTTAATTTCCGGTGGGTTTACGAGGTAACGAGCAGGAAGCTTTAAGTCACCATCATATTGTAACATACCGGCATAAACAACATCTAATTTTTCGCCACGGTCGAACTTGTTGAACTCGTCGTAGTCAAATGCCATACTGAGCTCAAGTGCTCTGTCACCACGGAAGTTGAAGAGAATTACGCTATCCTTATTATTAATAGCACCAACAGGTGCGCCATTTTCTGCAATTACGAATGGTGGTAAATCCTGGTCGATTACATCTGCATTTTCACTTCTGTAAGTGTTGATTGCGTCAATTGCACTTGCGAATTGTCTGCCGATACCTTTTACATGAGTATCCCAACCGAGTTTAACCATATTCCAGTCTGCTTCGTAACGGTCCATTGTGATTTTCATTCTACCGCCACCGCTTGCGATTTTACCTGAGAATGTATCGTCATTAAGCTCTGCTAATGCATTTTCAAGCTGTTCAACATAAAGTGGTGCTGAAGTTGCAGGAACATCACGACCATCAAGAAGAATGTGAACACGAACTGATTTAATTCCATCCTCTTTTGCTTGCTTTAACATGGCAATAAGATGTGAAATATTTGAGTGAACATTACCGTCTGAAAGAAGACCGATAAAATGAAGTGTGCTGTTGTTAGAAAGGCAATTATCTTTAATTTCACCCCATGCAGTTGAAGTGTAGATTTTGCCTGATTCAATTGATTCATTAACAAGCTTTGCACCTTGTGAATAAATCTGACCGCAACCTAATGCGTTGTGACCAACCTCACTATTACCCATATCGTCATCTGACGGAAGACCAACCGCATCACCGTGTGCTTTGAGTCTTACATTAGGGCATTCTTTTAAGAGCTTATCAAGAACAGGTGTGTTTGCAAGAGTAACTGCGTCGCCAATACCTGTTTTTGAATAGCCTATACCATCCATTACTATAAGAAGTACTTTTTCTGACATTTCTAAATCCGCCTTTATATTATTGTTGAGGTGAATTCAGAATGAACTCACCTCATTAAGTGTTAATTATTTACTTGCAGCTTTAACAATTACTGCGAAATCTTCTGCTTTTAAAGATGCACCGCCGATAAGACCGCCGTCAACATCCTCTTGTGCAACAAGCTCTTCTGCATTAGCAGCATTCATTGAGCCACCGTATTGAATTGTGAGAGCGTCTGCATCTGCTTTACTGTAAAGCTCTGCAACAACCTCACGAATTGCGTGGTTAACTTCATTTGCTTGTTCAGCAGTAGCAGTTTTACCTGTACCGATAGCCCAAACAGGCTCGTAAGCAATAATGATGTTTTTAAGCTCATCAGCACTAACACCCTGAAGTGCAATTTTTGTTTGTAAGCGTACAGTTTCTTCTGTGATGCCCTGCTCTCTTTCTTCAAGAAGCTCACCAACACAAAGGATTACTGTAAGTCCTGAATTAAGAGCTGCGCGAACTCTTTTATTAACTGTAACATCAGTTTCACCGAAATATTGTCTTCTTTCTGAGTGACCGATAATTACATATTCAACGCCGATTGATTTGAGCATTGGTGCAGAAACCTCTGCTGTGAAAGCACCGCTTTCTGCCCAGTGGCAGTTTTCAGCACCGATTTTGATATTTGAGCCGGCAGCTGCCTCTTGTGCTGCAAAAATATCAATATAAGGAACACAAAGAACAACATCGCAAGTAGCACCAGCAACGAGTGGTTTCATAGCTGTGATGATTTCTTTTGTTTCTGCAGGTGTTTTGTTCATTTTCCAGTTACCTGCAATAACTGCTTTACGAAGTGATTTATTCATTTTTATAAACCTCTGT
>SVPR01000034.1 GCA_015065785.1 Oscillospiraceae bacterium | reverse complement strand
TATGGCAAATACAATGGCTGATGTGCCAATGTGGAGCTTACCTAATGTTATGACTCCTGATGCTGAAGAACGCGGTCAGGTTATTTCATTTGCAAAAATTCTCAATGGTATTGGTACTGCTATTCCTGAAGTATTATTCTTAGTTGCAGGTCTTGCTTTGCCATTGATTTTAACTAACACTGACAACCCTATTGAATACAACAAATCGAAATACTTCATTATTTCTTTAGTTGTTTCTGTTTTAGGAATTATTCTTTTTGCTAACTCATATTTCCATGTTAAAGAAAGAGTAAGAATTCCTGCAAAGACAAGAAAAGAGGGTGACCCCTCTACCCTTTCAAGAATTTTCAAATGTAAGCCTTTAATGCTTGTTGTTGCTATGGGTGTTCTTTCAAGTGGCAGATATATGGTTCAGGCTGCTGCTGTTCATGTTGCGAGATATGCTTTTTACATTGGTCCTGATTTAGAGGGCTTGACTGCAGCAGAAAGAACTGCGGCAATTGATGCAAGTGTTTCGTCTGTAAAAACAATTTTCCAGGTTTGTGCAATTATTGGTATGTTTGGTGCTATGCTCGTTATGCCTGCACTTATGAAGAAATTCGACTACAAGAAAATTGTTATTACAACCTGTCTTGCAGGCTTTGTGGCAAGTATTTTCACAACAGTTATTGGTTGGTTTACTTTAAATCTTTACATTTGTATTCCATTTATTCTTATTTCTTGCATTCCTTTAGGTGTGCTTAATGTTATTTCAAGTGCTATGATTTGCGACTGTCTTGACTTTATTGAGTTACAAACAGGCTTCAGAGATAACGGATTAGGTGCAGCGTGCCAGGGCTTTGTTAATAAGTTAGGTAACGCACTCGCAACAAGCGGTATTATAATTGCTTATATGTTAATTGGCTTAGAGCCTGAAAATATGTTAAGCTCTACTGCGATTGTTGCGGCAACTGACCTTACAAGAATGCAGAACTTCGGTATGTTCTCACTCGTTTCAATTGTACCGGGAATTAGTATGTTACTCTGTGCAATTCCGATGTTCTTCTATAAAATCTCTGGTAAAGAGAAAGAGCGAATTGTTACTGAGCTTGCAGAGAAGAGAGCGCGCGAGGGAATTGTGGTTGAGTGATTAGGGATTAGAAAACAGAAAACAGGAAGCAGTTCGCTTCGCTCAAGTGCTGAATGCTGAGCCTGAAAAATGCAGAATGCAGAATTTCGGAACTGCGTTGGCTATTATATATTTACTAAAAATAAAAAGTTCTATCATTTAAAGTTTTTTGTAAACCTCAAATGATAGAACTTGTTGTTTTTATTGACTAATAATTATAATCGAGGCGAAGCCTTCCGAAATTTTTAATTTTTAATTTTTAACTTTTAATTATAATTGCGTCGCAGACCCTTCAATTCCGAATTACGCATTACGCATTACGAATTAAAACTTCTTGTCTCCTCTTTCACGGATAACAAACCTCACCGGTGTGCCCTCAAGTCCGTAAACTTCGCGAATCTGGTTTTCTAAATAACGCTGATAGCTGTAATGGAAAAGCTCGGCGTTATTTACAAAGCACACGAATGTTGGTGGGCGGGTTGAAGCCTGAGTCATATAATAAATTTTAAGGCGTTTACCTTTATCTGTTGGTGGTTGCACTCTTAAGGTTGCAGCCGCCAATATTTCATTTAACTGACCTGTTTTTACACGCATCGCGTTTTGTGTATCTACAAACTTAATTAGCTCATAGAGGCGGTCAAGTCTCTGGCCTGTTTTTGCAGAAATGAAAATAATAGGTGCAAAAGACATAAACGAAAAATCATTCATAAGCTTTTTGCGGTATGAGTCCATTGTTTTGCCGTCTTTTTCGTAAGCATCCCATTTATTAACTGCAATAATACAGCCCTTACCCTGCTCTAACGCTCTGCCTGCAACCTTACTGTCCTGCTCGGTAAAGCCCTCTAAAGCATCAATCATAATAACACAGACATTGGCTCTTTCTACTGCCATATCTGTTCTTAAAACGCTGTAGCGTTCAACTGCATCTTCAACCTTAGATTTTCTTCTGAGACCTGCAGTATCTATAAACATAAACTTGCCGTAATCATTCTCAACAAAGCTGTCAGTTGCATCACGGGTTGTACCAGCGATATTGGAAACAATCATTCTTTCTTCGCCGATAATTTTATTAACAAGTGAAGATTTACCAACATTGGGTTTACCGATTACCGCAACTTTAATGTAGTCGTCCTCGTCTTCACCGTCTCTTAAATATTCCTCAGGGAAGTGCTTGATAACCTCATCAAGTAAGTCGCCTGTACCGTGACCGTGAACTGATGACACAGGGAACGGGTCACCAATACCTAAATTATAAAATTCGTAAATATCTGCCGGTGGCTCGCCTATTCTGTCGCACTTGTTAACACAAAGAACAATTGGCTTACCACTCTTCTGAAGCATTGAGGCAACCTCACTATCGGTTGCGACAACACCGTCACGGACATCTGTTACAAATATAATTACATTTGCACTGTCAATTGCAAGCTGTGCCTGACGACGCATTTGCGAAAGAATAATATCATCTGAGTATGGTTCAATACCGCCTGTATCAACAAGCATCATTTTATGCCCTAACCATTCACATTCACCGAAAATTCTGTCACGAGTAACGCCGGGGGTATTATCTACAATAGCAAGTCTTTTACCTGTAAGCTTATTGAAAAGTGTACTTTTACCAACATTTGGTCTGCCTACTATTGCAACTACCGGTTGTGCCATTTTTACGCACCTCCTAAAATACTGTTTAAAAGCTCATAGCCGTCATTTTTAACGGGTGTAGCTTTAATATTCAAATATTCTGACAATTCCTCAAGGGTTAAATCGTCTAAAAATTTATCGCCCTCGTTTCTTAAAGAAACTCTCGGAATTAAAAGCTCTTCGCCTAAATTCTTCGATTTTAACTGTTCCTTTAAATCCTGACCTGTTAAAAGTCCTGCAACGGTAACAGTTGTACCGAAAAACTTGTTTTCTATTTTTATTACATTTACTTTTAAGCCGCCAAATTTCTCTTCGGCTTTTTTTGTTAATTCACATAAAAGTGAATATGCCGATTCGCCTGTCGCTATGGTAATTTCTCGTTTTACTTCTTTTGCATTCGCTTCTTCTAACGCACTTAAAAATTCGCTTTTTAGAAGAGTGCACATTCCGACACCATTGTCAAGCTGACTGTATTCGCCGTAATACTCTTCATCCGGGAAATCTTTTTCTGCTAAAAGATAAAATTCATCGGAAGCAAAAGCTAAAACCTTGCCATTATTAAAGAACGAGTAATGAGCGTTGAATTCATCAATTATTGAAATAACCTCATTCGCCGTTTCTTTTGTGTAAGGCTCTAAATGCTCTAAGCCGTCACGATATTTTGTAAGACCTACGGGCACTGCGGCAATACTGTTGATATACGGACTGAATTTTGCAAGTTCGTTCAATGAATAGCGAAGCTCTTCACCGTCATTTATACCTGGGCAAAGCACTAACTGTGTATTCATTAAAATTCCTGCATCGTGAAATTTCTTTATATATTTAAGTGAGTCCCCTGCATTTTTGTTTTTCATCATTTTAACACGCAAGTCGGGATTCATAGTATGAACAGAAATGTTAACAGGGCTTATGTGCATTTCGCAAATTCTATCGGCTTCTTTTTCTGTAAGGTTAGTTAATGTAATATAATTACCGAAAAGAAATGAAAGTCGAGAGTCATCATCCTTAAAATATAATGTATCACGCATGCCCTTTGGCATCTGGTCAACAAAACAGAAAATGCACTTGTTTTTACAGGAATGCTGCTTGTCCATTAAGTAGGTGGAAAACTCCAGACCAATGTCAGAAAGCTCGTTGCTTTTTCTGATACTGACTTGTTTTTCTTCTAAGCCACGCTTTAAAGTGACAAAAAGCTTTTTGCTCTGAATTGCAAAGCGATAATCTAAAACATCGGTAATTTCTCTGCCATTTATTGTTTCTATAACATCATTTTTTAAAATCCCTGCTTTTTCGCCATAAGATTCATTTAACACAGATGTAACTGTTACTGACAAGAAATCACCACCTTAGAAAATTTAGCAAAATAAAACTCCAATAGGGCGGAGAGATAGTTCTCACCGCCCCTTGAAAGCATTTATAGAATTACACTGTAATTATTTTTCAACAACTACTACTTGTTTGCCGTTATAGTAACCACAAGCTGTGCAAAGTCTGTGTGCTCTCTTGTATTCGCCACATTGTGGGCATTTTACAAGCTGTGGAGCATCCATTTTCCATACATTTGATCTTCTTTTGTCTCTTCTTGCTTTTGAAACTCTTCTTTTTGGTACTGCCATTTTAAGTTTCCTCCTTATAATTTAACAATTACTTGTTTATTTACTGATTTATTCCAAAAACTGAAGCAAACCTTCAAGACGCGGGTCAATTGGTTTCTTACAGTCACATTGGTCTTTGTTAAGATTTTTACCACACATTGAGCAAACACCTTTACAGTCTTCATTGCAAAGGAATTTTGTGGGTAATTCTAAATTGACATCTTCTTCGATAAGCTCGTCTAAATCTAAACGCATATCACTGACAACGAGAAAATCGTCATTATCTCCGTTGCTTAAAGATGCAATTAAATTATGAGAAAAATTAAATTCAAATGTTTTCTCAGTTTCTTCGGCACAGCGGTCACATTGAGCGGAATACTGAAGCTCGACATTTGCGTCAAGCGTAACTATGCCTGTATTATTTTTCACGACACCCTTGACTTTAACAGGTGCTTTAATTGGGTTCTCACCGGAAACCTCAATATGTGAAAGCGAAAGCTCGTAATCAAACGGATAAGACGAACCATCCGTATTAAATATAGATTCAAGTTCAATTATCATTTAACTACCTCTCAATACGCCTAAACATTATATTAAAATAATGTAGGTTTGTCAATATCAATTTTAAAAATCTGTGAATTTTTTCAAAAAAATCCGCCTACCCTTAAAGATAGGCGGACCAAATTGCTGAATTAAGCCTTTTGAGCGTAATCAAAGAGTCTCTTTGGAAGTTTTTCTTCATCTTCTGAAACTGTAAATACAAAATCTGTATCTGAAAGCTTTGAAATATCGCTAACCTTTTTGATAAGATCTGCAAAAGCCTCATAATCTCTGCCTACAATTTTGAATGTAGCGTCAACAAAAATTTCTGTGATGTCGTGGTCCTGAGCGATGATACCGCAAATCATACCAAAGAATGCATCTGGGCCTTCAACACCATATCTTTCTGTTTCAATGAGTCTTGCTTTGTGAGTTACCTCGTAAGTAAGTAACGGTGATTTCTCAATACAAACGACTGTTCCGTTTGATTTGTCAACCGCCTCATTGATAAGAGAGATGAGTTTTTTTGTTTTGCCGGAACCTTTGTTGCCGATAATAAGTGAAACCATAGTGTTTACCTCCGTTTATTTTTTTGCTGAATTGTCTTCAGCTTTTTTACATTATTTTGCAAGTCTTTTTTCTAAATCTTCTCTTAAAGACTCATAACCGGGTTTGCCGAGAAGAGCAAACATATTTTTCTTGTAGCTTTCTACGCCAGGTTGGTCAAACGGGTTAATTTTAAGTGTATAGCCCGAAACTGCACAAGCCTTTTCCAAGAAATATACAAGATAACCGAAGTTGAATTCATCCATTTTGTCAATTTCTAAAATCATATTCGGTACGCCACCATCGCAGTGAGCAAGTATTGTGCCTAAGAAAGCCTGTTCGTTAACATAGTCAACAGTCTTACCAGCAACAAAGTTGAAGCCGTCTTTATTTTCGGCATCTTCTTTGATTACCATTTCACTCTTTGGTGTTTTAAATTTAACAACTGTTTCAAACATCAATCTCTCGCCCTCTTGAACATATTGACCGAGCGAATGAAGGTCAGTTGAAAAAACCGCTGATGCTGGGAATATTCCCTTGTTCTCTTTACCCTCGCTTTCGCCGAAAAGCTGTTTGAACCATTCGTTCATCATAGTGTAATCCGGTTCATAGGAAACCATCATTTCTACAGACTTTCCTTTGCGGTAAAGAATGTTTCTCATTGCGGCGTAACGGTAACAATCGTTTGAATAAACATCACCGTCTTTTAAATCTTCTCTTGCAGTAGCGGCACCTTGCATCATTTTATCAATATCGATACCGGCAACTGCAATAGGAAGAAGACCGCAAGCAGTAAGTACAGAATATCTACCGCCGACATCGTCAGGAATAACAAATGTTTCATAGCCCTCAGAATCTGAAAGCTCCTTTAAAGTACCACGAGCTTTGTCGGTTGTAGCGTAAATTCTCTTAGCCGCCTCTTCTTTGCCGTATTTTTCTTCAAGTAATTCCTTGAAAACTCTGAATGCTAAAGTAGGCTCAGTTGTTGTTCCGGATTTTGAAATAACATTAACTGAAAAGTCCTTACCCTCGCAGAGCTTAACTGCTTCTGCCAATGCAGAGGAAGAAATTGTATTACCTGCAAAAAAGATTTGAGGTTTAGAGAAATAGTTATAATTTTGTGATTTACAAAATTCAATAGCGGCTCTTGCGCCTAAATATGAACCACCAATACCGATAACGATTAAAACATCGCTATCATTGCGGATTTTTTCTGCCGCTTTTTTAATTCTTGCGAACTCCTCTTTATCATAATTAACAGGAAGGTCAAGCCAACCTAAAAAGTCGTTACCTGCACCCTCTCGTTTATTGAGAAGTTCAACTGCCGAACTTACCTCACCTTTAATTGCTTCAACATCACTGTCTGAAACAAAACCGTCGAGATATTTCGTGTTGAGTTTTACTGACAAATTTTCCATCTCCTTGCTATAAAGGCATACAACTAAGCGTTAACCGCCAAAATTGTTATTTTGCGATATGCCTTTTGTACATTGTACTATAAACACGGATTTTTTTCAATAGGAATTTTACACTTTTTACAGTTTTTTTCGCATTCTGAATTAAATTTATACATTCTCTCTTATAAAAGACGCATTTTGATTGTAACCGATTTTCTCTCGTTCTACGCCTGTTATATTGTAATCGACCTTAAACCCCGCTATAAACGAAGCACAAACAAATGTTACTAAAATAATTACTATAACAGTGATTACAGTATAGCTTTTTAAAAGCTTTGCAAATTCTTCCATTTTATAATCCTTTCTTTTTACATTCCTTTACATATTTTCTTCAAGCAGTTCTGCTAAGCTATCACCAATTAAACGCCCCGAATAAACTGCTTCATCTAAAGTGTTTGCATCTGTACCCATTTCTAAAAGAAGCGAGCAAGGTGTTACATGCATATTATATTTTCTCTGACAAAAGAAAATTGGTCGCATAAGACCTTTGTAATTTTCTTCTACCTTATTCTGCAATGCAACAGCAAAGGTTAAATTTTGTGACCAATTCGGATAATCTTCAATACTACCCTCTTCGGCACCTGTAATTATCATAACCTGAGCCGCTTTTTTACCGTTGATTTCTGCAGTTGGTTTGCACTTTGTTCCGCTATCATAATGAATTGCATCACGGTGAACATCGAGCGTAACTACAATTGACGGATATTCTTTTAAATATTTTTCGACTGTTTCAAGTGAGCGACCATAAGCACCGTTATAGCTTGCATCGTAAATTGTTTTGTCGTGAATTACCTTAAAGCCCGATTTTTCCAGTCTTTCAGCGATTTCATCGCCAACTCGTACTACGGTTTTGCTTATATCTTTTGTACGGGAATCATAGTCAGACGAATACCACCCCTTATCTAAAAGCTCATAGCCCTCAGTTGTGTGGGTGTGATAAATCAGAATGTAAGGCTCTTCCTTTGTTATTTCACCAAACGAAGCTTTTTTAGAAAGCTCTTTTTTAATATCAACCGATTTGGTTTCAGTTTTGTTGTTGACCGCTACATTTCCGTAAACCTTATTGCTTGATGTTGCAATAAGCTTTGTTTCTTCAATATTACCCGTTTTTTTGAAGCTTGCATAAGCGGATACTGCTTCATTCATTATTTTTTCAATATCCTCAGGTGTTTCTGTATCTGCCGCTTCTCTCTCACTTTCAAAACCGTTACCGAAGCCTACAACCTCGTTATAAACATCTGTTTTTGCACTCGAAGCATTTTTCAGAGTTTCAACCTTAAATTCTTCGGCGCTTACCGCCAAATTGAAAAAGCCTAATGTAAAATTACTTAAGCTGTTTACTAAATCTTCTGAAAATACAAGCGTTGCACTCAAAAGCGAAATTGAAACCAAAACACTAAAAAAAGCTTCTAATCCTGAATTTTTCCGACCCATGTCGCACCTCCAAATACTGCAATATAGTAATAGTATTGCAATATATTTTATGCGACAAAAATTCAGTTTATAACAACGCCTTCAGTTCATCATAGCTCAAGGATTTTTGTAAGCTCAGATTGATTGCAGTTGCTATTAAATTAGCAGAATTTTTTATTAAAACATCAATATCCTTTGGGGTTACAATCATATCAATTTCGGTGTTTTTGTCTGTTTTTTCGCCAAAAATGCTTTCAGCTAAAACTAAAGCATCAACAACAGTCGGAACACCTATCGCAATAACAGGAACACCTAAAAAATCCTTGTCAATTCGCTTTCTTTTATTATTTATTCCGGAGCCCGGAGCAATGCCTGTGTCTGACATCTGAATTGTTGTGCCAAGTCTTTTGACACTGCGAGAAGCTAACGCATCAACTGTCACAACACATTTGGGTTTGATTTCATTTGCAATGCTTTTTATATATTCGGCAGACTCAAGCCCCGTCTGACCTAATACACCGGTTGAAATTGCAGAAACAGGGCGAAGTGGCTCTTTAAAGCCAATGCTTTTTTGCAGTTCCTTTGACAAATGTCTTGTAGAAAAAATGCCGGAAGCAACAAACGGACCTAAAGCATCGGCAGTGATATCACTGTTGCCTACCCCTGCGACAAGCACCAAGCCGTCACCCTCAGGCAACAATAAATCAAGCGAGGCTTTCACCGTTTCAGCTACCTCTTCAAGCTCACTGCTTATTGCATTTAATTCAGGAATTTCAATAGTTATATATCGTCCGACGCCTTTACCCAATTTTTCAGCAGTTTCTTCGTTTAAAATATCAATAATGGTTGTATTCGTATAATCGGTATGCTTGAATTCTTTTTTTATGCCACTACCTTTTTCGCTTGCAAGCTCTGCTCTCTCGAGTGTTAAATCTGTTCTGAAATTCAAAAAATCAACTCCTTACAAATAATATTGGCAAAGAGTGATTTTTGTATGCAAAAAAACATTGAAATAGAGCTTTATATGTGCTAAAATGTTCTAGTAAATTTTCAAATAGGAATGGTAATAAAAATGAAACTTGGTATTGTTATTTTTAAACCAGTTTTCATTTCACATTAAATTTCTATAAACCCTTATATATCTTCATATTGTGAAAAATCTAAAAAACAAAAAACTTATA
>SVPR01000013.1 GCA_015065785.1 Oscillospiraceae bacterium | reverse complement strand
AAAATTGAAAATGGAAAATTGAAAATTGTGGGACCTGCGGTCGGCAATTATAATAGTTATCCATAAAAACAAGAAATTCTATCATTTGAAGTTTGTGTAAACTAAAAATGATAGAATTTTTATATTTTATATTTTATATTTTATATTTAAATCTTAATGTTTGTAATTAGTATAAATGAAAAAGTCAGTTTACCATTATAACTAATTATTATAATTACGGCGTAGCCCCGAAATTTTCAATTTTCAACTTTCAATTTTCAATTATATTTGCGTCGCAGACCCTTAATTCTGCATTCTGCACTCTGCATTCTGCATTCAGGAAATCCTGTTTCCTGTTTCCTGACTCACTAACCTGTAACATTTCCCCTCCTCACTCATATACTGTTATTGAAGTTTTATCTTCAAACATATTAAGGAGGAAAATATATGGCTGATAACAACAGAAATTGCCCGGATACTAACCTTAATCACATTAAAGAAGCAATTTGCATAGACACCAACCGTGTTTATGACTCTTGCGCAGACAAAGACTGCCTTGCAGACTTAAGAGTTTACTTAACAGACCGTGGTCAATGCATTCTTGATAATGCATCATCAGTAAAATGCAGAGGAGCAGAAATTTTAAACTGCCTTGTAGAAGTTGAAAAAGTACCTTTTAACAAGGGCTTTTATTCAGTTGATCTGACATTCTTTGTTAAGGTTATGCTTGATGCTTACACCTGCCCTACAGCACAACCGAATTTAATTGAGGGACTTGTTACATTCGGTAAAAAGTGTATTCTTTACGGTAGTGACGGAAATGTCAAGGTTTTCTCGTCAAGCTATGTAGAAAATGGTTTTGATGACCAGAACGCTATTTGCAACGCTAACCCAAGAGCAAAGGTACAGACAGTTGAGCCTATTTGCCTTAATGCAGAAATCTGCAGAGTATGCGACTGCTGTAACACAATAAATGATTGCTGTGACGGCAACATTCCTAATTACATTTGCCGTTGCTTCGAGGGTAGCTTTAACAACTGTGAATGCGAAAAAGCAATTAAAGTTACACTTGGTATTTTCACAATTGTTCAGCTTGAACGCGATGTTCAGATGCTTATTCCGGCTTATGATTTCTGCGTACCGACAAAAGAATGCTGTTGTGAAACAGAAGACCCTTGCGACATTTTCAGAAAAATCACATTCCCTGTCGATGAATTTTTCCCACCAAACCAAAGAGATAACAATTCCTGCAATGACCCGATACCATACAGCAAAGGCTCTTGCGGTTGCGGTAAATAAACCAATAAAATATCCCCGATGTTTCACTAAAGAAGCATTGGGGATATTTATGCTTTAACCCTCGTACACGAGGTTGTTTCTAATCATTTCATCAATATTATCTTCATCATACCATTTACCTGCAATCGGCACATTTTGTGCAATTGTTTTGCCCTCAATAGCGAAAACACACTGCTCAACTGCTTCAAATCCAATCTGGTAAGAATCCTGCGCAACAGAGCCGACGAGGTCTGCACCATTTTCCGCTTTAATCCACTCTATTTGCTTTGTTCCTGCATCGAAACCACAGAATTCAATATCATCATATTTACCTGCGTTAGCCGCAATTGCATCACTCACCTGCTTTACAACACCCTCGTTTGACATAAATATTGCATTCGCTTTCTTTTCAACAAGTGCATTTAAAGCATCTACATAAGCGTTGTTGCTGTCGCCGTCTTTAATTTCTTTTTCAATTTTATATTTTCCGCTTGTTTCTTCATCTTCGTCAGCAAGCTCTGTAAATCTGTCTATAAAGCCTTTTGCTCTGTCAATTCCTGTTACCGTCTGGTCGTGTTGGATTACACCAATTACATAAACGCCATCGGACTCTTTAATATCATCTTTTATTTCATCAAAGAAATTTTCAGCGGCAATGGCTGCGGCTTTTTCATTTGATGTTGCAACTGATGAAACAATCGGATTTTTGCCTTTATCGTCAAGCGTTTTTATATCTGCTTCCCAGATACCACTATCAAACTGAACAACAGGGATTTTCTGGTCGTAGGCTTGTTCAAGCATATCAGTAAAGCCCTCGCCAATTGTAGCAATTACAAGACCTGAAACATTATTTGAAAGTGCTGTCTGCACCATTTCTTTTTGTGATGGTAATTCTGATGAGCTTTCTGAGGTAGGTCCACGGAAAGTTATTTTATAGCCATATTTTTTACCTGCATCCTCTGCACCTCTTTTTACAGATTGCCAGAATGCGTGAGATTCACCCTTTGCAACAACCGAAATTGTTTTGTCTGCATTATTACTCTGAGTACCACTATCACCACTACCCGTTGTATTTTCGTTATCACTGTTACCGCCACAACCGTAAAGTACAGCGGCAACCAATGAAATTGAAAGAACTATTGCTAATAACTTTTTAAATTTCATAATTAACACTCCTATAATTAGTAATTATAATTTTTGCAGTTTACATTTAATTATTCTGCTTCTTTGAATTTTTTATTCGCCTGATTTTCTCACTGCTTTTGACTTTTAATACATCTATCAAAACTGAAACTACAACTATAACACCTGTTAAAACATAGGTTACATAAGTTGAATTTACGCTGATATTGAAAACCGCTAACACAAAATTAAGTCCTGAACGAATAACAACGAGCATTAAAGCGCCAATTACAGAGCCACCAATTGACGCTACGCCACCTGCGGCAGAGGTACCACCTATATAGACACCTGCAATTGCATCAAGCTCCATTCCGTTACCGGTAGCTGTTGCAACAGTCACAAATGACGCTGACCAGAAAACAGCCGCAATGCCTGCACTTAAGCCTGTAATTACATAGGCTATAATTTTATATTTATCGGTATCAATGCCCGAAAGCCTTGTTGCCTCTTCATTTGAACCGATTGAAAGAATGTATCGTCCGACCTTGTTTTTATACATCAGGTACATACAAATAATCATAAACCCAAAAACCCACAAAAGTCCTATAGGAAAACCGTTGTTATTTGAAAAAGCTTTATTAAACCAGGTGCCTGTCGGGTAAAAAATGTTCGGTGCGTTAACAATAATAGCAGAAAGCCCTCGTGACACCATCATTGTACCCAATGTGGCAATAAATGCCGGCAGCTTGCATTTAGCAATTAAAAGTCCGTTAATTAAACCGAATAAGCTACCTGTTACGAGCATAACGGGAATTGTTGCCCACAAAGGAATTAAGCCAACAGTATATAATTTACCGGCAACTACTGATGAAGCGATACACACCGTACCAATTGAAAGGTCGATTCCGCCTGTGGCAATTGCGAAAGTAACGCCAAGACCCATAATGGCGTAAGGCGCAAAGCTCTGAGCCATACTGATAATGTTGTATTTATTAAGAAAGTTGGGATTTAAAAGATAAAACAAAAACACGAGAAGTACTAAAGCGATAACTATAATTGCATTCTGACCAAATTTGTCTTTTATAATTTTTGGTTTTTCCACTATACAGCACCCTCTCTTTCCATTGATAATTTCATTATGTTTTCACTTGTGGCTTCTTCAATTGGTAGTTCGCCTGTTACCCTACCCTCGCACATAACAATTACTCTGTCGGACACTCTTTGTATTTCAGAAAGCTCTGAAGAAATCATAATAATAGATTTACCGCTTTTACTAAGCTTCTCTATTAAATCGTACATTTCGCTTTTTGCACCTATATCAATTCCACGGGTTGGCTCATCAAAAATAAAAATGTCGCTATTCCTTAAAAGCCATCGGGCAATAATCACTTTTTGTTGATTACCGCCTGAAAGATTTTTTAATTTTTGTGACATAGACGGTGTTTTGGTTTTTAACATTTCATTTTTCTTTTTTGCATCCAGAGTAGCTTTTTTATCGTTTATAAAGCTGAATTTAGTGTATTCATCTAACGAAGCTAAAACAGAATTATCGGTAACAGATTTATCAAGCAAAAGCCCGAAGCGTTTTCTGTCCTCTGACAAATAGCAAATGCCTTTTTCCACTGCATCGGCAGGACTTTTAATTGTAGTTTTTTTACCGTTTATAAAAATTTCTCCACTCCCCAATTTATCGGCACCGCAAATGGCACGAGCTACCTCAGTACGCCCTGCACCCATAAGACCCGAAAAGCCTAAAATTTCACCTTTACGAAGTGAGAAGCTGACATTCTTAATTTTTTCACCACTATTCAGTTTTTTAACCTCTAAAACAATTGGCGAATTTTTTTCGCAGGTGCTTTTCTCTTTTTTATCGCCCGAAACCTCGCGACCAACCATCATTTTAACAATATCGTTTTTAGTAGTTTCATCAGTATTTACAGTTCCGATATATTCTCCGTCACGCATTACTGTCACTCGGTCTGAAATTCTCTTGATTTCATCCATTCTGTGAGAAATGTAAATCATACCTATGCCTTTAGCTTTTAATTCATTCATTATTCTGAAAAGCTCTTCGACCTCTACTTCAGTCAAAGCGGCAGTTGGCTCATCTAAAATAAGGATTTTAGAATCAAAGGATATAGCTTTTGCAATTTCTACCATTTGCTGCTTTCCTACTGTTAATTCGCCAACCTTTTCGTAGGGCTTTATATTCACCCCAACATAATCTAAAAGCTTTTTAGCGTCCTCTTCCATTTTCTTGTCAGCAATGAAAACACCCGAAATCATTTTTTCGCGACCTAAAAATATATTTTGAGCAACGGTTAAATCCTGAACCTGATTTAATTCCTGATGAATTATGCTTATACCAATTGCCTGACTGTCTTTCACAGAGTTGAAATTACATTTTTCATTAAAGCAAAAAATCTCACCACTATCAGCCTTATAAATGCCGGTTAAAATCTTCATTAAGGTAGATTTACCGGCACCATTTTCGCCCATAAGTGCGTGAATTTCACCTGAACGCAACTCAAAGTCCACACCCTTTAAAGCGTGAACACCTGAAAAGCGTTTTTCTATATTTTTCATTTCTAAAATTATCTCGTTCATAGCGTTAATTAGTTTAACCCCAAAATATGAATTTATTTGAATTGAAAATTGAAAGTTGAAAATTGAAAATTTCGGAAGGCTTCGCCTTGATTATATTTAATTGAATAAAGATAAACAAGTTCTATCATTTTTAGTTAACACAAACTTTAAATGATAGAACTTATATTCTTGTAATTCAATTATAATTGCCGACCGCAGGTCCCAAAATTTTCAATTTTCAACTTTCAATTTTCAATTTATTTACTACTTTTTTATAAAAAACAAAAGAAAGCACCACCGCCAAAAGCCAGCCGATTGGCCAAGAGAGCCATATTCCCACTGCACCCAAAATGTTTGAAAAAATAAATGCTAAAATTACTCTTAACACTAAATCGGCAAAGGTTGCAGTCATAAAATAATTCATATTTCCTGTGCCCCTTAAAACACCATCGCACACAACCTTAAAAGCAATTGCACACAAAAACGGCTCAACTATAATTAAAAACTGTTTGCCTGTTTCTAAGGCTAATGTGCTTTTGTCACCCTCCATAAATGCACCGATAAGTGTTTCTGAAAATATGACATAAACAAAAGTAAATATAACAGCAGTAATTACCGCAAGCACTGCACCGCTTTTAAGACCCTCTTTAATTCGCTCATATTTTTTTGCACCGACATTTTGTGCGGTAAAGCTTGAAACTGAATTACCAAAGGTAACGAGTGCATTAACAGCAAAGGTGTTAAGCTTAATAGCCGCCGAATAACCTGCAATAACCGCAGAGCCGTAGCTGTTTATTTCGCCTTGAATAAATACATTACCAACTGACACAAAGCTCTGCTGTAATACACTTGGAATTGAAATTTTTGAAATTTTCTTGAGCATATCAAATGAAAATACTTTTGCTTTGCCGTCTGTCTGTAAAGCTTTTAAATGGTAAAGCAGAGCAAACACAGCAAGTACACCTGCAACACCTTGTGCAATAAAGGTAGCCCACGCAACACCACTGACGCCCATTTTAAATTCTGCTACAAAGATGTAATCTAACAGCACATTAGTCACAGAAGAAAAAATCAAGAAATAGAGTGGTGTTCTGGAATTGCCTAAGGATGCAAAAACACCGTTTGCGATATTATAAAGAAACAAAAAGGTAAATCCGCCTATATAAATTTCAAGGTATAATGCAGAATCATTAAAAATATCATCCGGTGTATTTATAAGCTTCATAAGAGCCGGTGTCAACAAAATTCCGCTTGCTGTCAATACAGCAGATATAACGATTGAAGTAATAATTGAAGTAGAAACTGCGGTTTTGACTTTTCTATACTTCCCTGCACCGAAAAGCTGAGAAATAACAACGCCACATCCTATGTTACAACCAACTGCAATAGCATTAAAAATATTAGTAATCGGGTAAGAAGCACCAACTGCCGCTAAAGCCGCCTCACCTGCGAAGCGACCTGCAATTACACTATCTGCAATGTTATACATTTGTTGAAAGACAACGCTTATAAACAAGGGAATACTGAAATTAAAAATAACCCTGCTTGTCTTTCCTTTGGTTAAATCATTTACCATTTTTCACACCTTGTTATATTAAGGATTTTAAAGCTATATAATTATACTGCAAATTCTTTTTATTTTCAAGTAAAGGAGATGCAAAAATGAGCGGGTTGATAAACGCAATTGGTGGCGTAATCTGGGGCGCACCGATGCTTACTTTTTTTCTTTTTGTGGGTATCTGGTTCACTTTAAAAAGCCGTTTTTTTCAGATTCGCGGTGCAAAAAAAATCTTTAACACAACTGTAAAAACACTATTCAAAAAACAAGAGGATACCGAAAACGGAATTTCGCAATTTGGTGCTTTTTGCTCAGTACTTGCTGCGTGTATTGGTACCGGAAACATTGTAGGGGTTGCAACGGCTATTTATTCAGGTGGACCGGGTAGTGTTTTCTGGATGTGCATTTCTGCTTTTATTTCTATGATGACCGCATACAGTGAAAACTATTTAGGTATTAAATATCGCTTTCGCAATAAATACGAAAAAATATCGGGTGGTGCTTTTCAATACATAGAAAAAGGTCTTAATATGAAAGGTCTTGCAAAAGTATATGCTGTTTTCTGTCTTTTATCTACTTTAGGTATGGGCAATATGGCACAGGCGAATTCTGTCAGTGCATCTCTTAAAAGCGGTTTTAATGTGCCAACCTATATAACAGCAATTGTGGCAGTTGTAATTTGCTTTTTTGTTATAAGAAAAGGTGTTAAGGGAATTTCAAGGCTCAGTGAATTTATAGTACCCTTAATGACTGTTTCTTATTTATTATTATCCTTTGGCGTACTTTTTATTTTTAAGGACAGAATAATGCCGACTATTTGCCTTATATTTAAAGAAGCTTTTTCTTTAAAGGCTCTTAGCGGATTTGGTATGTTTAAAGCTATGCGTTACGGAATTTCACGAGGAGTATTTTCTAACGAGGCAGGGCTTGGCTCATCTACTATTATTCATTCTGAAACAGATAACACAACACCTGAAAATCAAGGCATCTGGGCAATGTTTGAGGTATTTTGCGACACAGTGCTTCTTTGCTCGATTATGGCACTTGTAATTTTAGTCAGTGGCTCATTTATTCCGGATGGCGAATTATATGGTGCGGAGCTTTCTGTTGCTTCTTATGGTGTTTTAGGTGAATTTGGTAAAAAAGGCATTGCCATTTTAACTGCTGTTTTTTCATTTGCTTCACTTACAGGTTGTTCGTTTTATGGTGAAAAAAGTGCCGAATATCTTTTCACTCACAGAGCAATCAAGCCCTACAAGGCGTTATATTTAATACTCGCGTTAATCGGCTGTATTGTTTCACCGCAAATTATATGGTCAATTGCTGATATTTTCAACGGACTTATGGCAGTGCCGAATTTATTTGCTTTGTTTATTTTAAGAAAAGAGGTAGAATTCCCTAAACATAAAACTCATTTAAAATAAAGAGCCAATTTGCGTTTGCTTTAGCAAACATATCGCACGAAGTATATCGCGTCAATGACATATCGCAAATTCAAGGAATTTATATCGCGAATATAAACTAAGTAAAATCTTTTTAAAAAGTTATTTAACAAGCGATATATTTGTTTCGTAAAACGCAACAAATGCGATATAACTGCCATTGCAGTTACGATATATACAGTTCCTGTATGCGATATGATAAAAATTCCCCAAGAATTTTTATCACTGAAAAAAGAAATGCCTTGCCACTTTCGTGACAAGGCAGGCAAACTTTTTTCATTAAATTAAACTAATTTTTATGTAAAACTTATGCCTCTTCTTTCATTTTTGCAAAACATGCACTGCAATAAACAGGTCTGTCTTCGCGTGGCTTGAATGGAACCTCTGCTTCGCCACCGCAAGCTGCACAAGTTGCTTTGAACTTTTCGCGTTCTCCCTTAATTGCTTGTTTACGAGCATCACGGCACTCTTTGCAACGTTGTGGTTCGTTTACAAATCCTTTTTCAGCATAGAATTCTTGTTCGCCTGCTGTGAAAGTGAATTCTTTACCACATTCTTTGCAGATGAGAGTTTTGTCTTCGTACATTTTTAGCTTCCTCGCTTTTTATAATGATGTGTCCTCCGACGGAATTGCACCGTCACCTTTAAAATAACGCTCTCCTTTTTAAGCTAAAAGGACATTTATGCGAATACGTTTTTCAACTTTTTTCTGGCGCGTTGAAGTGCATTATCAACAGCCTTGGGTGTAAGACCTAATTTTTCAGCAGTTTCTGTATAAGAAAGGCCACTCATCTGACTGTAAACAACTGATTTTTCTACATCTGAAAGAACATTTTCACAAAGAGTGAGAACAGAAGAAAGATTTTCACTATCTACTATTGTATCAAGTGGATTTTTAGCTTCAGCATTGACTGTTACGGGGTCAACATCTCTGTCAATCTGAAAATCGTTCTTGGTTTTTCTCGCTGCAGAAGAAATTCCGTTGTTCATACAAACAGTAGCATAGGCTGAAAAAGGAACACCTTTTTCGCTCTGGTAGGTTCTAACTGCAGAGAGGAAGCTAATCATCCCCTCCTGAAGTAAATCGTCAACATCTAAATAGCCTGCAGAATACAGCTTCGGCTTATGTGACAAAAACCTACGAGCTAAAGCATCTAAAGCAAGACTGTTACCCTCTTGTGAAAGCTTTACTAATTCTTCATCAGTAAAGTCATCGTAACAAGATGTTAACTGCTCGCTCAAAATACCACCTCAACCATTTGAAATACGAATTCTTAGAGCAATAATAACACATTTATTAAAATTTGTCAAATATTATTTTCATAGTTCATAATTTTTGTGCAAAACCTAAAAAATGACATTTTTCGCAAAAAATAAAAGGTTGATTTTTTTACTCATCAACCTTTAGTCTTTTCAGTTAAGTACCATTTACCGCCAATACGGATTGCATATATATCATTATAAATGCTCTGGTATTCTCCAAAATCACCTTTTGCATCAACAGTAAAGGATAATTTTGCACCTTTATTCACAGATTTTTCATAGCCGTAGGTTTCTAGTAATAATTCGTTAATCTCTTCAAGCTCTGTTTCTTCTAAATACACAACAGAATTCACTTTGTATGAAAGCTTAAAATCCTCACCGCAACGAATTTTATAAAACTCATTACTACGACGCATAGCGTGGGTCATTTCAGTTAAAACAACCTCGTCATCAAAATAAAGGTATTCTTTATTATAAGATTTTATGTGTTCATCAAAAAGAGTGAAAAACAATTCCTCGTCGTTTGCTTCAATGGCATTAACAAAGGTTTTGACTAAGCTGTCAGGCTTACTGCCTGTAAGCACACCTGTAACAATTGCTGCAATTGCTAACACAACTGCTATTGTTATAAGGCTTAAAACTCTGCTTTTCATTGTGGGCATTCTGTATGCCTTTATTTTTTGGATAAGCACATTTTCCTTGCGCTCTTTTTTCTTTTTGTGGAAAACAGCACCGCAATAAGCACAGTGCTTGAAATTATCGGGGCTTTGCTTGTTACACTTTTCGCAGTACAATTTTCTCACTCCGTTCTAATAAAATACTACCCGAAAAAGTGTTTTTTCGGGTAGTATTATTTTTTATTATTCAGCTACTTCTTCTGTTGCTTCAGCAGCTTCTGCTACTGCTTCAGTTGCTTCTTCAACTGATTCTTCCTTTGGTTCTTCAGGAAGAAGAGCACGAATTGAAAGCCCAACTCTCTTAAGGTCAAAGTCGATTTCAGTAATTTTTGCTTTTACTACTTCGCCAACCTTAAGTACTTCTGCAGGATTTGCAATATGTTTATTTGCAATCTGAGAAATGTGAATAAGACCATCAACGCCCGGAATAATCTGAGCGAATGCACCGAATGATGTGAAGCTGACAATTTTAACATCAGCAACAGTATCAACCGGATAATCTCTCTTGAGAATTTCCCATGGATTGTCTTCAACTTTTTTGAAGCCTAAAGAGATTTTTCTCTTTTCCTGGTCAAGTGCTTTGATTGTAACTTCTACGCTGTCGCCTACATTTACAACCTCTGATGGATGCTTGATTCTGCTCCATGAAAGCTCAGAAATGTGAATCATACCGTCAACGCCACCGATATCTACGAATGCACCGTAGTTTGTGAGTGACTTAACTGTACCTGTACGGGTTTCACCCTCCTGAACCTCAGCCCAGAACTTGTCTTCAGCTTCTTTCTTAGCACCTTTAAGTACTGCTTTGATTGAGCCAACTGCGCGTTTTCTTTGCTTATTGATTTCAATAATCTTGAACTGAACAGTTGTCTTTAATAAATCTTCTAATTTGTCGTTACGGTTCATTGTTGCAAGAGATGCAGGAATGAATACCTTAACATTTTCTGAAAATACAAGGATACCGCCGCGAACAACATCTGTTACTACGCCTTCGAATACCTTATCTGTACCTTCTGCTGCAAGAATGTTATCCCATGCTTTAACAGCATCATAACGCTTCTTAGAAAGCATAATTACGCCTTCTGCGTTGTTGGTTTTCATGATGATGAGGTCTAATTCGTCGCCAGGTTTTAACTCTGTCTGCGGATTAGCATTAGGGTCATTGCTGTATTCACTGTATGGAATATAGCCGGTTTCTTTCCTGCCGATATCAACTTGTATCTCAGTAGATTTAACGCTTATTACAGTACCTTTTACTTTTTGGTTACTGTTAAGGCTGTTAAGTGATTCTTCTAATGCCTGAGCAAAATCAAAATCATCTGCTGATACAGAGTCCAGCACTTTTTCCTCCTCAATCATTTTGTTTTCGTTTACAATTTCGGACATGGTTTGAAGTACCTCCTTTATAATACCGGCGGGAGTGGATGCACCCGCAGTAAGACCAATTGAGTTAAAACCGGAAAATGAAATACCATAAAGTTCATCTTTAGTTTCAACAAGAAATGACGGGCAATTCTTTTCACAAACGCTTTTTAATTTCTGTGTGTTAGAGCTGTGCTTACCACCGACAATTATCATAGCGTCATTTTTAAGCGAAAGAGAAACTGCTTCTTTTTGTCTTTCTTCGGTCGCGCTACATATTGTATCAAAAATTTTTGCATTTGTACATAGTAATTTTATTTTTTTTAAACTTTTTTCCCATTCTTTGACACTAAATGTCGTCTGAGCGACCAAAATTAATTCTTTTTTAGAAAATAAGGCGTTTTTTTGTAAAATTTCCTCTAATTCAGTTGAATCTTTTACAACATAGGCTTCCCCTTTTGCACAGCTTTTTATGCCATGCACTTCAGGGTGGCTTGGGTCACCTACTATTAAAGTAACAACATTTTCACCTGAATTATCTCTGACAATTTTATGAATTTTATTTACAAACGGACAAGCAGCATCTATAAATTCCACACCACTTTTTTTTACTTCCTCTAAAACCTCTTCAGTAACTCCGTGTGTTCTTAAAACTAAAATTGTACCTTCTTTTACTTCGTCAGGATGCTCTACTATATAAACTCCGCGATTTTTAAAATCTTCAATAACCTGCGGGTTGTGAATAATAGGTCCTAAGGTTGCAACACTTTTGCCCTCTTGCAAAAGTTGTTCAATAAGCTTTATAGCTCTGTCAACACCGAAGCAAAAGCCTGCTGTTTTAGCAAGGGTTATTTCTGCCATTAAAGACGCTCCTTTATTGTGCTAATCATAAGTGCAATTGACTCTTCTAAATTTATTTCTGTTGTATCTACCAAAACTGCATCTTCAGCTTGCTTTAACGGTGCAGTCGCTCTGTTCATATCCTGGTAATCCCTTTCTTTAATTTCCTTTAAGATTACTTCGTATGCTACATCCTGACCTTTTTCCTGTAATTCTTTAAAGCGTCTGTCTGCTCTCGCTTCTGCTGAAGCAGTTAAGAAAATTTTAATTTTAGCATCCGGTAAAACAACTGTGCCTATATCTCTGCCGTCCATAATGCAATCGTTATTTTTTGCTATATTTCTCTGTAAATCAAAAAGGAATGCTCTTACCTCAGGAATTGAGGAAACATTGGAAGCTGCCATTGAAACCTCATTCTGACGAATAGCGGTTGAAACATCCTCATCTCTTAAAAATACATGTTGTTCACCGTCAATGAATTTAAGTGAAACCTCTGCATTTTTAAGTGTAGGGATTACTTCCTCGGCATTTTTAGTATCTTTAACGCCGCTTCTTAAAGCATTTAAAGCTACTGTTCTATACAAAGCACCTGTATCAACATAAATAAAGCCAAGCTCTGCTGCTGCCTTTCTTGCTATTGTGCTTTTGCCTGCACCTGCAGGTCCGTCAATTGCTACATTAATCATATCTTTTCTCTCCTGTTTTATATTTCTACTGAATCACCTGCGAGGTGACCGGTTGAAAATGCTATTTGCAAGTTGAAGCCACCTGTGTAAGCGTCAACATCTAAAACCTCACCTGCAAAATAAAGACCTTTTAACAATTTACTTTCCATTGTTTTTGGATTTACTTCTGAAATATCTACACCGCCAGATGTAATAACCGCTTCATCAATCGGTCTGAAATCTGTTACGGTGAGTGTTATATCCTTTAAGAAATCAACTAATTCACTTCGCATTTCTTTTGTTACCTGATTTGATTTTAAATTGCCGTTAAGCTTTGTGAGCTTTACAGTTATCGGAATCATTTTTCTTGGTAATAAAAGTGACAATGTATTATAAAGATTTTTGTTTGAACATTCCAACAAATCTCTTTGAATTCGTTTGTCAAGCTGTTCGTAGGAAAGAGCCGGTTTGAAGTCAATATGAATTTTATATCTGCCCTTTTCCATATTTCTCATATGTGATGAAGCAGAAAGCACCATCGGTCCGGAAATACCGTAATGAGTAAAAATCATTTCGCCCATATCCTCGTAAATATCACGATGCTTTACTGTATCTTCAACAGTTATTTTAACATTTCTTAAAGAAAGCCCCTGAGCCTCGGTACACCAACCCTCGTGGCATTCCAAAGGAACTAAAGACGGCTTTAAGTCGGTTATTTTATGACCTGCTTGCTTTGCTAACTCGTAGCCGTCACCTGTTGAGCCTGTTTTCGGGTAAGAAAGACCGCCTGTTGCGACGATTACATTGTTTGCAAAATATTTTTTTCCGTCCTCTGTAATGCAACCAGCGACTTTACCATCTTCTATAATAAGCTCAGTCGCTCTTCCTTGTTTTCTTGTAACACCGTTTATTGTTATGTATTTATTTAGTGCATCAACAATATCGAGTGCTTTATCAGAAACAGGGAAAACTCTGTTACCACGCTCAATTTTAAGCGGTACGCCTAAATTTTCAAAAAAATCCATTGTATCGGCAGTATCAAATCGGGAAAAAGCGCCGAATAAAAATCTGCCGTTCACGGGAATATTAGCAATTAAATCATTTAGAAGCGGACAGTCGTTTGTTACATTACATCTGCCCTTGCCTGTTATTGCAACCTTTCTGGCTAATTTATCATTTCTTTCAAGTAGTGTAACCTTTAAGCCTTTTTTTGCCGCTGTACCTGCCGCCATTAAACCTGCGGCACCACCGCCTATTACGAGTACATCCATTATATTAAAAACCTCATTTTTTTATAATTATCTTTTCTGTCATTTCTTTACCGCAGATATCGGGATTTTTAAGACACAAAGAATATAAATCCCGTGCTTTACACTCCAAATCGAAAATTCTTTTTCCATTTTCGGTTAAGCTTTTAAAATCGGCAGAACGAGTTATTATTGGTAGCGTTGCTTTTTCTTTACATTCCTTTAAAAGAGCCGCACCTTTTTCATTAAAGCCTAAAACTCTGATATAAGGAACAGGGATTTCTAACTGCTCTTTAGTTATATCTAAATATGCAAAAAGAAGTATTCTTCTTATCCTTGATAAAGTATATCGTTTTGTCTTGATTTTTTCAAGTAGTTCGTTATAACTATTTGAATTTCTTACTGCGTCATAAATTCTGTATTCAAGCCCCTCTGAAACATCGGGAAGTTTTTTAAAATCTTCAGGAGTCAATGTACGGAGTTTAAAAATTAAAGACATTTCATATTTTTTATAATCTATAATTTTTTTGCTTTCTGTTGCTTTTGAAATAATTTCAAAAGATTTTTCAGGCACGAAATTTTCAACTTCTGATAAATCATCTATAAATGTTCTTATAAGTGATGCGGAACGGATATTTTTTGTACCCACTTCTGAATCGTGCTCTGCACCCATTCTTTTTATAGTTGTAACACCTAAATCTGAATTTATTGACATTAAACCTTTTACATATTCAACCCCTAAAATATCGTTTGAATTCTGTAAAAGTTGTGCTTGTGTTTCTCCATAAAGTTCTCTTACTGCTTGTTCACGAGCAGCAGGATACGAAACACCATTTTCTATAAATTTTGAAACCAATGTATTGAATTCAGGTGATTTTAGATTTTTTGCACAATCAAAGAGCAAATCTTTATTATTACTTTCAGAGCCGAAAGCAATAGAATCAAGGCAATTCAAGGAATCGAGAACTGTAACTCCTGCAAGTCCGAATTTTTCGGCAGTAGAAACACAGAAAGGCAAAGGTAAAGAGAGAACTAAATCCACTCCCGAATCAAGTGCCGCTTCTGTTCGTAAATTAACATTCATCAAGGCAGGCTCTCCGCGTTGAACGAAGTTACCTGACATTACTGCAGTAACAGTAGAATTGCCGTCTTTTTTTAATGAGTCAATAAGATATTTATGTCCGTTATGAAACGGATTGAATTCTGCTACAACTCCGTAATTCAACCTAAGCCACCCTTTCTGTTAAAATAATGCAATCTACACTTGAAAAAAGTAAAAAAGATGCTATAATTATATAGTAAGTATTTTACACAATAAATATGTAAATAAAATTCTTTAAAAGAATTAAAAGTATTTTGGAGGTTCAAAAATGAAAATTCTCGTAATTAACTGCGGTAGTTCTTCACTTAAATATCAGCTTTTTGATATGGAAAGTGAAAAATGGCTCGCAAAAGGTATTTGTGAGGCAATTGGTACAAGCACAAGCTCAGCTAAAGGCTCAACTGCTGATGGCAGAGAATTTAAAATGCCTGATGTTGACATTCCTGACCACAAGGTTGCATTTAACATTGTTAAAGATGCACTCACAAGTGGTGAATGTAAAGTAATTGATGACCTTGCAGAAATCAACGCTGTAGGTCACAGAGTTGTTCAGGGCGGTGACCGTTACACAGAAAGCATTCTTATTGATGACTCTGTTGTTAAGGGTATTGATGAACTCGGTACACTTGCACCTCTTCACAACCCTGCTCACGTTATTGGTATTAACGCTTGTACAGAAGTATTTGGCGAAAAGCTTCCACAGGTTGCTGTTTTTGACAACGCATTCCACAGCACAATGCCTGAAACATCTTATATGTTCGGACTTCCTTATGAATATTACGAAAAATACCACGTTCGTCGTTATGGCGCTCACGGTACTTCCCACCGTTTTGTTGCATACAGAACTGCTGAAATTGTTGGTAAGGATTTAAAAGATATTAAGCTTATCACTTGCCACCTTGGTAACGGATGTTCAATCACTGCAATTAAAGATGGTAAAGTTCTTGACACAAGTATGGGGCTTACACCTCTTGATGGTTTCGTAATGGGTACTCGTTGCGGTGCTGTTGACCCATCTGCAATTACTTACATCATGGATAAAGAGGGTATTTCACCAAAAGATATGGACACAATTATGAATAAGAAAAGTGGTGTTCTCGGTATTTCAGGTGTTCACTCTGATGACCGTGAGGTTAAAAAGGCTGCTACCAATGGCAACAAGAGAGCAAAGCTTGCAAGAGATATGCAATGGTACCAAATCAGAAAGGTTATTGGTTCATACATTGCTGCTATGGACGGTGTTGATGTTATTGCTTTCACAGGCGGTATCGGTGAAAACTGCACAGATTTAAGAGAAGATGTTTTATCTAACCTCTCATATCTTGGCATTAAGCTTGACAAGGCTGTTAACGATGCAACTCACGGTGACGAGGTTGAACTCACACTCCCTGGTTGCCCTGTAAGAGCATTTGTTGTTCCTACAAACGAAGAGCTTGCTATTGCGAGGGACACTAAGGAGATTGTTGAGAAACTTTAATTTCAATTGAGAATTGAAAATTGAAAATTGAAAATTTCGGAAACGCTTCGCGTTTGATTTTATTTTAATTGAATAAAAATAAATAAGTTCTATCATTTACAGTTTGTGGTAACTGAAATGGTAGAACTTTTTTACTTTTAATCATTATTTATATCTTCCAACGCTGAGCGAACTGCTGCAATTACAAATGCTGAAAAATTACACTCTTTACCTTGAATAGCTTTTTCAACCTCTTCTATTACATCATTCGGAAAACGAATTGTTTTGTTCGTCGTTGGTGGTATAGACGGTATATTAAATTTACCCATATTATAAAAACCTCGCAATACAATTGTATTACAATTATTTTATACCATATATACAACAAAATATGCATTGCATTTGCAATGCATATCTGTTATAATATTTTCAATTCAATTTAAGGGTGATAAAAATGAAAAAACTTCTTATAAAAATACTTAATAAAATCCAGGACAAAGAATTAGAAAAGCCAATAGAAAAAATGAACACCGATTTAATTCTTGGATGTTCAAAACTTATTTTAAAGCTTCGTGGTATTGACTCAAATCTAAGCGAAGAAGAAATAAATGAGCGGGTAGAAAAAATCTTTCCTAAAAGAAAATAAATAAGTTCTATCATTTGAGTTTAAAGTAAACTGAAATGGTAGAACTTATATTATTTAGTAGATAAAGCATTTTCAAAAATTCTTTTTAAATTAACAGTAATATACCTTTCCAGCAATTGTCAGGAATAGCGTCAACAGAATAAGCCATTAAGCATTCACACCAGCTTTTTGTAAAACGAGTTGAATATATTGTTCAGTTGAAATTTCACCATTGAGTGCTTTTTTTGACCACTCAAGACATTGCGCGTCTGCTTTATAGCCTTCCATTTCAACAGAAGCAACAGCGAACTCAAGTGCTTTATCAATTGACATATAAACTTCACCTCACAAATTTACTACTATTAGTTTATCATAAAACAATGATTTAATCAATATGAAATATTACTGTCAGAATTTACTTTTCTCCCGGAGTATGATACAATAATTGCGGGTGGTGGTTTTATGAAAAACAAAAAAAGAATATTTACTATTTTAATTTCTGTTATTATTGCAGTATTGGTTGTTTTTGCCATTATTCTGGGCGTAGATATATACAAAAAACAACTTATAAAGTCAGGCTACGGTGAAACCCCTAATTCCGCCAATCAATACGCTAAAGATGTAACAATGATTCAACTTATTGCAACACCTGAAAAATATGATGGTGAACTCGTCAGAGTAAATGGTGTTGGTAATATTGAATTTGAAGGTAATTGTATATCGCTTAGCAAAGAAGATTTAAAGTATCATTTAGGTAATTCCCTCTGGATTGAACTTGGTGAAAGAACGATTTCTTACGAAGAAGCCAATCAGTATAATGGTGAATACGTTATTGTAGAAGGCATTTTTGATAAAGATGACCGCGGTCATCTGGACATGCATTGTGGTTCTATCAAAAATATCAGCAGATACGAATTATGGGATGTCAACTTAATTTGCCATTCAATAATTACGCAGGAAAAAGCTAACAATTATTCATACGAAGTCACTGATTATAAAGATAGAATTTTAGATTTTGAAGATAATTTGACAAGCGAACCCAAAAGATTATGCGTAAGTACGGATGTTGTTGGTATATCTATTCAGGCAGGAACTGGCTTGTCAACAAACTATGCGAGATTTTTCGATTTGGAAAACAGCAAAATCTCAGAGACATTTCATTATGTACTAGATGCAAAAGATGATTATGTGGTATATGCTGATTATAGAAATGGCGAACATATAGTAATTGTTCAGGAGATATTTGATAAAGAACAATACTACAAAGAGTACAAGTTAGAAAATGTTTCACCTGTTGCAGCGGATTTTGTAATTGAAGGTGGTTTTAACAGAAAAGGAGACATCAAAATTACATATCTATCCGGAGATGAGTATACTAAAACCGATTTTACTATTGTGATGCCCCCTAAAGGTAAAGCAAATTAAACGTATCAAATACAATAAAAAACAAGCACTCTCGCTAAAAAAGTGAGAGTGCTTGTTTTTGATTATCCATAAATTATTTACGAATTTGCAGGATAAGGAATTAGAAAAACCAATAGAAAAAATCTTTCCCCAAAGCAAGTAAAAAGTTCTATCATCTTAGTTTGTAGTAAACTGAAATGGTAGAACTTTTAATTTATTTATTTAAAAAATATTGTAATACAATACCTGCTACAAAAGACAGACAACTTGATAAAACAAAAATAAATGGTTTAATTTTATAAGATGTAATATCTTCAACATCTTTTCCAAGCCGCTTAAGTGTTCTATGTATTTCTGCAGGTTCAAAAGTAAAAAAGAAAGTAAAAACTAATATTATTGTGCACATCAGCGAAAACCTGGTAGCAAAACATACAGCGGATATAAATATAAACAAACAGTAACTAACTGTATTTATAATTGATAAAAATTTTAAATATTGTTCGACTCTCTTCCTACGAAGATATTCGACTGCTATCCCAAAAAGCAAACTAAAAACGAATATAACAGGAACAAAAATCAGAAGATTATCATTCCAAACTATCATTTTTTTCATAATCGCTCAATCCTACTATAAAATTAAATGTTAATCAATATCACTAAGTAAACTAAAGAAGACCTGTTTCCTGTTTCCTGTTTCCTGTTTCCTGTTTCCTAAAAGCTAAAACGAAAACGCATTGCGTTCGTGTTTACACCATCTATACGGCGTTCCCATTTTAATTTTTTCGCCATTACGGGAAAGTAATTCATCTACTCTTACAAACTCGTAGCCTTGCTCCTGTAATTCGGGGATTGCTCGTAAAACTGCTTCGACAGTTTCTTTTTTAGTGTCGTGAAGAAGTATAATATCACCGTCACTTGCTTTTTTCATAATTCTTTCATAGATATAATCAGCATCTTTCCCTTGCCAATCGTAAGTTGAGAAAGTCCAGCTTACGAATACAACATCGAGCTTTTTTAATTGGTACGCTGAAACATCGCCGTAAGGAGCACGAAGATACAAAGACCTTTCGCCTGTTATATTTTCGATTATATTAAAGGTTTTACCTATACTCTCTTCACAAGCTTTTACACTATGAAGAGGTAATCTTATATGGTCATAGGTATGGTTACCTATTAAATGACCCTCGTTGAAGGCTCTGCTTACAATTTCAGGATTTTTTTCAGCCTTACTGCCAATCACAAAAAAGCTTGCTTTTGCATTATACTGTTTTAAACCATCAAGTAATTCTTCTGTATAATCACCCGGCCCATCGTCAAAGGTCAGGGCAATTGCCTTTTCTCCCACATCACTTGCAGGCAACTGATAACGCAAGGTTCCGTCAGGAATACTGCGTGAGAGGATTATTATTACCATAATCATAGGGATTAAAACAAGTAAATCCCGAAAGGTTTGCTTTTCGTATTTATTTAACTTAATTTTCATAGTATATAAACAAAAATGCCGACTGAATAATCAATCGGCATTATTTACTTTCATTAAATTATCTGTTTTTGAAAAGATTGAGGATACCGTCAATATCGTCATCATCAATTGTTGAAGATGAGATAACATCTGATTCTGAAGTAGCACCAGTAGCAGTACTTGCTACAGTTGAAGCAGCACCTGCTTTATTTGGGAAGCCGTTAGTATCAGTACCAAAACCGGTTGCAATAACTGTTACGATTAACTCATCATCAAGAGATTCATTTAATGTAACACCGAAGATGATATTAGCATCTGCATCTGCCGCACTTGAAACGATTGTTGCAGCATCTTCAACTTCTTCAAGTGTAATGTCAGGAGAAGCTGTAATACTGATAATAAGACCTTTTGCACCTTGAATTGTTGTTTCAAGAAGAGGACTTGAAATAGCTTCGTTTGCAGCTGCAGTAGCCTTTTCTTTACCAGAAGCACGACCAACACCCATATGTGCATAACCAGCGTCTTTCATAACTGCACTGACATCAGCAAAGTCTAAGTTAATAAGGCTTTCAACCTTAATAAGATCTGAAATACTCTTAACACCCTGACGAAGAACATCATCAGCAATTGCGAAAGCATTTACAAATGTAATTTTTTGATCTGTAACATATTTGAGTCTTTCGTTTGGAATAACAATAAGACTGTCAACATGCTGTGCAAGCTCAGCAATACCAGCTTCAGCCTGTTGCATTCTTCTTCTGCCTTCAAATTGGAAAGGCTTTGTAACAATACCAACAGTAAGAACTCCGCGTTCTTTTGCAATCTGAGCAATAGCAGGTGCAGCACCTGTACCTGTACCACCGCCCATACCAGCAGTAATAAATACCATATTAGTATCGTTTAATGTATCAACAATCATATCTCTGCTTTCTTCAGCAGCTTTAAGACCGATTTCAGGACGAGCACCAGCACCACGACCGCCTGTAACCTTATCACCAATTACAATCTTGTGAGTTGCTTTTGATGATTCGAGAGCTTGTCTGTCTGTATTTATAGCAACGAACTCAACACCTTGAACACCTGAAGTTACCATACGGTTAATAGCGTTACCGCCGCCGCCACCGACACCGATAACTTTAATTTGAGTATTTTCTGCGAATTCAGTTGTAACATTTTCAAATGCCATTTGAACTTCCTCCTAATCATATAAAACTTTATAGCTTTATAATATCAAGCAATGCGGACAACCACTGTCCTAAAAAAATGCTTGTACAAAAAATTTCTAAACTAGCCCTATAATGTTACCACACAAATTTGAGAATAGCAAGATGTTTTTTGTTTTTTTATTACAAAATTGTAATTTTTTTGAAAAATAACCAAAATATTACTATTCTTCTGTGGTTTTTTCGCTTGTTTTGTTAATAGTTTCTGTTGAATCTTCATTTTTATCGGTTTTCTGCTCATCTGTTAATGCAGTAGTAGATTCCTCTTCACCTGCTTTAAAATATACCTTTGGCTCGGTTCTCAAATCAAGCACACCGATTTCATATTGATTGATTTCATTTTCACGCTCAATTGCCGAAGCGGCTCTTAAAATTTTAGTTTCTAAATTTACTGATGAGCCAACAAGAATCTTAATACGATTGTCATATTTCATAAAAATTTCTGAAGTATCGGTAACATCAATTTCGCTTAAGCTGATAATACCTGCCTTAGTTACAGCTTTTAACACCTCAATTAAAATATCCCCATTTTCTTCAGTTTTAAAAGTAATTGTTTCCCCTTCTTTGAAACTTTCTACTTCAACACCAACTACAAGCGGTATTCCCTCTGTTAAAATATCAGAATCCGAGTCCAAAACCTTACCGTTTTCATTTATCAATATATATGTACCCTTGTTGGATATTGCCGCTGCAGTGCTTGTGTCGGTTACATTGATTATGAGCGTAGATGGTAATTCCCGTTCTATTGTCACTGAACCAACAAACGGAAGTGCCGACATAAGTGCTTTTGCTATTTGCTCTTCACCTGAAAGCAAAATACTGTCGCCAACAGAAACACCACAATTTTCTATTATTATTTTTGGTGGGTATGCAGTGGAGCCTTTCGCCTTAATAGTATCAATTTTAAAAAATACAGTCAAAGCGAGAACTAACCCTATAACCCCAACAATTAGAAGCATTACAAATGAAAAAATTGCTTTTCTTATTGCTCTGCGTCTTTTTAACCTTTTCTTCTTTCTTGAGCGAACCTCGTCACGCGACAACTGTTGCCCACTGATTCCTGTGAAGTCAGTAGGCAATTTGATTATTTTTGTTGAATTATTTTTCTTTTGTGTTGCCATAACTTTTTTTCGTCCTAACTATATCTGCATTTAACATACAAAGATTTTTCTCAAATTCCTCATAACCGCGGTCAATGTGCTTAATTCCACTTACCTCGGTTACGCCAATTGCTGTAAGTCCTGCTAAAACCAGTGCTGAGCCACCTCGTAAATCAGGTGAAACAACGCTTGCACCGTATAACCTTTCAACACCGTCAACCACTGCCACTCTACCCTCTGTGCGAATTCTTGCACCCATTCGCAAAAGTTCGGGAACATGCTTGAAACGGCTTTCAAAAATATTTTCAACAATTACACTTGTTCCCCTTGCTACTGTTGCAAGTGTCATTATAGGTGCCTGAGCATCAGTCGGGAAACCGGGATATGGTTGTGTAATGAGTTTATCAATTCTATTAAGCTTTAACGGGGCTTTAAGTCTTATTTCATTGCATCTTACAGATACCTCGCAACCCGTTTCCTCCAATATAGGCAAAATTCCGCCTAAATGAGCAGGAACGGTGTTTTTTACAGAAATATCGCCACCTGTTAAAGCACCTGCAAAAAGATATGTTGCAGCGGCAATTCTGTCACATATTACAGAATGCTCGGTTGCTGTAAGCTTTTTTACACCCTCAATTACAATTATGCTTTCGCCACCGCCGTGAATTTTTGCACCGCATTTATTTAAAAAATTACATAAATCTATAATTTCAGGCTCACGAGCCGCATTTATTATTGTTGTAGTGCCCTCTGAAACACTTGAAGCTAAAATTGCATTTTCAGTTGCTCCGACACTTGGGAATGTTAAGGTAATTTTTGTCCCCTTTAATCTTTTATTTACTGAGCACTCAAGTCTGCCGTGCTCTTCACGGATTGTTACACCTAATTTTCTCATTGCAAAAAGGTGTAAATCAATCGGTCTTAAGCCTATTTCACACCCGCCCGGTGTTGATATAACAGCTCTGCCGGTTTTTGCAAGAATTGCACCTAAAAATATAACAGATGAACGCATTTCACGCATTAAGTCTTCAGGAATTTCAAAACCGAAGGCAGATGAACTGTCAATTACTAAATCTGTTCCGCGTCTTTCAATTTTACATCCCAGATTTTCTAATATTTTAATAGTGCTTTCAACATCTGAAAGACGGGGGCAATTATGTATTACTGATTTGCCACTTACTAAATAAGTTGCAGCAAGAATCGGCAAGGCACTGTTTTTTGAGCCTTGTGCAACTAAACTTCCGCTTAATCTTCTACCACCGTTAATTACAAATGAAGCCATACAGCCGCCCCTTTCAAAAGTGCTGTTAAACCTATGCTTCATATTATGTGATAAAAGTGTTTTTGGTTACTATTTAATTTTTTATTAAGCCTAAAACAATATCTGCGATTTGCTCCTTAGCATTTAAGGTTGCCATTTTCTTTGCATTATCGCCTATTTCCTTAAGCTTAGATTTATCGTTAATTAACTTATTGATTTCTTCTAAAAGCTTGTCACCTGTTAAATCTTTTTCTTCAATAATAACTGCCGCGTTATTATTAACAAGTGCCATTGCGTTATGGAACTGATGATTTTCAGTAACATTTGGTGATGGAATTAAAATTGATGCTTTACCTAACGCTTGAAATTCTGAAAGCGATGAAGCACCTGCACGGCAGATTACAAGGTCCGAAGCAGAAAGGCAACGAGCCATATCGTTTATATATTCTCTGATTTCAATATTTTTAGCATTCTCTAAATCTACTCCCTTTTCTTTCATTAAATCGGGCACCCAAAGACCATATTGACCAGTAGCAATAAGGAAGTTACAAGTGTTATCTCTCCAGATTTTTGAAACGACATCTGTAACAGCTTCATTTATTGCTCTTGCACCTAATGAGCCACCCATTGAAAGAATTAGAGGCTTACTGTCAAAGCCTAATTCTGCTCTTGAAATTTCGCCGTCAGCCTCTAAGAGCTCACCTCTAACAGGAAGACCTGTTACAACCATTTTGTTTTTAATATTCATATGCTTTTTGGCTTCTTCAGCAGTAAGCATAACTACATCTACTTTTTCAGCCAACGCTTTATTAGTGATACCAGGGTAAGCATTTTGTTCGTGAATAGCAGTAGGAATACCCATTTTTGCTGCCATTCTCACAACAGGACCGCTTACATATCCACCAAAACCAACAACTACATCGGCTTTAAATTCGTTGATTATCTTTTTAACAGCACCAGAGCTTTTTAAAAGTCTTGTAACTGTTTTTACATTTGCTTTTATTGCATCCGGTGAAAAGCTTCTTTTAAAACCACTGATTTCAATAGTTTTTAAAGGATAACCTGCTTCCGGAACAATTTTTGCTTCAATTCTGTCAGGTGTACCTACAAAGCAGATTTCTGCTTCAGGATGCCTTTTTTTTATTTCACCTGCAACGGCTAATGCAGGGTTCACATGACCACCTGTACCACCTGCTGCTATTAATACTTTCATCTGACTCACCACTATATTTTTTATGCTTCACTACTTCTTGTAGCTTTTCTTTTTTTAGAATTTCTGAATGTATATACCTTAGGCATATTAGCTTGTCGGGAAACCGAAAGCACAACGCCCATTTCTGCTAAACAGATAAGCATTGACGAACCACCATAGCTGAAGAACGGTAAGCCAATACCTGTATTAGGAAGTGTATCAGTAACAACTGCTACATTGAGTGCTACCTGAAGACCTAAATGCAACACCATACCAAAAGCAATAAGTGTACCGAAACGGTCTTTTGCACGCATACCAATTATAATACCACGCCAGATAAGCACACCAAACAAAATAAGAATTCCTGCTGCACCTATAAAGCCTAATTCCTCACAGACAATAGCAAAAATAAAGTCATTCTGAGGCTCGGACACATAAAGATATTTTTCTTTAGAATTACCAAGACCTGCTCCGAAAAATCCGCCTGAGCCTATTGCATAAAGAGATTGGTTTGTTTGCCAACGAGCACCCATAGGTTCAAAATCCTTATCTAACCAGGCTTGAATTCTTTCTGCCATATAATCTCTTAACAACGGGATATTTTCATATTCCAATACCACTATGGTAACTGCTAAGACTGCAACTATTGCACCTATTATAAACCATCTTGCCCTACCCTCGCCGAGCCACAGCATAATAACGCCGATGCCCATAACAAGAATAGTACCTGATAAATGGCTTTCGAGTGCAACAAGACCTGCAATTACTACTACTATAAAGAGATAATAAAAAAGAGTTGTTGTTCCCTGAGTTAATAAAATCTTTTTACCGGACATTTCGTAGAGTCTTTGTGCAAAGGTTTCCTCAGAAAGCTTACTGCTCGTCAGCTTTCTGTAATCCTTATCAAGCCCTCGTGCCAGATACAAAATCAGCATAAATTTGGCGACCTCTGATGGCTGGAATTGTACAGGGCCTATGCTAATCCATCTTCTGATTCCGTCTTCTGATGGCATAAGTAACACTAATACAAGAAGCAACACCGAAATACCCATACCCAAAGTGCTTAAAAATTTAAGCTGATGGTAATCAAATTTTGATATAGCATACATAACCACAAGACCAAGTATTGCAAAACCAAACTGACGGGTAAAATAGTGAAGACTGTTATTATTTGAAGTATTATAAAATGCGTAAAAATAACTTGAAGAAAGCAACATTACAAGTCCTATTGAGAGAACGAGTAAGAGAATTAAAAAGAATGGCAAATCCATACTGTTTTTAATCCAGGAATCTTTTAACATAGACTTAATTTTTGTCAGATTCATTTACTTTCCTCCTTACTTTATAATAAATTTAATTTTTATTTTAAATTACCAAAATAGAAAAGTGCTATTGCTGCGGCACCACCGATAAATGTTACGAGTGTAAAAATCTTAACGATTTTTGTTTCTTTCCAACCGCAAAGCTCAAAATGATGGTGAATTGGTGCCATCTTGAAGAAGCGTTTGCCGTGTGTCATTTTGAAGTAACCAATCTGAATTATATCTGAGCCGAATTCTGCTACATAAATAATACCTACTAAAAGTATTATGAACGGACAATCTACTGCGTATGCAAGAGCGACAATCATACCGCCTAAAAACATTGAGCCTAAGTCGCCCATCATAACCTTTGCAGGATGCCAGTTCCAGATTACATAACCAACAAGACCACCCATTAACGAAGCGGATAAAAGACTTGCACCAAAGCAGTTGCGAAGCCCTGCAATAACTATAAAGCAGGCTGCCGCTGCCGCTGTAACAGACGCACAAAGTCCGTCAACACCATCAGTAAAATTAACAGCATTTGTTGTGCAATAAATAACTGCAATACCAATAACCCAGAAGAAAATTTTTGTTTCCACCATACCTACAAATGGAATAAACATAGCACCTGTCGGGTTATCTAAATAAAGAGTTAATAAATAACCAAGCATTACGATTATCTGAAGTACAGATTTTTGTTTGATGGAAAGTCCCATATTACGCTTTTTAACAGCTTTGATGTAGTCATCGAGAAAACCGATGAAAGCAAAGCCTAAAGCCATTACAATACCACTGAAGATTTTAACCTTCATTGATGTTGATAGAATATCGTTTACAACAATAATTTTACCATCACAAAGATGGTCAATTAAAGCAATTAAGCCAAAAGAAATAAGCGTTGAAACAATAAACATAATACCACCCATAATAGGTGTACCTTGTTTGTCCTTGTGCCATTTCGGACCGATGTCGAGAATTGTCTGACCGAAGCTTAATTTATGTAAAAACGGAATTACCACATACCCTAAGCCGAAAGCAATACCAAAGCTCAAAACGGCTGCTAAACCTAATGCTAAATATAAATTCATACTTCCCACTCCTTATATAACGCTTGAAAAATTTCTTCCATTTTCATTGAACGGCTACCTTTAAATAACACCGTATCATTTTCTTTTAAAATTGACTTCAAGTAATTTGTCAATTCATCCTTATCCATAAAGGCTTTTGTTAAAGCACCGTTTTCCTTAGCACCCTTTTCAGTAAACTTTGATGCTTCGCCAAAGGTTAAAACAATATCTGTCTTTTGCTCAGCCGCAAATTTGCCGACAGTAAAATGAGCCTCGTCACTGAAAGAGCCAAGCTCAAGCATATCGCCTAAAACCGCAATGCTTCTTGTTTTCTTGATAGTATTAAGTGTAACGAGGGAAGCTTTCATACTATCAGGATTTGCATTGTAGCAATCTTCAATAAAAGTATAATCCATTACTTGTCGCACATTTTGTCGCATTCCCTCAGGTGCAAAATTTTTAAGCGCGTTTGATGCTTCCTGCAAGGTAAATCCTAATTTTTTACCAACGCACATAGCACAAAGTGCATTGTAAACATTATGAATACCAACAGCAGGTACAAACGCTTCTACCTGTTCCGACTCACATATTGCAGTAAACTCACTGCCATCAGGTAAAAACCTTATATTTTCCGCTTTCATATAAAGGTCATCTTGCTCAACACCGAATTTAATCACTTCAAAATCATCGGTATTGATAGTCGCAAGCATATCGTTATCACCATTTATGATAAGCGGTGCACCTTTTTCCATTCCCTCAGTAATTTCATATTTTGCTTTTAAAATACCTTCACGGGAGCCTAAATTCTCAATATGAGCAGTGCCGACATTTGTTATTATTCCGATATCCGGCTTCACAGCATTGGTTAAACGGGAAATCTCATTAAAATGATTCATTCCCATTTCTATTACTGCGGCTTCGTGAGAATTATCTATGCAAAACAATGTTTTGGGAACACCTATTTCATTGTTTAAATTACCCTGGGTTTTTAATGTATTGAATTTTTCAGAGAGAACGGCGTGAACCATTCCCTTTGTAGTTGTTTTACCAACACTACCTGTAAGAGCAACAAAAGGAATATTAAATTTTTCTCTGTACCCTTTTGCGATATCTAAAAGCGCTTTGCCTGTATCTTCTACAAGCAAGACCCTGTCACTCTTACCATTATAACGACTGCAAATAACTGCTTTTGCATTTTTTTCTAAAACATCATCTACAAAATCGTTGGCATCAAAACGCTCACCCTTTAAAGCGATAAAAAGAGTGTTTTCATCAATTACTCTGCTATCTGTTGAAATTGTTCTGATTTTCCCGTCTGACGATGCTTCAGCATTACACCATGCAGCAATTTCGCTTAAATATATTTCTTCCAAAAAATCACCTGTTCAAAATCAAATTAAGCTTAATGCTTTTTTGATTATTTCTCTTTCATCGTAATGAACGCGTTCAGTTCCTATAACCTGATAAGTTTCGTGACCTTTACCGGCAAGAAGCACTGTATCACCTTGTTTCGCTATTTTCATAGCTTCCGCAATAGCCTCGCTTCTGTCAGTAATTGTAATTACCTCTGCCTTTGAGCCTACTGTACCAATTAAAATTTCTTTGATAATTTCGTCAGGGTCCTCAGTACGAGGATTGTCAGTTGTGATAACTACTATGTCAGAAAGCTCTGTTGCCATTCTTCCCATTTTAGGGCGTTTTGTTTTATCTCGGTCACCACCGCAACCAAAGAGAGTAATAACTCTACCCTTTGTAAAGCTTCTTACTGCATTTATTGCTTTTTCAAGTCCGTCAGGTGTATGAGCATAGTCAATAATAACGCCGAATGGTGTATTTGTTTCTACTAACTCTAATCTACCCTTTACCGACTTTGCACTGCTGATAGCATTTATTGTATCTTCCAATGAATACCCTAACGCATTAACCGCACCAATTGCTGATAATGAGTTATATACGGAAAAATCACCTGGAATATGAAAATCAACTTTTAAAATATCGTTTACAGTGTAAACCACTTTATTATCATAAAGCTCAATTTCACTTGCTTTTAATGTTGCCTCATTATTAACACCATAGCTTATCTTTTCACAGTCAACTCCATCTGTCATATATGGTGTTGATTCATCATCAGCATTAACAACCGCTGTTTCGCAAGCCTTGAAGAGTTCTTTTTTGCATTTTTTATATTCTTCAATAGTACCGTGATAATCTAAATGGTCCTGAGTAAGATTTGTAAATACACCAACCTTAAAATGAATACCTGCAAGACGCATCTGGTGGAATGCCTGTGATGAGGTTTCCATAACACAATGCTTAATTCCGTCATCTGCCATCATTTTAAAGAGCTTGTGCATATCATAAGGGTCGGGTGTTGTAAGCTCAGTGTGAAACTCCTTGTCACCCACCATATTTTTAACAGTACCGATAAGACCGGATTTAACATTAAATTCATTAAGAATATCTTTAATTATAAATGCGGTAGTAGTTTTACCGTTGGTGCCTGTTATTCCGATAAGTGTCATTTTATCGCATTCTGCACCAAAGAGATTTTTACACATAATTGCATAAGCCTCACGGGTATTATCAACAAGCACCTGTTCCGTAAGCCCTAAATCCTTTGAAACAATTACTGTTACTGCACCGTTTTCCATAACCTCTTTTGCAAAGCTATGACCATCAAAGCGAGCACCCGCAACACAAACGAAAGCACAGCCCTTTGTCACTTTTTTTGTGTTATCTGTAACATCGCAGATTTCTCTGTCAATATACTCTGATTTTACATTTACGCCTTTTAACAATTCTGATAAAAGCATTAGTCTTCAACACCTTTATTTGTTTTGAAATATACTGTTATAGTTGCACCAAGCTCAGCCTGTGTTCCCGAATCAATACTCTGACGATAAGACACAACCTCACTGTCAAGCGATGCACCTGAAATTTTTATATTAAAGCCTGCATTTACTGCTCTTTCATTAGCAGAGCTTATGCTGAGTCCTGTTAAATCAGGAACAGTTGCTGTAGTATTTGATGCTTCTTTTTCTGTGTAAAGAATTACAACACCGTCAAGCGGAATATTCTGACCCTTTAACGGATACTGGGAAACGACTGTTTTGCCGTCGCCAACAACTCTTGCACTAAAGCCCTTATTTTTAAGAGTTGCTTTAGCCTTATCAACACTCATTGAGTTAACATCAGGTGTTACACCGTTAAGCTGTGCCAATTCTTTCGCAGAATAAACGGGGTCTATATTCATATACTTCAGTGTTTCTTCAATTACTGTACCTGCAACAGGTGCTGCAATAGCACCACCACCGTGAACTGCCCCCTGCGGTTCATCAATAACTATAAGAACTGCAATTTTAGGGTCATCTGCAGGAGCACAACCAACGAAAGAAGCGATATATTCGCCATCTACTGTAAGCTTTTCTGATGTACCTGTTTTACCTGCAACACGATAACCTGGAACATAAGCGTTTCTACCTGTACCTTCAGAAACAACCTTTTCCATCATTGCTAAAACAGATTCGCTTGTAGTTTCAGAAATTACACTTCGTTTTACTGTAGGCTCTGCTTCAAAAACTGTGTTACCATCTTCATCGAGCATTGCCTGAACAATATAAGGCTGCATTAAGCTACCGCCATTAGCAACTGCTGAAACGCCTGTAATCATCTGAATTGCACTGACCTGGAAGGTCTGACCGAATGATGAGGAGGAAACCTGTGAAATACCCATATTCTCTAATGAGTGGTATGTAACATCCTTTACAGGTGTTGCTTCACCGGGCAAATCGACCTCAGTTTCCTGAGTGAAGCCGAATGCATCAAAATATTTGTAGAAGCTTTTTGTACCTAACTTCTGACCGATTGTAACAAAAAACGGGTTGCACGAATTCATTAAACCCTCTGCTAATGTCTGATTGCCGTGGCCACCGTCTTTATGACAGTGAAGCACATTATCTGCAACCTTTATTGAACCGGAGCAATTAAAGCAGAAATCGGGAGTTACAAGCCCTTCTTCAAGAGCAGCGGCAGCAACGAAAATCTTGAAAACTGAGCCCGGCTCGTAAGTATCACTTACCGATTTGTTTCTCCACATTGAATAGATTTTTTCGTTATATGCTAAATCATACTTTTCTTCATCTTTTATTTTTGAAAGTTCTTTTAAAACCTCTTCATCTGTTATAACAGTAGGCAAATTAAGGTCATAATCCGGAAGTGTTGCCATTGCAAGAATTGCACCTGTTTCTACTTCCATAACAATTCCGTAAGCTGATGCAGCATCATTATCAATAACCGCCTGGCTAAGACCTTTTTCTAAATAGTGCTGAATTGTTTTATCAAGAGTGAGGACCAAGCTTGTGCCCTGCTTTGCATCGTAGGTAGTTTCAAAATTACTTGACATAGCATCATTTCTTGCATTTTTGGCAGTAATAACTCTACCTGCGACACCTGACAAGCTATCGTTATACATAAGCTCTAAGCCTGCTCTGCCTGAGTCCTCTGAACCTGTAAAGCCGATAATTGTTGAAGCAAAATTTGAATATGGATAATAACGCTTTGTGTCGGGGTCAATGTTTACAATATCATACAAATCGCTGTCATCTATAAAATCTGAAATAAGCGTTTTTTCCGTATATTCAACCTTACCCTGAATTTTTACATAGCTATAATCAGAATTTGATATTTTTTCATAAATCCGAGCTTCGTCAAGCTCTAATATATTTGCAAGTGTTGTTGAAATAAGCTTTCTCTGGGAATCATCTTTAATTTTAGATGGATTAACATAAACGAGCCACGCAGATGCACTTTCTGCCAACACATTGTAATTGCAATCGTAAATAATACCTCTGTCGGCTGAAATTTCAGTATCGCTCAGCTGTTGTGCCTCTGCCTTTGTCTTATATTCTTCACCTTTGACTACCTGAATATAAAACAATCGGCAAATATCTGTACCAAAGCCTAAAATAAGGAGAATAGCCACAGCAATCAAGCCGCGACTTTTAAGTTTTCTTGTAGTTCGTGCCAACTAAAACAGCCTCCCACTCTGTAAAAAATCAATCATATATTTAAACTCAGATAATTCGTCGCATAAGTATAATTATTATACCATATATAATGCAATATGTAAAGGAAATACGCGACAGTTTTGAACTTTAATATTTATTTTTTCAATAAAAAAGGAGTCGAGGTTATCTCAACTCCCCATATAATGTATTTACGAATTAAAAAATATATGCAAACAATGACTTTATTTCGCTCGCAAATTCACCTTTACCGTCAACTTCTTTTTCGCCTGCTACTACGAATTCGTCACCCTCTGACAAATCAATATATGTAATCTGATAGCTTTCCGCTTTCACCATTCCTAATTTTGTTTCTGCATACTCAATTGCCTTTTGTGAATCAATCATACTGTTTAATTCCGCATTAAGTCTTACTGTTTCACCCTCTGCAATTGAAATCTCGTTCTGAACTGCTGCAATCTGAACATCAAGCTTGTCACTTTCAGCAAACATAAAAAGTCTTATAACAACTGCTGAAAAAAGGCACAAAACTATTGCCATTACTTTTACAAGAAGAGGTGAAACTGCTGCTTTCTTGCTATTTCTCACTACAGTATGTTGATGTGAATCAACTGTTTCTACCGCTCTTCTTACAGTATTACTTGTTGCTCTTGTATAATTAACGCTTGGTTTTTTATTTGATTTTTTTGTAGTTTTATTATGACTTGCCTTTTTAGCAGGTGTCTTTTTAACCTGCTGTTTTCTTACAGGCTCTGTTTCGCGAACCCTTCTTGGTTCAACAACTTGCGGCTCAAACAATGATAAATCGTAAGCCGAAGTTTCTCTGTAATTAGTCATTTCTTTATCCCCTTAAGTGATTAACACCTTATATTTTTAACGCTGTGCGAAGCTTTGCACTGCGACTTCTTTTGTTATTATCCAATTCCTTTTGCCCTGCTTTTACACCGCCACTTTTAACAATTGCTTTTGGTGTTTTTCCGCATACACACACCGGAAAATCCTTAGGGCAGGTACAACCTTGTTTAAGGGTTGCAAAATAATCTTTTACAATTTTATCCTCTAACGAATGGAAGGTTATTATTGCGAGTACACCATCTTTATTCAGCAACTCAAACATATCAGGCAAAACTGATTTTAACCCATCTAATTCATTATTGACTTCAATTCTTATAGCCTGAAAGGTCTTTCGTGCAGGATGACCGTCACGCTTGAACTTTGCAGGAATTGAAGCAGAAATTATTTCGCTCAACTCGAATGTTGTTTTAATTTCTTCTTTTTCTCTCGCTTTAACAATGTTTGAAGCGATTTTTTTTGCGAATTTTTCTTCACCGTATTCTGTAATAACACGATAAAGCTCGTTTTCAGAATAAGTATTAACAACATCTTTAGCGCTTTTACCCGCTTTACTCATTCTCATATCGAGAACTGCATCGTTATGAAACGAAAAGCCCCTTTCAGCAGTATCCAACTGAAAACTGCTGACACCTAAATCAACAACAATTCCGTCAACCTTAAAAACACCGAGTGCTTCTAACTGATATTTAATATTATTGTAATTATCGTGAATAATTGTAACTCTCTTATCAGCCTTGAAGCGTTCAGTTAAAACTGAAATTGCATCAGGGTCACGGTCAAACAAATACATTTTACCGTTTTCATTAAGATGTGAAAGAATTTCTGCTGAGTGACCACCGCCACCTGCGGTGCAGTCAACATAAATACCATCAGGTTTTATATTCAGTGCATCAACAGATTCTTTAAGAAGAACCGAAATATGATTGAATTCCATATCCTCTTCTCCTTAGAATCTGATTTCAATTTCATTAGCAAGACACTCGTTGAAGTTTTCAGCCTCTTTATCCCACTCTTCTTGTGCCCAGACTTCAATTCTGCTTGAAACGCCAACGATAACGATATCCTTTACGATGTTAGCATATTCTTTAAAAGATTGGTTGAGAGTAACTCTACCTGTTTTGTCAAGCTCAACCGGAATAGCTGCGTGAAGAAGTGCTCTTTGTAAATGTCTTGAATTTGATGATGGTGGGAGATTGTCAATCTCTCTGCAAATCTCATCCCAACGCTCTTCTGTATAAACATAAATACATTTAGATTCATCTGGTGAACGAAAAAGAATAATTCTGTCGCCAAGCTCAGAACGAAGCTGTGCCGGAATAATAAAACGGTTTTTAGAATCAACACTATGATTGTACATACCGAAGCTCATTTCCGACACCTACCTTTCTGAACTTAAAATTCCCCACTTTATGGGTTTTTCGCGTCACTTTATGGGAATTTGCTCCACCGTGCTCCCATTATATACCCACAGCCCCCCATTTGTCAATAGATTTTTAAAACTTTTTTAATAAAAAAAGACCGAATTGAACTTTTAAAAGTCCAATTCGGTCAAAAGCTATAAAACTATTGATTTTATTAGGTTTTTAAATTTTAAAGCTGCTTTAAAACAGACACAAAAGCTTCGGAGATTTCAGTTATTTTTTCATCGTTATAAGCTTCACTTTCCCACTCCAAATGCAACACATTTTTACTGCTTAAAATAAGGGTTGCTGAAACACTTTCATTCGATTTGTGGGGCTCATTTACTAAAATGTGGTTAAAAGTGGAGAGCTTTTCCCACGATTTCTGATTCAGGTTAAAAGAAGCAAAACCCAAGAGGAATTTCTGCTCACAGCCATAAAGTGTAGCAAGCTTTTTAGTTGCCTTACTTTTATATTGCTTTGCTTTATAAATAAATGCTGAATCTAAAAATGATGGCTCTAATTTGCTTAGAAACAATTCATTATAAAACGCATTGAAGCACTCAGAAAACTTTTTATAATACACCTTATGAAATTCTTTTGCCTGCTCTGTTAAATCAGAAGTTTTTTTAGGCAACTCAAGAGAAACAGTACCATTAAACGCGCCAACGGAATAAGCCTCTCTATCGACAAAAAAAGGTCTTCTGTCAAGCTGAGCATTCATTTTATGTATCTTTTTATCTGATTTTGTATTCTCGCTAAACGCTTTTAACAACGCGAATGCTACCATTGACGAAAAATCAATTTTTAATTTTTGGCATTTCTCATTCAATAAAGCAGATAATTCATCATCAAAATAAAAATCCTTACATTTAACCTCTGAATTATTTTCAGAAAATTTCTGTTTGGCAGCTTTGTAGTCGCCAAAAGAAAATGCTTTTGGTTTCATAAGCCACTCGTTATTTAACACTTCTGTTACCCTGTCAGCAACAAAAGATTCCGCTTCAGACGGTATTTCTGCCTCATTTGAAAAAAGCTTGATTTCATCGGGCTCAACAGAAACACTTTCTTTATTATAGTATGACAGCAATTCTTTCGCCAGGATAAGAAGTGATTTTGCATCTGAAACGACTGTGTGAGAAAAAATCGCAAGAGTATTTTTATTAAGAACAAAAAATTCAAATAGCTTTTCAGTAAAATTCAAGCCATCTCTTTTGTACTCATTAACAAATGTGTTGACATCTGCTTCTATAAAATGAATTTTGGGCTCTACCCTTTCAGGCTGTAAAAACGCCTCAGCATTTTCTGCTAATTCGATTACAGAAGTAATTATCGGCTTCTTAACACCAAGCATTTTTATTGCTTTCGAGAGCTCCTTTTCAGAAAATTCTTCTGAATATTCACCAACAAAGCTTACACAATTTTGAAAATCAAACAGACGACATCTTGAAAGACCAATTTTATAATCAATACTCATTATATATATCCTTAAAACTTAGAATTTTTCTCAATTAAGCTCTGCTTGATTCCCCAGAGCTTGCCCGAAAAGTCAACATAATATTTATGCGGATTTTCAAATCTTGTAACTTCATCCCAAAGAGTTGAAACCTGCTCGATACAATAAGAGCGAATTTCATCAAGCGACGGTGAATTATATACACACTCACCATCTTTAAAAACAGTAACGAGCAATTCTCTTGCTACGAAATTATCAACTGTTTTTCTTTTCCATGTGAAATCAGGGTCAAAAAGAGAATAAGTTTTTTCATTGTCAATGCTTTCTTCTGCTAATGTTAAAACATCGGCAATAGCTTTTCCTGATTCCATATCAAAAAGACGCCAAACGCGTTTTGAACAAGGTGTAGTAATTTTATTGACATTGTTACTTACCATAATTGCAGGTATTCTCTCACCATTTTTCTCGGTTTCGCAAAGCTTATAAACACCATCTAACACAGGTGAGGACTCAGATGTAATTAACTTTTCGCCTACGATAAAGCCATCTATTTTGGCACCCTGATTAATCATATCTTTAATGAGAATTTCGTCAAGTGAATTAGAAGCATAAATATCACAATCCGGAAAGCCTGCTTCGTCTAAAATTCGTCTTGCTCGTTTTGAAAGATATGTCATATCGCCACTATCAATTATAATACCGGCAGGACGCATCCCTTTAGGCACAAGAACAGAATTAAATGCTTCAACAGCGTTTTTTACACCGCTTTCCAAAGTATCGTAAGTATCAACCAAAAGCATACCATCTTCGCCGTGCTCATCAAGATAAATTTTAAATGCCTCTAATTCATCATCAAAAAGCTGAACCCAGCTATGACTCATTGGTGAAGCAGACGGTATTTCAAATTCTTTTGAAGCATTATAAAGCGTTGTTGCAGAAACGCCACCGATGTAAGCCGCCCTTGCACCAAGAACAGCAGAGTCGAAGCCGTGAGCACGCCTTGCACCCATTTCTATTACCCGCTTACCCTGTGCAGCTCTTACAATACGATTTGCCTTTGTAGCAACAAGAGTCTGATGATTTATAATATTCAAAACCAATGTTTCAATAAGCTGTGCTTCTATAACAGGTCCGCAAATTTTCACAATCGGCTCATTCGGGAAAACGGGTGTGCCCTCAGGAACCGCATAAATATCACAAGAAAATTTAAAGTTTCTCAAGTAATCAATGAGTGCTTTTGAAAAACCATTTTCTTTTAATTCTTCTAATGCTTCCTCTGAAAATTCAATATTTTTAAGCTCCTCAATAAGCTGACTCAGACCCGCCATAACTACAAAACCACCGTTATCGGGAATCTCTCTAAAAAAGACATCAAAAACAACATGGGTGTTATGGGCTCCTGCAGAAAGTAACCCCTCCGCCATATTAAGACAGCTATAATCAACAAAAAAGCTTGTTTTTTTATTCACTTCTGCTCACCATCACTTTTATATAATAATAGTATTTTCTACAACATATTTTACCATACAATTTTACTCTTATCAAACATTTTCACATTTAAGATAATAAAAAATATGGATTATTTTTTGTTTTATTTTCACAATATTCATAAATTTATTTTTTCTTATTAAAATATCTTTACAGAATTAAAATTGTGTGATATTATGACCCCAGGATGATAAATTGATTGGTGATTGATGATTGTTGCTTCGTAAAAAGCAATAAATTTTTTACGAGGTTATGAGTGATTACTCACTCATAGTTTTACCCACGCACACAAATTAAAAGAATTTATAAATAGTGAAAGTGAGGAAATCTCAATGAGAATCAGAAAACAACCACTCGGCGACCGCAATATCTGCGGAAAAAAAGTTGAAGCAAGACGCAAGGAAATCGGTATGAAGCAAAAGGATTTGCTTACACAATTACAAATCCGTGGCGTTGACCTTAATGCGTCAGGTCTTTCAAAATTAGAAGGTCAGCTTCGCTCAGTTTCAGATTTTGAAGTTGTTGCTTTAGCTGAAGTACTTAACACAAATGTTAGTTGGCTTCTTGATGTTGAATAATTAGTATTATTTCTCCCCCTTTAAATATCCCTCATAAAAGAGCAAGGCTGTCTTTGGCAGTCTTGTTCTTTTTATTTGTAACCACCAGGTTTTTTCTGAATACAATAATAACGAGAGGACTGATATTTAATGAAAGAGAATATTTTTTTAATTTTAGGTGGCGATGAACGCTCACTCTATTTAGGTGAATATCTCGAAAAACAAAAATTACAGGTCTGTTATTATGCTTTTTCAGAAACCAACTGCTTCAACACACTCAATGAAGCTATAAATAGTGCTGAATACATTATATTACCACTCCCCTTTACAAAAGACAGATTAACACTTAACACACCTTTGTTTGATGGAAAGGTAGAAATAAAAGATATCTGCACACTTTTAAAAAAAGAAAACATTGTAATAGGCGGACAATTACCCGAAAGCTTTAAGGAAACATTGCAAGAGGCTGAAATAGAATATTATGATTATTTTATTTTAGACGAATTAGCAATTTTTAATGCTATTCCAACTGCTGAAGGAGTTGTTGAAATTCTTATTAAAAACCTGCCTATCACCATTCATTCAATGAAATGTGCCATTTTAGGCTACGGCAGAGTCAGCAAGGTTCTTGCAGCAACATTAAAAGCACTTGGTGCTGAGGTTACTGTTTTTGCAAGAAAAGAGCGTGACAAAGCCGATGCCTTCACCAAAGGTTATAAATTTGAATCTTTCGCCTCTCTCAAAAACAACGAATACAAATTTGATGCCCTTATTAACACTGTTCCACAAAAGGTTTTAGGCAGAGAAGAAATGAAAAACATATCTTCCGATTGTCTTTTTATTGAAATTGCTTCTGCTCCGTTTGGAATTGATTTTCAGGCTGCAAAGGAATTCGCCTTTGATGTAATTAAAGCGAACTCCTTACCGGGAAAGGTTGCACCTAAAACCGCCGGTGAAATTATAGGGCGTTCTATTCTTCCGATTATAGAGAAAAAGGAATGATTTTATGACGACAATCGGTTTCGCAATTTGTGGTTCGTTTTGCACTTTTAAAAGCGTATTCAAGGAAATTGAAAATCTCGTTAAACTAGGATATGAAGTCATTCCGATTATGTCAGAAAATGCTTATTCCTTTGACACGAGATTTGGTGAAGCTAAGTTCTGGCAAGACGAATTAAAGCGTATTACAAAAAAAGAGATTATACACACAATTAAGGATGCTGAGCCAATTGGCCCTAAAAAGCTTTTAGACCTTTTAGTTATTGCCCCTTGCACAGGAAACACATTAGCAAAGCTGAGCAATGGTATTTCTGACACGTCGGTAACACTTGCAACAAAAGCTCATTTAAGAAACGCAAGACCTCTCGTAATTGCGGTTTCTACAAACGATGCTCTTTCTGGTGCAGGAAAAAACATAGGCAATCTTCTGAATTACAAAAACACTTTTTTCGTACCATTCAGACAAGACAGCTTTTCTAACAAGCCCTGCTCCTGTGTTGCAGACTTTACACTTTTACCAAAAACAGTTGAAAATGCATTAAAAGGAATACAGCTTCAACCAATTTTAGAAATACCTGTTGAATAAAACATTTACTCTCTGCCAAACATATATTATAAATGACTTGGGCAATTATGTAATTTTGGTAAATTTTATCATTTTTCTATTTACAAAATCTGGAATTTACTGTATAATAAATTACAACAAAAGGGAGTAACTCGTGCAAAAGCATGATATCGGCGTCAATTCGGTTAATAACCCGCTAATATCTTAAAGAGTGAGACTTTTACCCAAGAGGTAAAAGTCTTTTTTAGTATCTGTTATTCCTTTTAATGTTAATTTTATTGAAAACGAGGGAAGAAAATGAAGTATTATCTTGAAACTGCCGAAGCGGTTTTTGAAGAAGTAAAATCTTCAGAACAAGGTCTTACAAGCGAAGAAGCCGGAAAAAGACTTGAAGCCAACGGCAAAAATAAGCTTGCCGAAGCAAAAAAGGACTCTACACTTAAAAAATTCTTCGACCAGATGAAAGACCCGATGATTATCATTCTCATTGTTGCGGCTGTTATTTCAACTGTAACAGAATTCATTGAGCATGGTATTGGCGTTCCGACTGACGCACTTATTATTATCACAGTTGTTCTTATCAACGCAATATTAGGTGTTATTCAGGAAAACAAGGCAGAAAAAGCCGTAGAAGCTCTTCAGAAAATGTCTGCCGCTACAACAAAAACTCTCCGTGATGGTAAAATTGTTACTATTAAGAGTGAAGATTTAGTTGTTGGTGATGTTATTCTTCTTGATGCAGGTGATGCAATTCCTGCTGACTGCCGTATTTTTGAATGTGCAAGTATGAAAATTGAAGAAGCGGCTCTTACAGGTGAATCTGTTCCCGTTAATAAGCTCATAAAAGCTTTAATGGGTAAAGGTGATGAAGAGGTTCCGTTAGGCGACCGTAAAAATATGGCTTATATGGGCTCAACACTTGTTTATGGTCGTGGTAAGGCAGTTGTTGTTGCAACCGGTATGGATACCGAAATGGGTAAAATTGCTAACGCTATTACCCTCGCAGAAGACGGTAAAACACCTCTTGAAATAAAGCTTGAACAGCTTTCAAAAATTCTCACAAAGCTTGTTATTGGTGTTTGTGTTGTTATTTTTGGTTACAATATAGCAATGCACTTTATTTCAGGTAGCGACGCACCTCTTTATAATGTTGCTCTTAACTCATTTATTACTGCTATTGCGTTGGCAGTTGCGGCAATTCCTGAGGGTCTTGTTGCTGTTATGACAATCGTGCTTTCAATCGGCGTTACAAATATGTCAAAGAAAAATGCGATTATCAGAAAAATGAATGCGGTTGAAACTCTTGGCTGTACACAGATTATCTGTTCAGATAAAACAGGTACATTAACACAGAATGTTATGACTGTTGTTGACCACTACGCAGAGGATGAAAAGCTTTTAGCAACTGCTATGGCTCTTTGTACAAATGCAGATGTTGACGAAAACGGCAAAGGCACAGGCGAGCCTGACGAGGTTGCGCTTATAAACTACGCTAAAACATTAGATTTAGATAAAAATGTATTGGTTACCGAAAAACCTCGTGTTGGTGAAGTTCCATTTGACTCAGGCAGAAAGATGATGAGTACGGTTCACAGCTACAACGGTAACTTCATACAATACACCAAAGGTGCTCCTGACGAAATTCTCAAGAAATGTACAAAAGCCTATATCGGTGGTCAGGTTGTTGCAATTACAGACGAAATAATTGCTAAAATTGCAGAAGAAAACACAAGAATGGGTAACAAGGCTCTTCGTGTATTTGCAGTAGCATTTAAGGAATACTCACTTGAACCTGCAGAATATTCAAGTGAAGCACTTGAAAACGAAATGATTTTCATTGGTCTTACAGGTATGATTGACCCTGTTCGTCCGGAGGTTCAGGACGCTATTGTTGAATGCAGAAGTGCAGGCATTACACCTATTATGATTACAGGTGACCACATCAACACAGCAAAGGCTATCGCGAGAGAATTAGGCATTTTAACAGACGACAGTCAGGCTATGATGGGTAGCGATATTGATAAATATTCTGATGAAGAATTCGAGAAAATAGTTGAAAACATTTTCGTTTATGCCCGTGTTCAGCCTGAACACAAAACAAGAATTGTTAACGCTTGGCGTAGTAAGGGTTATGTTACTGCTATGACAGGTGACGGTGTTAACGATGCACCGTCAATTAAGAGTGCTGACATTGGTGTTGGTATGGGTATTACCGGTACTGATGTTACAAAGAATGTTGCTGATATGGTTCTTACAGACGACAACTTTGCAACTATTGTTTCAGCAGTTGGCGAAGGCAGAAGAATTTACGACAACATCCGTAAAGCAATTCAATTCCTTTTAGGCTCAAACCTTTCAGAAGTTGTTTCTATCTTCTTTGCGACAATTATGAGCTTTACAATTCTCAAGGCTCCTCACCTCCTCTTCATTAACTTAGTTACTGACAGTATTCCGGCACTTGCATTAGGTCTTGAAAAACCGGAAGCAAATATTATGAAGAGAAAACCAAGAAGCAAAAACGACGGTATTTTCTCAGGTGGTTTAGGCTTTGACTGTGCTTACCAGGGTATTTTAGTTAGTATTCTTACAGTAATTGCTTTCTATATTGGTGAATTTTTAGAAACAGGTCACCTCGTATTCCACCACATTGCTGACAGCTCTGAGGGTATGACAATGGCATTCTTTACAATGGCTATGTGTGAGATTTTCCACTCATTCAATATGCGTTCACAAAGAGGCTCTTCTGTTGCATTGGTATTTAAAGGGCACCACAACCCTGTACTTTATGTTGCAATGGTTGCTTCATTCCTCCTTACAACTGCAGTTGTTGAGATTGACTTCCTTTCAAATCTCTTTGGCTTCCAACACCTTGATTTACAGGCTTACCTTATTTCACTCGGTCTTGCATTCCTCATTATTCCGATTGTTGAAATTGTTAAGTTTATTCAAAGAAAGACAGCTAAAAACTAAGAATATGAGTCCCTTTAAATATCTTTTGAGATATTTAAAGGGACTCAATTATTGACCAAAAACCAATATTATGATATTATTTACTCACTTGAATTAAGGGGTATTTAACTTGAAAAATTTAATAAAATATATTGCAATTATATTGGTTTTTGGGTTAGTTTCTTACGGTACAGGCTTTTTAATCGGTAGCACACAAAACAGATATAACAAAGAACATGCTTACACAAAGCCGTCAGAAAAGCTTAACATTATGACACTTAATGTTTGCTCGTGGAGCTTTGACGGCAAGGATTTAGAAACAAGAGTAAAGAACATCTCAAAAGCAATATTAAATAATGAGATTGACTCTTTAGGTGTTCAGGAAGCAACACCTTATTGGATGAACGCATTAAATGAGAAGTTAAGCGAAAGCTACAGCTTTGTTGGTGTTGGCTCTAACACTGCATTGGATTACAAAAGCAGTGAAGATGCAGAGGATGAATTCACCGCAATATTTTATTTAAAGAATAAATTTAATGTTGTTGACTCCGGTTATTTCTGGCTTTCTGAAACACCTGAGGAAATTTCTTACGGCTGGGGCTCTGCATACAGAAGAATCTGCACCTGGGTTATTTTAGAAAACAAGCACACAAAGACGCAATATGTTCACATTAACGCTCACTTTGACAACGCAAGCAGTGAGGCAAGAAGAAACAGTATTGGTATGATTTTAGAAAAGGTTAAAGAATTCAAAGATTTACCCGTTGTGTTCACCGGTGACCTGAATTTTCTTGAAAAAAGTATGGGGTATAAAGATATTACTTCTGATGTTTTAAAAGACACCAAAGCTCTTGCAAAGGACACAATGCATTCATCGACTTTCCACAACGCCGACCCGAATGCTTATAAAGATTTCGTTTTAGATTACATTCTGATAAATGACGGCTTTAAGGCTTTGAAATATGAAGTGGTTAAGAAAAGATATGATTTCAGATATATTTCGGACCACCACGCGGTGGTTGCAAAAGTAGAAGTGGCATCTTGATGCCACTTCCACTTTTAATGAATAATGAAATCGCTGACGCTGATGAATGATGAAGAATGAATAATTTCGGAACTGCGTTGGCAAATATAATTGAAAATTGAAAGTTGAAAATTGAAAATTTCGGGGCTACACCGTAATTATAATAATTAGTTATAATGGTAAACCGACTTTTTCATTTATACTAAATTACAAATATTAAGATTTAAATATAAAAATTCTATCATTTTAAGTTTATATAAAGCTTCAAATAATAGAATTTCTTGTTTTTATGGATAACTATTATAATCGCCGACCGCAGGTCCCACAATTTTCAATTTTCCATTTTCAATTTTCAATTTAAAATAGAATTCTGCATTCTGAATTTAGTTGCATACTTGCAACTACTTCGCCTTCGGCTTTCCGAAAAAGCTGGCAACAATGCCACATATTACTGCCGCCATAATCCCTGCAGAGCCTGCGGTTAATGGACCTGTCAGCACACCGACTAAGCCATCTTTATCTATTGCATCTTTAGTGCCCTCTGCAAGAAGTGCACCAAAGCCCACAAGTGGCACGGTTGCTCCTGCCCCTGCAAATTCTTCAACATATTTATAAACGCCAATACCGCCTAAAATTACACCCACTACTACAAATCCCACAAGAATTTTTGCGGGTGTAAGCTTTGTTAAATCCAACAAAAGCTGACCTATAACGCAAATTAATCCACCAACTAAAAATGCTTTTAAGAATATCATAATATCACTCTTTTGTAATTTTTAACATTAGTTTGTGTAATTAGATTTGTTTTATGCATTTAATCATTCAAAAAACAGGAAGCAGGAAGCAGAAAGCAGGAAACATAACTACTTTAACTCGTTATCAAAACAAAATCATTCCACTAATAAAATAAGCAAAACTAAAAAAATGATGACTTATCACTTTTAGTTCATTTTGAACTATAAGCGACAAGTCATTTTTCTATTAAAATTATTAACTTTTTCATTAGCAATCAGGAGGAACCTGTTTCCTGTTTCCTACTTCGCTTTCGTCTCACAATAGTGACAACGATAAACTCTGTTTTCTTTATCGGTCAAATTAAAGATATGTGGTAATTCTTGTTCAGTTGAAGAAATGCAACGGGGATTTTTGCAATAGATTACATTTGTGAGTTTCTCCGGTAAATCTACATTTCTCTTCTCAACAAGCTTTTCATTTTTTATAATATCAATAGTTACATTAGGGTCAACATAGCCTAAAATATCCATATCAATTTTTACATCGGCATCAATTTTTATGATATCCTTAACGCCCATTTTTGCACTTTTTACATTTGTCATAAGTGCAACAGGACAAGAAAGCTCGCCGAGCTTAAGTAAATCATAAATTTTCATACCGTTACCTGCGGTGATATGGTCAATTACAAAGCCGTTTTTAATAGAATCTACTCTCATACTTCTGCCTCCTAATTACTCAATCTCCAAAAGTTTAAGAATAAGTGCCATACGCATATATTTACCGTAAAGAACTTGTTTAAAGTAGCAAGCTCTTGGGTCTTCGTCAATTGCAACACTTATTTCGTTTACTCTCGGAAGCGGATGCATAATTGATAAATCTTTCTTTGCATTTGTGAGCTTTTCAGGTGTGAGAATATAACTATCTTTGAGTCTTAAATAATCTTCCTCATTGAAGAAACGCTCTCTCTGAACTCTTGTCATATAAAGAATATCGAGTTGTGGCATAACCTCTTCAAGATTTGTAGTCTGCACATACTCTAAATTATTCTTTTCAAGAACTTCTTTTTTAATATAGCTTGGAAGCTTTAATTCGTCAGGTGAAATTAAAACGAATTTAATTCCGCTGTAACGGGAAAGAGCATTTATGAGTGAATGAACAGTTCTGCCGAATTTGAGGTCGCCACAAAAACCAACAGTTAAATTATCAAATCTGCCCTTTTCTCTATGAATAGTTAAAAGGTCCGCGAGTGTTTGTGTTGGGTGGTTGTGACCGCCGTCACCTGCATTTATTACAGGAATTGTAGCATTATAAGAAGCCACAAGCGGTGCACCCTCTTTTGGATGACGCATTGCAATAATATCTGCATAGCAAGAAACTGTTTTTGCAGTGTCTGCAACGCTTTCGCCCTTTGCGGCAGATGAGCTCTGAGCCTCTGAAAAGCCTAAAACATTACCACCTAATTCATACATAGCAGCCTCGAAGCTTAAACGAGTACGGGTTGATGGCTCAAAGAAAAGTGTTGCTAATTTTTTACCCTTACACTTTTCGCTGTATTTATTGGGATTTTCTATAATATCATCTGCAACCTTAACAAGCCCGTCTAATTCTTCAACTGTAAGGTCGAGAATATCTATAACACTTCTCATAGTTAATTTATCCTTTTCAAAAATCTAAAAATCAGGGGACGGTTCTGTGATTGAATCGTAGCCCCTTGATTATTTTAATTTATTCTTTTGCGCCGTTTACTTCAAGATATTTCTTGATTCTTTCAACATTTTCTTTGTTCTTTTCGTCTTCTTCAAGATATTCAATAATATCGTAAACATCAACTACTGAATATACAGGGAAGCCGTATTCTTCGCCAACCTCTGCCATTGCAGATTTTTCAGTCTGACCTTTTTCTTTACGGTCAACCATAACGAATGTTGCTGCAACCTTTGTGCCTTTAAGGCCTGAAAGAATAGACATACTTTCTCTTATTGCAGTACCTGCAGTAATAACATCCTCTACAATAACGATTTCTTCGCCCTCTTGTGGCTTATAGCCTACGAAAACGCCACCTTCGCCGTGGTCCTTTTCTTCTTTACGGTTAAAGAAGAATGGAACATCAAGACCGTTTTTAGCAAGTGCCACTGCAACAGAAACTGCAATCGGAATACCCTTGTAAGCAGGACCATAAAGAACAGTTTTTTTGTTGCCCACCTTTTCAAAATATGCTTTTGCGTAAAATTCGCCTAATTTACAGATTTGTTCACCTGTTTTAATATCGCCTGCGTTAATGAAATAAGGGATTTTTCTACCACTTTTTGCAGTAAAATCGCCGAATTTAAGAACGCCTGCACCTTCTAAAAATTGAATAAATTCTCTTTTGTAGCTTTCCATTATAATTTCTCCTTAATCGCAAAATTCATTTACGCATCTTCTGTATGCTGCAACAGGGTCTTCGGCTGCTGTAATAGGTCTGCCTACAACAATGTAGTCAGAGCCGATTTTTTTAGCTTCAGCAGGTGTCATAACACGAACCTGGTCGCCAATGTCGCCATCAGCAAAACGAACACCCGGTGTAATTGTTAAAAACTCTTTACCGCAAAGGTCGTGCACCTTACCTGCTTCAAGTGGTGAGCAAACTACACCGTCAAGACCTGCAGTTTTTGCATTCTTTGCGTAGTGCATTACAACCTTATCAATTGGCTCATTTATAAGAAGCTCATTTTTCATTCTTTCTTCACTTGTTGAAGTAAGCTGAGTAACTGCAATAAGAATTGGTCTTGTGCCATCTTCGCGTGTTAAACCCTCTAAAGCACCCTCCATCATAGCAGCAGTACCTGCAGCGTGAAGGTTTGTCATATCAACATCTAAATTTCTTAAAACAGACATTGATTTTTTTACTGTATTAGGAATATCGTGAAGCTTTAAGTCGAGGAAAATTTTGTGACCTCTTTCTTTGATTTCACGAACGATTTGCGGACCCTCAGCATAGAAAAGCTCCATACCGATTTTTACAAATGGCTTTTCGTCTGTGAACTTATCTAAAAAGTCCATACAAGCTTTTTTACTGCTGAAATCGCAAGCAATGATTACATCCTTACCCATTAGTGTGCGCCTCCTATAATATCTTTTAACTCAGTAATACCATATTTTTCCATTACGCGTGGTAAATCTTCAATAATATCCTTACAAGCATAAGGATTAATTAAGTTTGCGGCACCTACCTCAACAGCAGAAGCACCTGCTAACATAAACTCAATTACATCTTCGGCAGTAGATACACCGCCCATTCCGACAATAGGAATATTAACTGCATCGTAAACCTGATAAACCATTCTCACTGCAACAGGCTTAATTGCATTACCTGAAAAACCGCCCATTTTGTTTGCGATTACAGGCTTTTTAGTTTTTAAGTCAATTCGCATACCTAAAAGTGTATTTATAAGACTGATACCATCTGCACCTGCTTCTTCACAAGCCTTTGCAATTGAAACGATGTCAGTAACATTTGGTGAAAGCTTTATAATTACAGGCTTTTTGGTTACCTTTTTAACTTCTCGTGTAACCTCTGCCGCCGCTTCAGGTGATGTGCCGAAGCTCATTCCGCCACCGTGAACATTAGGACAGCTTACATTAACCTCAAGCCAGCCTACTTGTTCTTCTTTATCAAGTTGCGCGCAAGTGTAAACATAATCTTCAACAGAAAATCCGCTTACATTTGCCATAACCTTTTTATTAAAAACTTCTTTAAGCTTTGGTAATTCTTCAGAAATAACCTTTTCTACACCCGGATTCTGAAGTCCTACAGCATTTATCATACCTGCTTCGCATTCTGCAATTCTTGGTGTAGGGTTACCGAAACGAGCGTCTTTAGTTGTACCTTTAAATGAAAAAGTGCCTAAAATGTTAATGTCGTAAAGTTCAGCGAATTCATAGCCATAGCCAAAAGTACCGCTTGCAGGAATCAAGGGATTTGAGAGATTTAAACCACAAAGTGATGTTTCAAGATTTACCATATAATCTCCTCCCTTTCTAAAACAGGACCGTCTTTACAGATACGCTTGTTGCCGTATTTTGTTTTGCAGGAGCAACCCATACAAGCACCAAAGCCACAGCCCATTCTTTCTTCAAAGCTATATTGACCGCTTGTTACTGCAGTATTTTCAATAGCCTTAAACATTGGCATCGGGCCACAAGTGAAGAAGTAGGAATATGTAAGGTCTTTCATAACATCTGTTACAAAGCCCTTAGTACCTACGCTACCGTCAACAGTTGTAACATAAACCTTAACACCTAAAGCTTCAAACTCTTCTTTGTAGAAGATTTCGTCAGCAGTATTAAAGCCTAAAATTACAGTTGGGTTTTTGCCTTCAGCTACAAGCTTTCTGCAAAGTCCGTACATTGGCGGAACACCAACGCCACCGCCGATTAAAAGCGGATTTTCTCCGCTTTTATCGGTATTGTAGCCGTTGCCGAGTCCTACTAAAATGTCGAGCTTTTCGCCCACAGCTTTAGTTGACATAATTTCTGTACCTGCACCTACCACCTTGTAGATAAGTGTTATTGTGCTGTCGTCATAATCGCAAACTGAAATTGGTCGTCTGAGATATAAACCATCAATCTTGATATTAACAAACTGACCTGTTGCGGTGAGAGCAGAAGTATCACCCTCAACAATCATTCTGTAAACATCTTTAGCGATTTTTTTATTTTCAGTAATTGTATAAATTCCTTGATACATTTTAAATTAAAACTCCAATTTTTTATTCATCAATAGTAGAAATGCAGAGTGTTGTTTCTTCAAGAACATCAAGTAATACTGCAACAGTATCAAGTGAAGTGAAGAGTGTTACATTGTTTTCAACTGCACATTGACGAATTTCGTGACCGTCTGACAAGAAACCTGTCTGGTTAATGTCACGGGTATTAATTACATAGTTGATATAGCCCTGACGCATATTGTTAAGAATTTCTTCACTGCCTTCGCTGATTTTCTTAACTGCGTGAGTTCTGATGCCGTTTTCTTTAAGGAAGTTTGCAGTACCCTCTGTTGCCTGAATGTTGAAGCCCATATTGTAGAAGCGACGGATAATTGGCAATGCTTCTTCTTTGTCTTCGTCGGCAATAGTAGCAAGAACTGTACCGTAGTTCATAACATTCATACCAGAAGCCTGTAATGCTTTGTAAAGAGCACGGGTAAGCTTATTATCGTAACCGATTGCTTCACCTGTTGACTTCATTTCCGGTGAAAGGTAAGCGTCAAGACCACGAAGCTTTGAGAATGAGAAAGCAGGTGCTTTGACATACCAACGCTTTTTGTCTTCAGGGTAAACATAGTCAATACCTTGTTCTTTAAGGCTCTTACCTAAAATTGTAAGAGTTGCGATATCTGCTAAACTATAAGAAGTTGCTTTTGAAAGGAATGGAACTGTTCTTGAAGAACGAGGGTTAACTTCAATGATGAACACATTTTCATCCTTATCAACGATAAATTGAATGTTGTAAAGACCAACAATACCGATACCAAGACCTAATTTCTTTGTGTAATCAAGAATTGTTTCTCTTACCTTTTGTGAAATGCTGTAAGTCGGGTAAACACTTGTTGAGTCACCGCTGTGGATACCTGTTCTTTCAACAAGCTCCATAATACCGGGAACAAAAACATCTTTACCGTCACAGATAGCGTCAACCTCAACCTCTTTACCTGAAATATATTTATCAACAAGAACAGGCTTGTCTTCATCAATTTCAACGGCTGTTTTAAGGTAGTGCTTTAATTGCTCTTCATCAGCAACAATCTGCATTGCGCGGCCACCTAAAACGAATGATGGACGAACTAATACAGGGTAACCGATTTTCTTTGCAGCCTCAAGACCATCTTCAATCTTTGTAACTGCTTTACCCTCCGGTTGAGGAATATCTAATTCTTTAAGAAGCTTTTCAAATGAATCACGGTTTTCTGCCTTTTCAATAGCGTCACAGTCAGTACCGATAATTTTAACGCCACGGTTTTTGAGTGGCTCTGCTAAGTTGATAGCAGTCTGACCACCGAGTGAAGCAATAACACCCATTGGCTTTTCAAGGTGGATGATATTCATAACATCTTCAACTGTAAGTGGCTCGAAATAAAGCTTATCTGAGCAAGTGTAGTCAGTTGAAACTGTTTCAGGGTTGTTGTTTATGATAATTGCTTCATAACCTGCAGCCTTGATTGTCTGAACTGCGTGAACTGTTGAATAGTCAAATTCAACACCCTGACCGATTCTGATAGGACCTGAACCGAGAACAATAATTTTTTCTTTATCTGAAACGATTGATTCGTTTTCTGCTTCATAGGTTGAGTAGAAATAAGGAACTGTACCCTCAAATTCTGCTGCACAGGTATCAATCATTTTATATACAGGGAACATTTTGTTCTGGACACGGATGTTGTAAACATCAATTTCTTTACATTCCCAAAGACGAGCGATATATTGGTCGCAGAAGCCCATTCTCTTTGCTTCGTACAGAACTGTTAAATCGTTCTTATTTGCTTTGAGTTTTTCTTCCATACGAATAATATTTCTTACTTTTTCAAGGAAGAGAATATCTATCTTTGTAGCATCGTAAATCATACCGATGTCTGTGCCGTGGCTTAAAAGCTCAGCAATAGCAAAGATTCTGTCATCTGTACCGTCTTTGATATATTCGAGAAGCTCTGCCTCTGTGTAGCTGTCAAACTTCTTCATATAAAGGTGACAAACACCAATTTCAAGTGAACGGGCAGCCTTTAAAAGACATTCTTCAATTGTTCTGCCAAGGCTCATAACCTCACCTGTTGCTTTCATCTGAGTTGAAAGCTTATTGTTAGCAGTTGCAAATTTATCGAATGGGAAACGAGGCATTTTTGCAACAACATAGTCAAGTGCAGGCTCACAAGCAGCAGGAATGTTTGCAAGCTGAATTTCTTCAAGATGCATACCAACTGCGATTTTTGCAGTAACTCTTGCTATTGGGTAACCACTTGCTTTTGAAGCTAAAGCTGATGAACGGGAAACACGAGGGTTAACCTCGATAACATAATAATCAAATGAAAGTGGGTCAAGTGCAAACTGAACATTACAACCACCCTCAATTTCTAATGCTTTGATAATTCTTAAAGCACTGTCACGAAGCATACCTGCTTCTTTATTTGTAAGAGTCTGGCAAGGACAAACAACGATTGAGTCACCTGTGTGGATACCAACAGGGTCAACATTTTCCATATTACAAATAGCAATTGCTGTGTCGTTTGAGTCACGCATTACTTCGAACTCAATTTCTTTGTAGCCCTTAATGCTCTTTTCAACAAGAACCTGATGAACAGGTGAAAGCTTAAGACCATTTTTAAGAAGCTCACGGCATTCCTGCTCATTATCTGCAAAGCCACCGCCTGTACCACCTAATGTGAATGCAGGACGAAGAACAACTGGATAACCAATTCTTTCACAAGCAGCAAGACCCTCTTCAACTGTGTTTGCAATTTCTGACGGAAGAACAGGCTCACCTAAATCAAGGCAAAGCTGTTTAAAGAGCTCTCTGTCCTCTGCTCTTTCGATGCTTTCGCTCTTTGTACCTAAAAGCTCAACCTCGCACTCCTCTAAAATACCTTTTTTCTCAAGCTGCATTGCAAGGTTAAGACCAGTCTGACCGCCGATACCAGGAACAATAGCGTCAGGTCTTTCGTAACGGATAACCTTTGCAATATATTCTAAAGTAAGTGGCTCCATATAAACCTTGTCAGCCATTGAAGTATCTGTCATAATTGTTGCAGGGTTTGAGTTACAAAGAATTACTTCATAACCCTCTTCTTTAAGTGCAAGACAAGCTTGTGTACCTGCATAGTCGAATTCAGCTGCTTGTCCTATTACGATAGGGCCTGAGCCTATAACAAGTATTTTCTTTATATCAGTTCTCTTTGGCATCTTACTTGCCCTCCTTCATAATAGTAACAAATTTATCGAATAATGCCTCATTAACTGCACCAGGTGCACCTTCAGGATTAAACTGAACACCAAAGACCTTATCCTTTTCGTTTTCTACACCCGCAACTGATTTATCGAGGATATCGCGGTGTGTAATTTTTAATTCTGTGCTATTTAATGAAGCTTCGTTAAGTGTGTAATCTTCACTTTGTGAAACTGTAATTACCTTACCTGTTTCAACATTCATTACAGGGTGGTTTCCACCGTGGTGACCGAATTTTAATTTTTCTGCCTTAGCACCGTAAGCTGCACCAATTAAAAGGTTGCCTAAGCCAATACCGAAAAGCGGGAATTTGCCTTTAAGCTCTTTAACTACATCAACAATTGATGCTACATCGAGAGGACTACCAGGTCCGTTTGAAATAACAACACCGTCAGGATTCATTTTGATAATTTCTTTTGCTGAAGTGTTGAATGGTACAACAGTTACATTGCAACCACGGGCATTTAAAAGACGAATGATATTTAATTTAACACCACAGTCAATTGCAACAACATTATATTTAGCGTTAGTTGTTCTTGAATACCAGCGTTTTTTACAGCTGACCTTTTCTACTGCATTTGTTTCAACAGGTGTGTTTTTGATAATCTCAATTGCTTTTTCTGTTGGAACATCTGCATTGGTGAGAATTACTCTCTGACTGCCGTTATCACGGATTTTTCTTGTGATTTCTCTTGTGTCAACACCCCAGATACCAGGAATGTGATTTTCTTCCATTTCTTCTGAAAGTGTTTTTGTGTAACGGAAGTTTGAAGGAATATCGTTATATTCTCTAACTACAAGACCACCGAGAGTTGAAGCCTTTGCCTCAAAATCCTCATCAGCAACACCGTAGTTACCGATAAGTGGATAAGTCATAACTACAATTTTATTTGTGAATGAAAGGTCAGACATCATTTCCTGATAACCTGCCATAGCGGTGTTAAACACTATTTCACAAACCCTTTCACAATCAGCTCCGAAGCCGTAGCCTGAATACTCGCTACCATCTTCAAAGACAATCTTTTTTCTTACTTCGCTTGCCATACTACATTACCTCCATATACAGTCATAAGACATTTTCCGAAAACACTTTCATCCTGGAAAGGTGTTGCCTTTCCTAAAGAAAGAAATTCGTTACTGTCAATTTTATATTGATTGCTTAAATCCCAGATAGTCAAAGAGCCGTCGTCTTTAATACCGAAACGGTTTCTTGGATTATCGGTAAGCATTTTAATAACTAATTCAAGCGGTAGAACACCGGTTTTTATGAGCTTTGTGTAAACTATCGGGAAAGCAGTTTCTATTCCTGTTATTCCCATTAAGCTCTTTTCTAAGCCTTTTGATTTTTCTTCAAACGAATGTGGTGCGTGGTCGGTTGCCAACATATCAATTGTGCCGTCAAGCACGCCCTCTATTAAAGCTAACCTGTCATTTTCAGAACGGATAGGCGGATTCATTTTAAATCTTCCGTCCTCCTGCAAATTCATATCATTTAAAACCAAATAATGCGGTGCGGTTTCGCAGGTGACATCCACACCATCTTTTTTAGCTTGTCTTATAAGCTCAACGCTTTCTTTTGTTGAAATGTGGCAGACATGATATTTACAGCCTGTTTCCTTAGCTAATTTAAGGTCACGCTTTATTGGTCCCCATTCACTTTCGCTACATATTCCACGGTGATTATTCTTTTCAGCATATTCGCCTTTATGAATGTAACCGCCGTTTAATAAAGAATTATCTTCACAATGGGCAGAGATTATTTTGTTTAAAGCTTTTGCCTTTTCCATTGCTGAACGCATTAAAGACTCGCTCTGAACTCCTCTGCCATCATCAGAGTAACCTATTGAAATTGGTGCTAAGTCTTCCATATCTGAAAGCTTCTCGCCTTTTTCATCAACTGTGAGTGAAGCAAACGGGTGAACACCAATTACTGCATCTTTTTTAATTATATCTCTCTGGATATTCATATTATCCACACTGTGTGGCACAGGGTTTAAGTTAGGCATTGACAAAACATCAGTATAACCACCTCTTGCAGAAGCCATTGTACCGGTTTTAATCGTTTCTTTATAAGAAAAACCCGGCTCTCTGAGATGAACGTGAACATCACAGAAACCGGGAAAAATACCATATTCAGAAACATTTGAAGATAACATATCCTGTAAAAGAGAAGAAATAGCCACACCGCCCTGAACTTTTACCTCACAGGTATATTCAGGAACAAATGCAACTTTTTGATTTTTATAAACATGTGCATTTTTTAATGCAAATTCCATTTAAAACCAATCCTTCTATAAATATACAAATAATCTTATAAAAAAGCCCTTGCCAAAACGGCAAAGGCTTGAGTAGTTATATCAGGGCACACTTCGCCCACTTTTAAAACTCAAATCTTGCCGATATCTCGTATCGAATTAAAGACTCTAAGTAATTGTCGTTTTATTTTAATTATTCAGCAACTGTTTCTGAGATGAAATCATCCTCAAGGCAAGAGCATGAAACATAATTGTCTTCATCATAGCTTTCAGGAGCATTTTTCGCTTTAACTTTTTGAAGTACAACATAAACTGCTGCTGCAGCCGCTGCGATAGCCGCTAAAATACCTAAAAATTTAAAAAACTTTTTCATTTAATAAACACTCCCTGACAACATTGTTTTTTCTTTTTATTATTATATCATACACAACTAAAATGTCAACATTTTTTACTGTAAAATAAGCGTAAAAATTTTTAACTTTTTTAGTAAATTTTTGATTAAATTTTTACAAAGGGCAAATAATATTTTTTGTGGTTTGAAAAGCAAAAAACTCTTTACATAGCGAAAGCTTTTTTCGCACCTATGAAAAGGAGTTTTTTATGATTTACAATAAAGTTGAAATCTGTGGAATTAACACCTCCACATTAAAAATATTACCGGAAAAAGAAAAGCAGGCGCTTTTAAAGGAAGCAAAAAACGGAAATAAGAAAGCCAGAGAAGATTTAATAAACGGTAATTTAAGACTCGTTTTAAGCGTTATTCAGCGTTTTACAAATCGCGGTGAAAATTTAGATGATTTATTCCAGGTAGGTTGCATTGGCTTGATTAAGGCTATTGATAATTTTGACACTGGTCACGATGTCCGCTTTTCAACCTACGCTGTGCCGATGATTATTGGCGAAGTGCGAAGATATTTAAGAGATAACAACCCCATAAGAGTTTCGCGTTCGTTAAGAGACACCGCCTACCACGCTATGCAGATTAAAGAAAGAATTTCTAACGAAAAGGGTTACGAGCCGACAGTTGAAGAAATTGCAAAAGAAATGGACTTGAAAAAAGAAGATGTTGTAATCGCACTCGAAGCGGTAGTTGACCCTGTTTCATTTTACGAGCCTGTTTATTCAAATGGTGGCGACACAATATTTTTGATGGACCAGATAGGCTCAAACGAAACTGACGGAGATTGGGTTGATGAAATACTTTTAAAAGAATCAATTAAAAATCTGCCACAAAGAGAAAAGAAAATTCTCTCAATGAGATTTATGAGAGGTATGACGCAGACAGAGGTTGCAAATGAAATTGGAATTTCGCAAGCACAGGTGTCGAGATTAGAAAAGAATGCGCTTGATAGTCTGAAGCATAAGTAGTTGGTTAGTGGGCAGGAAAATGCAGAATGCAGAGTGCAGAGTGCAGAATGCAGGAAACAGGAAATAGGAAACAGGAAACAGGTAGCAGGTAGCAGGTAGCAGAAAAAGTTCTATCATTTTTAGTTTACGAAAGACTTTAAATGATAGAACTTTTTATTTTTAGTAAATATATAATAGCCAACGCAGTTCCGAAATTCTGCATTCTGCACTCTGCATTCTGCACTCTTATAATAGCAACGCAGTTCCGAACCTCTTCACTATTCACTCTTACCTCTTCACTAAAAAACAGCACTCCCGAAAGAGTGCTGTTTTTTAATCAATATTTATCATCATACAAATCAAAGTCTTCTGTTACGGGTTCTTCTACCGTGTATCCCAAAGCCTTTGAAGCAGATGTTTCAACATTTTTAAGCTTGAATGCACCAACAATTTGTTTGAGCATCTGTGCCTGACCTGAAAGCTCTTCAGAAGCAGAAGCACTTTGTTCACTTGTTGCAGAGTTTGTCTGAACAACTGCAGAGATTTGCTCAATACCGCCTTTAAGCTGTGTAACTGCTGTTGCCTGCTCTTCTGAAGCAGTTGCAATTTCGTCAATTTTAGAAGTTACGGAATTAACCTTTTCAACAACCTCTAAAAGTGCATTTGCAGTTTCGTCTGCAATCTTTGTGCCATTGTCAATAGCACCTATAGCATTCTCAATAAGAACAGTTGTGCTCTTTGCCGCTTCGGCAGATTTACCCGCAAGGTTTCTTACTTCATCAGCAACAACCGCAAAGCCCTTACCTGCGGCACCTGCTCTTGCCGCCTCAACTGCCGCATTAAGTGCCAAGATGTTTGTCTGGAATGCAATATCATCAATAGTTTTGATAATTTTACTGATTTCGTTTGAGGTATCAGTAATATCATTCATTGCAAGTACCATTTCCTGCATTTTTGCATTACTTTCGTTAATACCACTGGAAGCTACATTTGCCTGTTCTGTTGCTTCAATTGCATTTTGTGCAGTATGGTTAATATGCTCTGAAATCTCAACAATTGTAGCAGAAAGCTGTTGTACACTACTTGCTTGCTGTGTAGCACCCTGAGAAAGAGCCTGAGCACCGCTTGCAACCTGGTCTGAGCCATTTGCAACCTGGTCTGAGCCCTGATAAATCTGATACATTGTATCGGTTAAATCAACAACAATTTTATTGAGAGAATCAAGAAGTGGTCTGAAATCTCCCTTGTATGCTTCTTCATTTTGTGACTCAATATCAAAATTACCTTGTGCTATTTCATTTAACATATAGCTCTGGTCATTTATAATAGTATTGAAATCACTAACAATACCCTTTGTAGCATCTGCTAAAATCTTAGTTTCATCGTCATATCTTGTAACTGATGCAACCTCAGAAGCCAAGTCACCCTGACCTAATTTATTAAGTCTTTCAGCACAAGCTTTAACTGGCTTTGAAATATCATTTGCCAATTTATAGCCCATACCATTTGAAGCAAGAACTGCAAGAGTTATAAATGACATTATGAAAATAATGATTGTATTAGATTGCTTTTCCATACTCTGATGACCTGCATCACCACCGGCAACCTTTAATTCCATAATTCCATTCAAAGCGACATCAATTTTATCATATTCAACATCGAGCTCGTCAATAAATCTGCCCTGAAGCTCCATAATTAACTCTTTGCTACCATCGCCTGCATCACGAGCTGCCATAATATCTTCAGCAACCTTGTTATAATTTTCAAAGGCAACAACAGCTTCTTCGTAAAGAGCCATTTCTTCTTTTGTTTGCAATGTTGCTTTTACAAGCTCAAAGTTTTCAAGAAATGAACCCTGATACATTGCTAACTGTGAGCGACAGAACTCGCGTCTTTCTTCATCGTAATAAGAAACATAGTCGTGTATGTACTCATCAACTAAACAAAAATCCTGAATTGCTCTACCACAATCACCTTGTGCGAAGCCGTAATTTGTAATAAGCTCACCATATTCTTTTGTAGATCTGCCCATAAAATAAGATGCAGCTAACCCACCGATAATACAAAAAACACCTACGAGAATAAAAGCAGACACAACTCTGCCCTTAATAGATTGCATTTTCTTATACATTTTAATTTCTCCTATAATCCTTTAAATTTTATCTTTTAGACATTTTTCGCTTCTTTTGTCTTTAAGAAAAATTTTGCCCCAAAATCACCTCTGTTTAATTTAAATTACTAAAGTGCAAATTGCATAAAAGTATTATATAATTTTGGACAAATATAGTCAACATTCTTTCTTAAAATTCTTTTTGTGCAAAAAAACGATTTTATTTTTCTTTTTTTGACATTTTGCACATACTCACATATTTTATTAAACAACATATTATGTACAAGGCGGTAATTAAACAAAAAAGGAGATATTTGATGAATAACAGATACAATATTTATAATGTTAACAGTCCGCTCTGGCAACCTGCTTGCCCAAAAACAGCGTTACCAAGCGACACGGCTGTTACAATGGCTTATGTACCATATCAGACAGATATGAATGTTTATTGTCCTGAAGTTGCCTTACAAAACGGCACACTTTTCCCGTCTTTAGATAAACCGTTTTTTGGAGGTAAATGCAGATGAATGAAAGAGAAAAATTACTCAAAAAGCTTTCGGCTGCGCAATTTGCCGTTTGGGAGCTCCACTTGTACCTCGACACACACCCTTGCGACCAGAACGCAGTTGCACTTTGCAAAAAACATTCAGAGGAAGCAGAAATGTTGCGTCAGGAATATACACAAAAATACGGCGCACTTAAGGTTGACTGCTACAATACTGCAGAATGGCTTAGCGACCCTTGGCCATGGGATATTACAGGGAGTGATTGTTAATTTATGTTCAGTTATGAGAAAAAGCTTCAATATCCGGTAAATATTAAAAATCCTAATCCGGCATTAGCAAAGGTAATAATCAGCCAGTATGGTGGCCCCGATGGCGAACTCGGTGCATCTTTAAGATACCTTTCTCAAAGATTTTCAATGCCTTACCCTGAACTTAAAGGGCTTTTGACGGATGTGGGCGTGGAAGAGTTAGGGCACCTTGAGATGATTGGTGCGATTGTGTACCAGCTCACAAGAAATCTTTCAATTGATGAAATTAAAAAAGCTGGCTTTGATGCATATTTCACAGACCACACAACAGGCGTTTACCCTACTGCTGCAAGCGGTGCGCCTTACAGTGCATTTTCAATGCAGGTTAAGGGCGATGTTATTGCCGATCTTCACGAAGACCTTGCCGCAGAGCAAAAAGCAAGAGTCACCTATGACAATCTTTTAAGACTCATAGATGACCCTGATGTTCGCGACCCAATTAAATTCTTACGCGAACGCGAGGTTGTGCATTTTCAACGCTTTGGTGAAGGCTTGAGAATCGCTACTGACAAGTTGGATTCAAAGAATTTTTATGCATTTAACCCAAGCTTTGATAAGCATTGTAATAAGAGATAATATAAATAAAAAACCCACTCACTACGGTTTTGCAGCGAGTGGGATTTTCTGTTATATTCTCATACATATAGTTCAATTTCGATTCATAATTTAATCGTTATATTTTACAGATAATTGCAAAGCGAGAGGCAAATAATCATCAATAATTTTATTCATTATAATTGGAACATTGGTTGAAAATGCATTCATCTGTTCTTTGTTTGAGGTTTCTTGTTCATTAATCGGGAAATCTGATATACCTTTAATTATGGTACATTCAACATTGTTTGCTTTACAAATATATGCTATTGCTGCAGATTCTGTATCTGCAACAGCTATATTATTTTCTTTTAATTCTAAATAATCTTTCCACATAACCACCGCTTTATCAGCAGTTCCGATAGTCCCTGTTAACACATCAAAACCTAATGAATCCAAATTGAAATTAACTGTAAAAGAATCTTTAATCAACGGTTCTTGCTCTTTTACAGTACAATCATATTGCACTGCTTTATTCGGAATAAATATATCCAAGGTTTTATATTTATCATCTATTCCTGCACAAGATCCTGCAACTATAATCTTTTCCAAATCAAAATGGTCTATCATATATTGAGTAGCCGCCGAACTATTCATTTTTCTAACGCCACACCTATAAAAAATTATACTTTCACCATTTATGTCAGTAGTAAAATACTCACCAAATGGATATTTGGTACAACTCGCTATATTCATTTGGAATTTATCTAAAACAGCATTCCATTCTCTTTTAGCTGCTATGCTTATGCCTGTCATAATATCATCTCTTTTTCAATAATTCACTTAATGGTTTAAATTCTAACGATATATCAATATATTCTTCGATATATTCATTGTCTTTCCAATACGATTTCAAACCGTATGCTTCAATTCCGTGATAAGAAGCATCACTTGTAATCAATCTGTATTCATCATCTATTATTTCAAGTGCAGTACAATTTGATATTGAAAGACCTACTTGCTCACTTGTTTTCAGCAAATCTTTTAAATTATCACGTCTGCCCTTTTCATCACAATGCGGTACAAATAAACCGTCTACAAAACCTAAACAATCCACACCAATTAAGGGTTGGTCACCACCAAATTTTATTTTAAGTGAGTCTGAAGAGCATTCTTTAAACCAACAGTTTGCACCAGCAGAAACACCACACAATACCTTGCCATCAATCCACGCTTGTTTCAATATTTTGTCAAACTCTGTTTCTTTCCAGAGTTTAATCATATCAAGAGTATTCCCACCACCCTCAAATATGATGTCAGCCCAGTCAACAAGACTTTTCACAAGCTCGGTATCAGTTAATTGATTGCTTTTTAAATCCTTACAAGAACAACCATACATCTCGCTATAAATATCTACCATTACTTGAAAATAACTTTCTTGTCTTTCTAATGGTTGAGCGTGTGCAATTAAAAGAAAGTTAGGGTGTTCTTTACCAGTAAGTCTTATTATTTCTTTATCCTGATTTGCAAGTTCATATGGATGGCGTGTTCCATTTGAACGTTTTCTTCCGTTCTCGCCACCACCTATTGCAACTATTTTTCTACTCATTTATTTCACACTTTCATTTATGTAATTTAAAACACAACAGATTCCTCATCCGACAAAGCATATACGTTATATTCGCTATTTACTGATAATCTCTCAAAATCTGCTTTTCGTTCATCTGTATAATGACAGATAAAAATTCCATTGAACAAACCTAAACCAGAATAATCGGTTATACCTACATTGTTTTCATCGTACTTTTCTACATGTTTAATATCTTTTGAAACAACATGAGCACCTGCACTACCACCGATATAAATAACACCTGATTTCACATAATTTATTATATCTTTATCAAAGTTGCATTTTCTAATTTTATCAAGGGTACCGAAAGTATTACCACCACTTATATAGATAACATCAATATCAAGGTTTCTGAATTTTTCCGCATTGTTATGCTCGAACACATAAACATTTTCTTTTTTGAATCCGAACTCTTGCATTCTTGAATAATATAAATCACTTGAAATAGTTTCTGTTGTTGCTTTTTCATTAGGTATAAAAAGCAATTTGCACTTATCTATTGGACAAGGTAAATTATCAATAATAACTTTTTGCGACTTTTCATTCCTGAAATCACAAGACGATAATATTAGTTTCATTTTACGAATTCCTTTTTACTAAACTCTCACTATAATACAAAAGTTAGTTATCTATTTTCTTCAAACTTTACACCAGATGGGTATTTACTTTCATTAAGTTCTGACTTAACTTTTGCTACTTGCTCTATATCAATATCATATATATTTGCAATTGCTAAAGCGTAATAAATCACATCCCACAGTTCCTCATCTATCGTGCCAGAAATTTCAGTATCATTTTGTGCTTTCAATCCTTTTCTCATAGCACGAGATAATTCGCCAACTTCTTCGGATAATTTCAAAAAATAATCTTTCAGCAGTTCAGGTTGAAAATCCTTTTCTTTAATATAAGTCTGCAGGTATTTAATAGTTGTTTTGCCATCCATAAATTTTACCTCGCCAAATCCTCATTCTTTTTCTTTAATAAATCTTTCAATATAACCTATTTGTGTAGGCATTATATTTTCAGGAAGATTATTCAAATCAAAGAATTTCAACTCAGTACTTTCACCATCTGGTTTTAATTCACCCCAAAATTCATTTATTATATACACAACATCTGTATAGTAAACTTCATCTTTATTAGGGTAAACCATGTGTACATTGGCTTTAATATCAAATAATTTTGGATTTGCAATATCTAAATTAGTTTCTTCTTTAATTTCTCTTGCTAATGCTTCTTCTAAACTTTCTTTTAATTCAATTGCACCACCAGGAACACACCATTCGCCTGTGTCTGTTCTTTTTTCTAAAAGTAAGCCTTTTTCTTCGTTATAAAGAATACCCATTGCTGCAACTGCCATAATAGGTGCGTGTCCTACAAATTTTCTCATATCACCAATGTAGCTCATAGCAATTCTCCTATCACTTGATTAATTTGTTTTTTAACTTTTTAAATACACTTTGTTTTGGTGGGTTCTTATCCCAAGCCCATTCTAATTCATCTATTGTTGATGTATCGCTTTCCAGTGCTTTAATTTCTTCAGTACATTTTTCTGTTGCCATTTTAATATATTCATCTGCCATTTGTTGTGTAAAGAAAAACGCTGTGCCATTATCATACTTTTCAAAATCAGATTTAAAGTCAGTTGACAACTGTTTCAAATCAAATGGATAAATATCAAAAATCGATTCTTGGTTTATATCATCGGGAATTATCAAACAGTCAGAAATATTATATTTATCAACTACATAATTGTTTAGCAATTTATAATCATTATGTAAACGCTCTATATTGCCTTTTGGATATGGGTCCCAGCTATGTAATGAATAAACAAAATATCTGAATATTGTATCTTGAATCAAATGCAAGTAATACCCCAGATACAAATCATCAGTTTTTAATTGGTTGTTGTAATTTTCACGAAACCAAGCTAATTTATATGTCTTTTTAGTACCATCTTCAGTAGTGTATTTCAAATGACTGTCCGTAGCTGATTGAATGTTGTGTTTATAGGCATCAGGCATAATAACACCAAGTCGGAAGCGTTCAACATCTTTTATATTAACTTGTTTCATAATCTCGTTGGCAACCGCCAAATGCATAACTCTTGATGCCATATAATCACCATCTTTATTTAAAGATTTTCAATTTCATCCGCAACTTGCTTTATAGTTTTATTTACTGTATCAATTTTGATTGTGTTTAAACTCTGATACTTTGAAATCCGAGCAAGACTTCTTTCAATAACATCTTCTGCGCGTATGCCAGCATTAACATCTGACTCAAGTCTGTTGCGAAGTGTCGCTTCATCAGTCATAAGAGAAATACATTTCACTTCACAATTTCCAATATCAAGATTGTTAATAATTGAATCAATTATATGTTGCTCGTGCATAACCCAA
>SVPR01000012.1 GCA_015065785.1 Oscillospiraceae bacterium | reverse complement strand
GAGGTCGACGGTTCGAGCCCGTTCCGGGTCGCCACTTCTTTTTGCCTCTGTAGCTCAGTTGGTAGAGCAGAGGACTGAAAATCCTCGTGTCGTTGGTTCGATTCCGACCGGAGGCACCATGGATGAGCTTGTCCTCATAGCTCATCCATTAAATGTGCGGATGTAGCTCATCTGGTAGAGCGCCACCTTGCCAAGGTGGAGGTAGCGAGTTCGAGCCTCGTCATCCGCTCCATTTTTTTATCCAAATTTATTAAAATTGAATACGGCGACATAGCCAAGTGGTAAGGCACGAGTCTGCAAAACTCTGATTCCCCAGTTCAAATCTGGGTGTCGCCTCCAAACGAAAATCCGTTCACGCAAGTGGGCGGATTTTTGTTTGTATTATTCATTCTTCAATATTCATCATTCATTATTCATTTAGTGAAGAACGGATTTTCAATGAATAATGAATATTGAAGTCGCTTCGCTGATGAATAATTGTGGGCGGGACACCCGCACCCGATTGTATTTTTATATTTAGTGTGATATAATCAAAAATATTGAAAGGAGAGTGAGATTATGGCAAGAGTAAAACATAAAAAAGGAAAAATAGCTTTAATTACCATTGCTTTAGTGGCAGTTATTGCAATTGTAATTACAGGTGTTAATGTTTTATCAGTTCAGAATCTTCTGGAACTGGGAAGTTCTTACAGCAAAGTTGAAATTGAAAATCAACTTGTGCCTGAAAAAGATGAAAACGGAAATTGGTATTTTACTACCGACAGAGATTTTAAGATAATGCAACTTACGGATATTCACATTGGTGGCGGTTTCATGTCAAAGACTGTGGATGAAAAAGCTCTTAATGCAGTTGCAGCCATGATAATTAAAGAAAAACCTGACCTTGTTATTGCAACAGGTGACATCACTTTTCCTGTACCCTATACTGCAGGTACATTCAACAACTACAGCGGTGCGAAAGCATTCGGCAATCTTATGGAAAGACTCGGCGTCTATTGGGATGTTACCTTCGGTAACCACGATGCTGAAGCGTACTCATATTTCGACAGAGAAGCAATGGCTGAGATTTATTCCGATGAAGAGTTTCAGTATTGCTTATTCCAGGCAGGTCCTGAAGACATTGACGGTTATGGAAACCACACAATTGAAGTTAAAAACTCAAAGGGTATTATTACTCAGGCTATCATTTTAATTGACTCTCAGGCTTATATTAAAGACAACATCACTGAAAGCATCAAGGGTACATATGATAATATTCATCCCAATCAGGTTGAATGGTATGAATCTGAAATACTCAGAATGAACGCTGAAAATGAGAAAATCAGTGAAGAAGCAGTGCCTGTTAAATCTCTTGCTTTCTTCCATATCCCTCTTGTCGAAATGGACGATGCATGGACCGAATTCCGTGAAAACGGCTATAAAGACACAGAGAATTTCAAATATGTTGAAGGTATAATCGGCGAACTTGGCAGACAGGTCTGTTGCGGTTACGGCGAAGACGATATGTTTGAAAAGATGCTTGAGTTTGGGTCAACAAAGGCAATGTTCAACGGTCACGACCATGTTAACAATACAACCTTTGAATATAAGGGAATCACCTTTAGTTATAGCTACAGTATTGACTACTTTGCATATTCGAGCATTGATAAGCTCGGCTCACAGAGAGGTTGCACTATGATTACCTGCAAGCCTGATACTACTTTTACTATTGATAAATATAATTTCTATTCAGACAGATATGACCTCGAAGGCTTCAACCGAGAAGAAGTAACAATGCAGTTTGAAGATGTTAAATATCAGGTTATACCTGAATAAAAAATCCTGTATGAAATTTTTCTATAAAAGGAATGTTAAGGTATGGTTAGAGACAAATTAAGCAAAAAGAACTGGTTTATAATTACCTTGTTCTGCTTTATGGGCGGTGTAAGCAATATTCTCAAACCCTCTGTTATAATAACCGCTGTGATTGTTGTAGCGATACTTCTCTTCTGCATTGTAAAGCTTCTCAAGTTCTCAGTTGAGAAAAAAGGCATATGCCTCGTACTGGGTGTTGTTGTAATGACATTAGGCTTCTTCCTGCTTTCAACAAGCACAAGTATCTATATCATTCTCTTAAGCTTATTGCCGGTTGTACTTGGCAATGCTCTTGTAAATATTCTCTTCGGTGCCGCTGTCAAGGACTTTATTCCCGATGGCAAGGCAGGTCTTTTCCAAGGTATAAGAATGATATTCACCGTGCTTATTCCTATGGTTATCGGTCCTGTTATAGGTGATATGGCTTGTCAGAAAGCAGCACAGACTATTATAAATGAAGTTGGTGCAGAGGTAATAGTACCTGCTAAGAATATGTTCCTTTGGGCGGGTATAGTATGTATATTTGCACTGCCGCCTCTCTATTTACTTATCAAAAAAGGTTTTGATATTAAAGAGAGTAAGACTACGGAAAATGAAATTGTTGCCTGAGGTGAAAAATATGAATAAATGGAGTTTTTACACATCAAAAGAGATAAAGCCTGAGGGCTGGCTTCGCCGTCAGCTTGAAATTCAGGCTGAGGGACTCAGCGGAAATCTTCATAAGATATGGCCGGACATCCGTGACAGCGCTTGGATAGGAGGAGACCGTGAAGGCTGGGAAAGAGTACCTTACTGGCTTGACGGCTTTATTCCACTTGCTTATTTGTTGCAGAATGAAGAAATGATTTCCGTTGTAAAGAAATATATTGATGCAATTATTTCAGCACAAGAGGATGACGGTTGGATTTGTCCCTGTAAAAAGGAAGAAAGAGAAAAATACGATACTTGGGCAGTACAGCTTATTTGCAAAACTCTCAAGGTTTATTACGATTGTTCAGGAGATGAAAGAATTCCTGCTGTCATTTACAGAGTGCTTAAAAACTATTACGAAATGCTTAAAAGCGGAGAAATCAGCTTGCTTAGGTGGGGCAAGAGCAGATGGTTTGAAACCTTTATTTCTCTTAATTTTTTATATGAAAAATATCGGGAAGACTGGATTAAAGACCTTGCAAAAATCATAAAAAAACAAGGCTTTGATTATAACACTGCAATTGATTCGTGGAAGAAACCCAGCCATATATGGCGTCATAATACCCACATAGTAAACATCGCCATGATGCTTAAAAGTGAAGCAGTTTCTCACGATTTGTTGGGTGAAGAATATACGGATAACGCAGAAAAGCTCCGCGAAATCCTTGATAAGTACAATGGTACTGCTTTTGAGGGCTTTACAGGTGACGAAGTGCTTTCTGGTTTAGACCCTACGAGGGGAACTGAATGCTGCGCAGTAGTGGAGCAGATGTATTCTTATGAGGAGCTGTTTGCCCACACAGGTGATAACAAATGGGCAGAGCGTCTTGAAGTTCTCAGCTTCAACGCTCTTCCTGCCACACTCAGCGAGGATATGTGGACTCATCAGTATGTTCAGCAGGTAAATCAGATTGCCTGTCAGAAAACTATGATTATGGCTCCGTGGAGTACAAACGGCCCTTATGCACATACATTCGGACTTGAGCCGAATTTTGGCTGTTGTACTGCAAACTTTAATCAGGGCTGGCCTAAATTTGCACTTTCAGCATTTATGCATAATGGAAACACAATAATAAATTCTGTTATGTTGCCATCTGTTTTGAATGATAATGGTGTTACAATCAAGCTCGAAACTAACTATCCTTTTGAGAATAAAATGCATTATTACATAGATGCAGAAAGGGATTTTGACTTTGTAATCCGTATTCCAGCCTTTGCAAAAAATCTTAAGGTAAACGGCGAAAATGCAGAAGTTAAAGACCTTGAAATCGCAATAAACATTGGTAAAACAGAAATCGAAATAGAGTTTTCTGCAACACCATTTTTGAAAGAAAGACCAAATAATCTTTATGCTTTGCAAATGGGCTCATTACTTTTCTCTGTGCCTATTGAATATGAAAAGCAAATGAGAGAATACACAGAAAAAGGTGTTGAACGAAAATTCCCTTATTGTGATTATCAGTTCATACCAAAAACAGCTTGGAATTATGGCTATTCAAATGCGGATTTTGAAGTGAGCTTTAATGGAATCAGCGATATTCCATTCTCACAGAAAAATCCACCGGTAACCATAAAAGCAAATATGCAGCAAATCAACTGGGGACTTAAATTCCCGTACAGAAGTATTGCAAGAAAAACACCGAAATCAACAGAGCCGATAACTGAAGTGCAGGAAATAGAACTTTGTCCATACGGCTGTGCAAGACTCAGAATGACAGAAATGCCGATAATATGTAAGTAATAATTAATTAAGAAAGCAATCGAACTTACAACTAAAATGTTTGCGTAAAGAACAGGAGGAAAGACAATGCAAGCTATCGTTAAATTTTTCTATACAATTTTCACAACAGTTTCAATTCTTTGTTCAAATCTGTTGTTTCCTGCAACGGTTTATCCTGAAACTGAGAATTTTGATTTTTCCTTTCTTGAATATCCGGATGAGGCAATAATCACTCTTGAAGAGGCAGGGCTTACTGAGCAGGAGCTTGTAGGCAGAGCCTCGGCTCAACTGCCTGAATATGTGCAGTCCGGCGGATATGACGATATAAACGGTATAACAATATCGCCTTATTACACTGCCAAGGTAAGCGGAGAGGAAATCCCCGTTTATGCCTCAGTGGTTTTCATACGGGTTGATGATACGGGCACGCTACATTCATTCTCCGAAATTTATGTTGATTCAAGCGAAGATTTTTCATTCAATATCGAGATAACAGGTGCTGATGTGGTACTTGAAAATGCTGTTGTTTTGCCTGAATCACACGGCGTAAAGGCACAGTGTGAAGACAACACTGTAACCGCATCTATCAACAAAACGGGTATTTATACATTTCTTTTCAACAATGCAAACCAATATTATGGCTATACCCTTACAGTGCGTGAAAAGGTTGATGAGGATAAAGAAATCGCGGCCTACATAGAGAAATACGGAGAGGATAATGTCTGGGTTATTGATAAGGGCGTGTATCAATACGACTATGTCAACCTTGTTGCACACAATAATCTGGTAATTTATCTCCGTGAAGGTGCTTATGTTATAGCAAATCATCTTTTTGATATAGACTGTGCAGAAGATGAAAACAAATATCTTGAACCAAGCGCACCTGGAGACAATGCTTTCGGACTTACAAGATATCCTTTCCTGAATTTTTACAACTGCAACAATATCACCCTGACGGGTCGAGGTGTAATAGATATGACCCGTCTAGACAGAAGAGAGCGTCGCGGTGTTGTGTTTACAAGTTGCAACAATGTCAATGTCAGCGATGTTAAAATCATAAACTCGCCCGAATGGTCGTTTATCTCCTATTGTTGCACCGATGTCAGCATCGACAATGTAGATATAATCGGTAACCGTGGCAACTGCGACGGCTTTGTAATCTGCAACAGCCACAATGTAACCGTCGATAACTGCTTTGCAAGAGTGGCAGACGATACCTTTGAAGTAAAGACTCTCGGCGGTACAATGGACAGCAAAAATATCACATTCACAAACTGCATTGCCTGGGGCGGTTATGCAAGGTGCTTTGGCATTACGGGTGAAGTTAACAAGAAGATTTCCGATGTAGCTTTCCGTGACTGTGCTGTAATTTACCGTGACGGTATATGGAATAACGACAGAATCGGCTCACTTGTTGTTGTAGCAGAGCAGACCGAAGGCAGTATAGACGGAGTTCTTTTTGAAAATATTGAAATATTCCGTGATGAAGGCAGACCTATGCTCGTGAAGATTTATGATGAAGAAGCAGAAAATTTTGAGATTAAAAATGTTGTATTCAGAAACATTTCTTACACTTCGTATATGAAACCGAAAATCGCAGGCACAGACAGCAACACAAACACAGTTCAAGTAGAGCTTGAAGGTATAACCGTTCACGGAAAGAAACAGCCATTCCCGAAAATGATGTTCAAAATCGGTAAGTATTGTGAAGTAACTTCGGATTAGTGTTTGTGAATGCGAAGCAGAATAATTTTTGTAAAAATGTAAGAGAGCAGATAAAAGAGAATTTATTGGGGTGCTAAATATGATTGAAAAGTTTGAAATATATACCGATGTTCTTGTTCTCGGAAGTGGTCCTTCCGGATTTGCGGCGGCATATAGTGCTGCAAAAAATGGTGCGAAGGTAATACTTGTCGAGCAAAACGGAGATGTGGGTGGAATTTCAACTTCAGGTCTTATGAGCCACTGGACCGGCAGTTGCGGGAGCCCTTTGTATTATGAAATTCTCAAAAGAACATCTGAAAACAATGAAGGTGAATTCAAAAACAAAATCACCAATCTTATAGACCCTGAAAAGCTGAAAACACTCTATCTTGAAATGCTCTGTGAGGTTGGTTGCAAGGTTATGCTTTATACTTTTGCTGAGGATGCAATCTGCGATGGAGATAAAATTCTCGGTGCAACCGTTATCAATAAATCAGGTAAAACAGATATTTTTGCCAAAATCACTATTGATGCTACGGGTGACGGTGATATTGCCGCAAGAGCAGGAGCAGAATTTGTTCTCGGCAGAGAAAGCGATAACAAAATGCAACCTGCAACGCTTATGTTCAAAATCGGCGGTGTTGACTATGACCGGGCAGTATTTTTAGGCTCGTTTGAATCTACTTATGAAACACCACAAGGTGAGCTGCAGGCTCTTGCAAAAGAGCACATACCTTATCCTGCAGGGCATATTCTCACTTATGAATCAACTCTCCCCGGTGTTGTGACTTGCAATATGACAAATGCAATCGATATTGACGGTACAGATGCAGAGGATTTAACAAAAGCTACGCTTACATGCCGCAGACAGATGGAGGACATTGTTAAATATCTGCGTGAATTTGTTCCCGGTTACGAAAGTTGTTATGTTATCAGCTCCGCTTCTCTTATGGGCATTCGTGAAACAAGACATTTCAAGGGGAAATACACCTTGAATGAGCAGGATATTTTAGAAGCGAAAGTTTTTGACGATTATGTTGTAAAAGATGCTTACTTCAATTTTGATGTACATAATATTACGGGAGCAGGTCTTGATAAAACAGGTGTACAAAAGCATTTTTCTCAGGAGAAAGGTTATACAATTCCTTATCGGTGTTTGTTACCAAAAACCAAAGAAAATCTTTTACTTTGTGGAAGAAACATTTCGGGTACACATATGGCACATTCAAATTTCAGGGTAATGCCTATCTGTATAGGGATTGGTGAGGCTGCAGGTGTTGCGGCGTACATCTCTGTTTCACGAAATTGCAGTCTGAATGATGTTGATGCAAAAGAAATCAGAGAAATTATAGGAATAAATGTATGATATATTAATATCAATCTGAAATTTATTGTAACAGGAGGATAAAGTATGAGCCTCAGTATGCTTCATTGTGATGGTGAAAAAATCATAAATGCCGAGGGGAAACAGGTATTTTTGAGAGGAACAAATCTCGGTGGATGGTTGCTTGATGAATTATGGCAGGGATTTTTCAAGGGTGGAGAAGCACAATGGGATATAGTAACTACTCTTGAAAAACGCTTTGGTAAGGATGAAGCCGAAAGACTTATAAAAATCCGTGAAGACAATTACATAACTGAATACGACCTTGACTATCTTCAGTCACTCGGCTACACCTGTGTGCGCGTACCATTCTGGTATCGTAATTTTCAGACAGATGATTGTGGCACATGGAAACGCAAGGAAAACGGTGAAATTGATTTCTCACGCCTTGATTGGATTGTTGAGGAATGCGAAAAAAGGGGGATGTATGTCATACTTGATATGCACGGTGTACCAGGACATCAGAGCATTGCTCACCACAGCTGTCGTGTGAACCATTGCAGACTTTATGATGAAACCGAAGAGGGTGCTCATTTTCGTACACTTGCCTGTGAATTGTGGAGTGAAATAGCCTGTCATTTTGCAGGTAACGGAACAGTTGCTGCCTATGACCTGATGAATGAGCCGATGTGCGATTACGAAGGTGAGGATAAGGTCAACAGCAAGTATCACGATGTTTATTCTTTGCTTTATGATGCAGTAAGAAGAAACGACCCTGAGCATATAATAACACTTGAAGCAATCTGGACACCAGATGACATACCACACCCGGAAGAACGGGGATGGGAAAATGTTATGTATCAGTATCACCTCTATGACGATTCGAACGATAGCTTCAAGGAAGTTACCTTGCACCATGCAAGCCGAGGCTTCAATGTGCCTGTGCTTGTCGGCGAATTTTCTCCTTGTCGTGGAACTGCAACCTGGGAATATATATTGAAGCTTTTCAACGAATGTTCTTATAACTGGCTGACATGGACCTATAAAGGTCATTGTGCTAAAGGAAAAACAAGCCAATGGTTTATGTTTGGTTCAGATGACGAGGACATCGTTGTTGATATAAACAATGACTCAGCCACAGAAATTGAACGCAAATGGTCATCTGTCAGAACAGAAATTTGCTGTAAACCGATGAATGACCATGCGTTGCTTGCTGAATATGCAAAATTATAATTTTTAATGGCTTGATTGTTTTAACGAATTCCAATTTATCTAATTAAATGCACAGGGAACAAATGATACTTTTTAGTGTCAGTCTGTTCCCTGATTTTTTACCCATCGAAAAGAGAATATTATAATTCTACGAAGCGTAGGTTGTCATTCAGTCAGAGTACGGTTATAATGTACCCATAGCAAGTAATAGGAGTTGATATTATGAATACTTACATAACCGGTTCTACAATAAAAAGACTGCGAGAAGCAAAAGGAATTACGCAAACTCAGCTTGCAGAACAAATTGGCGTAAGCTGCAAGGCGGTTTCAAAATGGGAAACAGCCAAAGGCTTGCCTGACATTTCACTCATTGAGCCGTTAAGTCTGATTCTCGGTGTATCTGTTATGGAACTGATGTCAGGTGATACTGTTATCAATAAAAACATATCTTCAAATATTTTATTTTCAAAATTTTATGTTTGCCCTGTGTGTGGAAATGCTATACATACAACAGGTGAAACAGTTATCAGTTGTTGCGGAATTACTTTGCCACCTCTCGAAGCTGAAGAGTTTGATGGTGAGCATACCGTAACTATTGAAACTGTCGAAGATGAGCATTTTATTACTGTTAATCACGAGATGACTAAAAAACATTTTATTTCTTTTGTCGCCTTTGTCACTTGCGATAGAGTGCAGTTTGTGAAGTTTTATCCGGAAGGCAATGCCGAAACAAGACTTCAGCTCCGTGGCAAAGGTTATCTGTATGTTTACTGTAATAAGCACGGTTTGATGAAACAAAAAATATAATCGACAAATTCCAATTTCTTGAGCTGTTGCTGAATTGGGGACAAAGCGCAAACTGTTGCAATTCAAATTCTAATGTGATAGAATAGATAAAAGTAATTTTTTGAGGGATTTTTAATGAAAACAAAGTTTATCTTAATATTCTTACTGATTTTCACTTTTCTTTTATCTTCTTGCGATATTCAAATGAATGATGGTGAATTGTACCCTGACCACCAGGAACTTTTAACCGATGAATTTGATTTTAATAATAGTGATATGCGTATTTCCTTTGAAGAAGCAGGACTTAAAAATCTTTTTATAAGAGATGTTTCTGCCAGCGTTTTGGTTGAAGAGAAATTATATGGTCAGGTATTTTTGTTGGGGGATGACCGGTTTGGTTCCGATAGATTTGTTGCCGACCATTATCTTGTATTAGTAACTGTTGATAAAGTTTTCGTGAAAGATTTAGGTGGTCCTGCTTACAGTGGTAAAATTGAATTGTGCGATTTTGATGGAGATGGTGATTCAGAAATTTTGTTGCATGAAACTACCAGTATAACAGGTGGTGCAGGTGGTTATTATTCTGCAGTTTTCGATTTCAATGATGGCGAATTTATTAAACTTTTCGCTTCACCTGAATCAAAACATTTTGACACTGGTTTTGAAATAGAAATATTAGAAAACAATGAATTTTTAATTAAAAACAGATTTACTCAATATAGTGAAGCTTTTGTTTTAAACGATAGAAGTGAAGATTATTATAAAAAATGGTGGTACGATGAAAACGGTGTACCTATAAATGACAGGGAACTCTGGGTTGATAGTTTTCTTAAGTTTAAACCAGTTGATATTGACAACGATGGTGTGTACGAAATACAAACCCGTCAATACACTTCGCTTATTGGGCATTCTGATTTTATAGGTGAAGCAATAAGTATTTTAAAATATAATAATAAAGTTAAAGCATTCGAGGTAATTGAAGCTGAATTTATTCCTGATAATAATTAGCACATTTTGGGGTGGTATTATGAAATTTAAGTTTAATGTTAATTTAACACAAGAGGATTATATTGAATTTAATAAGGTTGCTATGTATGAAATGTCGGCAGGCAAAAAACTTGTTAAGGGCGAAAGAATATTTTTTGCAGTGTTTTGTGCAATTGCTATTGTAGCTATATTGCTTTATTATAAGCTTTCACTTGTAGGTTTTGTTGCCGTAGGGTTATTTCTGATTGCAACTGTTTTAGTACAACTCTTGTTAAAGCCTTTCTTAAATGTGTTTTTGAAAGTAAGCATTAAATCAATGTCTAAAACAAAAGGTAAAATGCCTTTTACAGAGCATTCTGTTATTGAGTTTTACGATGATGTCTTTGTAGAGATTTCAGAAGATAATAAAAATGAAGTTAAATATTCAGCAATTGACGATGTTTTTGTGAATGGAAAATTTGTTGTTATTTTTATTAGTAAAATTCAAGCATATATTTTGCCTGTTTCTTGCTTTGAGTCAAATGAGCAATTAATTACATTTCTTAAGTTTATAAGCGAGAAAAGACAGGCGTTTGCAAAATAATAAAAAATGAGTCGTGAAATTCACGGCTCATTTTTTTATTTCAGGGTTATTTGTTCTGTCAAGTAAAAAATCAATACTAACATTATAATAATCTGATAATTTAATTAAAACTTCTGCTGTTAAAGATATAACACCTGTTTCATATTGAGAGTATGTGTTTTGTGACACATTTAAATATTGTGCAATATCTTTTTGTTTAATATCTTTATCTTCTCTAATGCTTCTTAAATTTCTGAATTGCATAAAAAATCACCTCATAATTATTATGCAATATCTGTAATAAAGATATTGACATTTATCTGTAATACAGATATAATGATTTTGTCGAAAAACGACAAAAAAATTAAAGGAGTGACAATTTATGAGATTTTGTCAAAAATGCGGAAAAGAAATTATGGATGAGGCAGTAGTTTGCCCAGGTTGCGGTTGTTCTGTTAAAAATGAGACAGCACCTGTTGAATTCGAAGTACCGAAAAGTGCTAAAAACGCTAAGATTTTCGGCATTTTAGCTATTCTTCTTTTAGCACCATTTGGGATACCGGCAATTATTCTTGCAAACAAGAGTAAAGCAGAAACAGGTGGTGTTATGTGTAAACAAGCTAAAGCTGGTTTAATATGCGGTATAGTCGGTTTATGCTGGTGGGGATTTTCACTTATTATGTTTATGAGTGGTATCTAATATGAAATATTGCTCTTATTGCGGAAAAGAATTGTTAGATGAAGCTGTAATTTGTCCGGGTTGTGGTTGTCCTGCTCAAGCAAATTCTTTCCAACAAAATAATATGAATTCATTTCAAAACAATAATGCCAATTCTTATGTTGATATATCAATTCTGTTAAATACTTTATCACAAAGGGTTAACACGAATGGAATAATATGGCTAATTATAGGAATACTTCAAATTTTAGGTGGCATTTTTATTAATTGGCTTTTACTTATTGTTGGTGTTCTAAATGTTGTTTCGTCAATTCAAGATATGAATTACAGCAAAACATTGCTCGAAAATCCAAAAGGGATTGTATCTAAATTTGAGCAATTAACAGGTCCTATAATAACATTGGTTTACAATGTTGTTATTGGTGGTGTTATTGGCGTAATTGGCTCTATTTACTATTTTGTAGCTATAAGAAGCTATGTAATGGAAAATAAAGCAGTTTTTCAAAGTCTGGATTCGGAAATGATTTAAAATAATAATTCGAAATTTATTAAGCCCAAAACTGTTCATTCAACATGAACAGTTTTGGGCTTTTTATTTCTTTAAATTCACTTTTATTTCACAAAATAACTCTTTACTTTTTTCTCTGTATATAGTAAAATGTAATGTGGAATATTTAGGTGCATTTGTCATATAAAAACAAGTGCAAAAAGGAGTTGTATTTATGGACTTAAAGTACAAAAGAGTGCTTCTCAAATTAAGCGGTGAAGTGCTTTCCGGTGAAAAAGGTCACGGCTTCGATTTTAATGTTATGAACAATATCTGTTCGGCTATTAAAACTGTTGTAGATGCTGGTGCAGAAGTTGGCATTGTTGTTGGTGGCGGTAACTTCTGGCGTGGTCGTTCAAGTGGCGATATGGACAGAACTCGTGCTGACAGCATTGGTATGCTTGCTACTGTTATGAATTCTTTAGCATTACAAGAAACATTTTTACAGTTAGGCATTGACGCTCGTGTTCAGTCTGCAGTTCAGATTACCGGTGTTGTTGAAACATTTAATAAAGACAGTGCTGTAAGACATTTAGAAAAGGGCAGATTAGTTATCTTTGCAGGCGGTACAGGTAACCCATTCTTTTCAACTGATTCAGGCGCTGCTTTAAGAGCTGCTCAGATTGGTGCAGATGTTCTCTTAAAAGCAACAAATGTTGACGGTGTTTACGACAAAGACCCTAACAAGTTCAGTGATGCAGTTAAATTCACAGAGATTTCTCACAACGAGCTTTTAGAAAGACACCTTGCAGTTATGGATACAGCCGCAGCTGCTATCTGTCAGGAAAATAACATTCCTATTCTTGTATTTAACCTTAATAACCCCGAAAATATTGGTAAAGCAATGTGCGGTGAAAATACAGGAACAGTTGTTAAATAATCAATAAAATACATAAAATAAATTTACGGAGGCTTTTATTATGGAAACAATTTACGCTAACACAAAAGAAAGAATGGAAAAATCAATTTCTTCATTAAAATATGAGTACAACTCAATCAGAGCAGGCAGAGCAAACGCTGCTATTCTTGACAAGGTTTTAGTTGATTACTATGGAACACAAACACCTATTAACCAAATGGCTGCTATTTCTGTTCCAGAAGCAAGAATCCTTGCAATTCAACCTTGGGATGGTAGTGCTTTAGGTCTTATTGAAAAAGCTATTTTAGCTTCAGATATCGGCATTAACCCATCAAACGATGGTCACACAATCCGTCTTGTTTTCCCTGCACTTACAGAAGAAAGAAGAAAACAATTAAGCAAAGATGTTTCAAAAATTGCTGAAGACAGCAAGGTTGCAGTTCGTCAGATTCGTCGTGATTCAATCGAAAAGGTTAAGACAATGAAAAAGAATTCTGAAATCACAGAAGATGACCAGAAGAAAGCTGAAGAAAAGCTTCAGAAAATTACTGACGAATATGTAAAGAAAATCGACGAAATCTGTGCTGCAAAATCAGCAGAAATTCTTGAAATCTGATTTAGTTATGGAAAATAAAAAGTTTGAAGTTTTACCAAGGCATATAGGCTTTATTATGGACGGTAACGGCAGATGGGCAAAAAATCGTGGTCTTAAACGCGGTGAAGGTCATATTGCCGGTGCTAAGGTGTTCAAAAAAATAGGTGAGTACTGTGCCGATTTAGGCATTGAGTGCGTAACTTTCTATGCTTTTTCAACTGAAAATTGGTCACGACCACAAGAAGAAGTCGATGGCCTTATGGATTTATTCATTGATTATTTAATGGAAGGCGATACTCGTTTAGAAGAAAACAAAGAGCGTCAGATGAAGCTTAAATTCATTGGCGAAAGAAACGGTCTTCCCAGTGAGCTTTTAGAACTTATAGAAAAAGCGGAAAAAGAAACCGAAAATTATAATAAAATCACAGTTAATATCGCTTTAAACTATGGTGGCAGAGCAGAATTAGTTCACTCTGTAAAAGCTATTGCCGAAAAGGTTAAAGGTGGCGAAATTGCTATAGATGATATTAACGAAGATTTAATTTCACAAAACATCTACACAAGCGGTCAGCCTGACCCGGATATTATTGTAAGACCAAGCGGTGAATACAGACTTTCTAATTTTCTCACATGGCAGTCTGCATATTCAGAATTCTGGTTTTCAGATATTTTGTGGCCTGATTTTACAACCGACGATGTAGATGCGGTTTTAGAAGATTACCAGAAGCGTCACAGACGCTTTGGTGGTGTCTGATTTTTAGAAATTATAGTTTCTGATTTTGAGAGTGGGTTTTTAAATGAAACAGAGAATAATAACCGGTGTAATTTGTGCAATTCTTTTTATAGGTTGTCTGTTTTTAATGGATACAATTTTCTTCCCGATTGTTTTGTCACTTATGTCTGCAATTGCGGTTTATGAGGTTGAAAAAGCTGTATCATTAAAAAATATACCGATAATGGTTTTAAGCTTAGCACTTTCAGTTGCAATTCCTATTTTAGTACATTTTAATATCAGTGTACCTGTTGCGGCTGTTGGTGGCATTTATGTAGTTTTAATATTTATATTTATGCTTGTGCAATTTGAGAAAACAAAGTTTGAGGAAGCAGTTACTGCAATTTTCGCTTCGGTAGCTATTCCTTATTCGTTCTCATTATTCCTTGTGTTCCGCGACATAAATGAGCGTTTTTCATCATATACCAAGATAGACGGCATTTTCCTCATTCTTTTCGCTTGCTTCTCTGCCTGGCTTACTGATGTGTTTGCTTATTTTGTTGGTAGTAAGCTCGGTAAACACAAGCTTTGCCCTAAAATCAGTCCTAAAAAGAGTGTAGAGGGTGCAATAGGTGGCGTTGTAGGTGCAGTTCTTTTAAATGTAGCGTTACTTTTTGTATTTAAAAAATTCTTCTTTGAGGGTGGAACAGGCTTAACTTATGCTTCAGTAGTAATAATGAGCCTTTGTCTTTCTGTTATCAGTATGTTTGGTGACCTTGCAGCTTCTACAATCAAAAGAAACTTTGGTATTAAGGATTTTGGCAAGCTTCTTCCCGGTCACGGTGGAATAATGGACAGATGCGACAGCTTATTATTTGTTTTACCGGTACTTTATTCGTTAGTTTACATAATCAATATTTTTTAAGATAAAATATAAAGTGACAGTGTAATATGAAAACTATTAATTTATTAGGTTCAACTGGTTCAATAGGTGTTCAGAGTTTAGATGTTGCGAGAGCCCGAAATTATAAGGTCGAGGCTCTTGCCGCTTTCTCAGATGTTGAAAAAATTGAACAACAAATCAGAGAATTTAAACCCGAATACGCCGCATTAGTAGATGAAAAAGCGGCGGCAGATTTAAAAGTGAGAGTAAAAGATACATCAACAAAGGTTCTTTCGGGTGTAGAGGGTGTAACCGCTTGCGGTGCTGAGGCAAAGGGTGAAATTACTCTTAACTCAGTTGTTGGTATGGCAGGCTTAGGCCCTACACTCGCCGCAATCGAAGCAGGTAAAACAATTGCTCTTGCTAATAAAGAAACACTCGTAGCTGGTGGCAGACTTGTTACTGATGCTGCAAAGAAAAAAGGTGTTTCTATTCTTCCTGTTGACAGTGAGCATTCTGCAATTTTTCAATGCCTTTTAGGGAAGCCCAGCAATAAAGCGTTAAAAAGAATTATTTTAACCGCTTCCGGTGGCCCATTTTTTGGCAAAACAAAAGAAGAATTAAAGAATGTTACTTTAAAGGATGCTTTAAAGCATCCCAGCTGGTCAATGGGACAAAAAATTACCATAGACAGTGCTACAATGTTCAACAAAGGGCTTGAATTAATCGAAGCAGTTTGGCTTTTCAATGTTTCACCCGATATGATTGACATTGTTGTTCATAGAGAAAGTATTGTTCATTCGCTTATTGAGTATGATGATAACTCAGTTATAGCACAGTTAGGTCATCCGGATATGCGTTTGCCAATACAATTTGCATTGACTTATCCTGAAAGATACGAGTCACCTGAAAAGCAACTCGATTTGTGGGAAGTAGGTAACCTTACATTCTTTAAACCCGATTACGAAAACTTTCCCTGTATGGATATTTGTAAAACTGCAATCAAAGCAGGCGGTTTAATGCCTGCTGCAGTAAATTGTGCTAATGAAGAGGCAAATCTTCTCTTCAGGCAAGATAAAATATCTTTTAACGATATTCCAAGACTTATTAAAGAAGCATCAGCTACTTTAGTAAATAAACAGGACTATGTTTTAGAGGATGTTTATAATACTGATATTTTAATGCGTGAAACTGTTAGAAAATTAGCAAGCTCTTAAATTTTTTTGGAGGTGTTTTCAATAAATACTCTTAGTATTGCAAGTGTCTGGGGTAATGTCTGGCCCTATTTAGTAGCAATTTTGCTTTTTGGTGTAATTATTGCTATTCACGAGTTCGGTCATTTCTTTTTTGCAAAGTTATTCAAAGTAAGGGTTAATGAATTTGCACTCGGTATGGGTCCGGCAATTTTTAAAAAGAAGATAGGCGAAACACAATATGCACTTCGTCTTTTTCCTATTGGTGGCTTCGTTAGTATGGAGGGCGAGGACTCAGAAAGTGATGATGACAGAGCATTTAATAAGAAAAAGCCGTATCAGAGATTTATAATCGTTGCGGCAGGTGCTATTCTTAATTTAATATTGGGCATTATTGTTGTTGCAGTCTGTATTTCTATGCAAAACCTTGTAGGTACAAGAGTTATTCACAGCTTTGACGAGAATGCTGTCAGCTCGCAATATGGTCTTCAGGCTGGCGACGAAATTATTAAAATTAACGATACTCATGTTTATTCAAGTCGCGGTATTGGTTTTAATATGGTTCGAGATACTGACAATAAGCTCAATTTAACTGTTATTCGTGATGGCAAAAAGGTAGAGCTTAAAGATGTTCAGTTCAGACAATTTGAGCTTGATGGCAAAATGTATGTTGAGCAGGATTTTTATATTATTGGTGAAGAGCATACATTTTTAAATGTACTAAAAAATTCTGTTCTCGATTCAGCTTCTATTGTTCAGATGGTGCGTTTGAGTTTAGTTGACCTTTGCACAGGCAAATACGGAATGAAGGATGTTTCAGGACCAATTGGTACAATTTCTGCAATTGCAGACTCAACTGCACAAGGTCCAACCGCAAAAGATAAGTTGTTTACCGCTTTAACACTTCTTTCATATATAACAATAAATGTTGGTGTGTTTAACCTTCTTCCTGTTCCGGCGCTTGACGGTGGCAGATTGTTCTTTATATTTATTGAAATGATAAGAAGAAAGCCAATAAGCCCTAAAAAAGAGGGTATTATTCACACAGTAGGTTTAGTGTTATTGCTCTTATTTATGTTGGTTGTTTCAATCAGTGATATTGTAAAAGTTTTTTAGGATAGTGAATTTATATGAATAAGCGAGCTTCAAGACAAGTTAAAATCGGTAACAAGGTAATCGGTGGCGGTGCGCCTGTGTTAGTTCAATCTATGCTTAATGCACCCGCTGAAGATTACGAGAAGAATTTAGAACAAACTTTAGCTTTAGAAAAAGCGGGTTGTGAAATTGTCAGAATGGCTGTTCCGAATTCTGATGCGGTTAAGGTGTTAGGAAAGTTAAAAGAAAATACCAATGTACCGCTTGTTGCAGATATTCACTTTGATTATAAGCTTGCTTTAGAAAGTCTTGAAGCAGGGGTAGATAAAATCAGAATTAACCCCGGTAATATTGGCGATTTTTCTAATGTTGAAAAGGTTGCCAATGCTTGTGCAAAAAAACAAGTTCCAATAAGAATTGGCGTTAATTCAGGCTCTGTAGAAAAAGATTTACTAAAAAAATACGGTGGTGCAACACCTGAAGCAATGGCTGAAAGTGCATTCAGACATATAGCACTTCTTGAAAAATGCGAGTTTTACGATACAGTTGTTTCTATTAAGTCATCAGATGTAACCAAAATGGTCAAGGCATATAAATTAGTTGCCCAAAAATGCGACTATCCTTTACATTTAGGCGTTACTGAAGCTGGTACCGAGCGTGGCTCTTTAATTAAATCTTCAATTGGTATTGGCTCGCTTCTTTTAGATGGAATTGGTGACACAATCCGTGTTTCGATTACAGATACACCAATTAAGGAAGTGTATGCAGGCTTCGATATTTTAAAAGCACTTGAATTAAGAGTTGAAACACCAAGAATTGTTTCTTGCCCCACTTGTGGCAGAACAAAAATTGATTTAGTTTCACTTGCAAATAAAGTAGAAGATGCTGTAAAAGATATTAAAAAGCCGATTAAAATTGCAGTGATGGGCTGTGCGGTGAATGGCCCCGGTGAAGCAAAAGAAGCTGATATAGGCGTCGCAGGTGGCGACGGAGTTGGTCTCATATTTAAAAAGGGTGAAATATTGAGAAAAGTAGAAGAAAAAGATATTGTTAGTGAATTGTTAAAGGAAATTGAGAAAATATGAGCAATTTATTTTTAGATGTGTTCGGTGAGTATATAAGCGAACCGAAATACAGGGATATGTTGAAGGATACAACATTCTCTGACCTGTATATACATAAGGAAGATTTAAAGCTTACTGCAAATCTTCATTTTAAAGAATTTAAAAATATTATGTGTCTTAAGGCAACTGCAAATGAAGTCAAAATTGCATTAAGATTTAAGACAGTTGAATTTAATTTTACCTTACCGCCCGAAGCATTAGAATATAGCTGTTTCCCTATGCTTTTAAAGGTTTTAAAGGTAAATGTTCCGCAAACAAACGGTTTTTTAGATAATTCAGAATATACATTTGAGGATGATGTTCTGACTATTAAATTCTTAGCAGGTGGCTGTGATATTTGTAAAAATGCTGCTGCAGATACATTTTTAGAGAATTATATTTTTGAGCATTTCAATCGTAGAATTACAGTTCAGCTTGAGGGTGAAAACAGTAATTTAGAAGATTTTCTTAAAAGGCAAGAAGAGATAGATGCAGAAAATAATCCTGTTGTAGATTTATCTCAGCCAAAAGAAAGAAGAATTATTGAAGGCATTCCTCTTTACTTAGAAACTGCAACACCAATTTTTGGTAATGCAATTAAAAAAGACCCTGTTAATATGAAAGAAATTTCACCTGAAGATGGTGAGGTTGTTGTATGGGGCGATGTCTTTAAATTAGAAAGTAAAGAAACTAAAGACGGCAAGCGTCTTATTCTTGAATTTAATATAACAGACTACACTTATTCTTATGGTGTAAAATTCTTTGATGAAAAAGAAAATTTAGAATCACTTAAAACAAAACTCAAAGATGGTTTAACAGTTATAATTCGTGGTACTATTATTTACGACGATTATAAAAAGGATTACATAATCCGTCCGAGAGCAATGTCAACAGTTCAGAAATTTGAAACTACTGACGATGCAGAAGAGAAAAGAGTAGAGCTTCATCTTCATACCAATATGTCAGCAATGGATGCAATGAGCAGTGCAAAGTCATTAGTTAAACGAGCAATGAGCTGGGGTCACAAGGCAATTGCTATTACCGACCACGGTTGCGTACAAGCATTCCCTGAAGCTTGTAACACCGCAAGGGGAACAGATTTCAAAATCATTTATGGCTGTGAATGCTATCTTGTGGATGACTACAATTCAGATGGCACTAAAAAAGATGCAGAAGAAATCAAAAAATCTCAGAGCTACCACTGCATTTTACTTGTTAAAAATAAGGTTGGTTTAAAAAATCTTTATAAGCTTATTTCGGCATCTAATTTAGATTATTTCTACAAAAGACCAAGAATGCCGAAAAGCCTTATAGAAGAATTACGCGAGGGCTTAATTATTGGTAGTGCTTGTGAAGCAGGCGAGCTTTATAAAGCATTTCTTGAACGAAAAAGCCCTGAAGAGCTTATAAAAATTGCAGAATTTTATGATTACCTTGAAATTCAACCAAACGGTAACAACAGCTTTATGATTGCTAAAAATGACGAAGAGTATGACAGAGTAAACTCTTTTGAAGATTTAGAGCAAATCAACCGTGAAATTATCGCGTTAGGTGATAAATTAGGTAAGAAAACTGTTGCTACCGGTGATGTTCACTTCTTAAATGAGGGTGACTCAAAATTCAGAGCAATTTTACAAGCAGGGCAAGGGTATAAAGATGCTGACAATCAGGCACCGCTTTACTTTAAAACAACTAAAGAGATGCTCGAAGATTTTGCATATCTCGGTGAAGAAACCGCAAAAGAGGTTGTTATTACAAATACAAACTTAATTGCAGATATGATTGAACCTGGTATCTTGCCAATTCCACAGGGTACTTTCAACCCTGATGTAAAGGGTGCAGAAGAAGATTTAACAAAGTTCTGTTGGGAAAGAGCAAGAGAATGGTACGGTGACGATTTACCTGAGGTTGTTTCAGAACGACTTGAAAAAGAGCTACAGTCAATTATTAAGAACGGTTTCGCCGGTCTTTATATGATTGCAAGACTTCTTGTTAAGCATTCAGAAGAATGTGGTTATTATGTCGGTTCCCGTGGTTCTGTTGGTTCTTCTTTCGTTGCTATTATGGCTGGTATTTCAGAGGTTAACCCACTTCAGCCACATTACCGTTGTCCAAAATGCCGTTATACAGAATTTTTCCTGCACGGTGAAGTTGGTTCGGGCTTCGATTTACCACCTAAAAATTGTCCTGAATGTGGTGAACCATTGGTAAGAGATGGTCACGAAATTCCATTTGAAACATTCTTAGGCTTCTTTGGTGATAAATCACCTGATATCGACCTTAACTTTGCAGGTGAATATCAGAGCCAGTCACACAGGTATACTGAAGATTTATTCGGCAAAACCCATGTGTTTAAAGCAGGTACAATTTCAGGTGTTGCTGAAAAAACTGCTTATGGTTATGTTAAAAAATATCTCGATGAGCGTGGGCTTACTTATACAAAGGCTGAAATTGACCGTCTTACTTTAGGCTGTACGGGTGTTAAAAGAACAACCGGTCAGCACCCCGGTGGTATGGTTGTTGTTCCTAATACTTATGATGTTGAAGATTTTACACCTGTTCAGCATCCAGCTGAGGATGGTTCAAAGGGTATTATTACAACGCACTTTGACTTCAACTCAATGCACGATACACTTTTAAAGCTTGACGAACTTGGGCACGATGTTCCTACAATTTACAAGCACCTTTATGACTTGACCGGTGTAGATGTTATGGATATTGATATAAGTGACCGAAAGCTTTACGAGCTTTGTACTTCACCGGCACCGTTAGGTGTTACTGAAGAAGATATTTTATGGCCTACCGGTACACTTTCCATTCCTGAAATGGGTACTGACTTTACAAAGGGAATGCTTCTTGAAGCAAAACCACAGACCTTTGCTGACCTTATTCAGATTGCAGGTCTTTCACACGGTACTGATGTGTGGCTTGGCAATGCTCAGGAGCTTATTAAGGCAGGTACTTGTACAATTTCAGAGGTTATAGGTACTCGTGACAGTATTATGGTTTACTTAATGCACTGTGGTCTTGAGCCAAAAGATGCGTTTAATATAATGGAAACTGTTCGTAAAAAAAATAAGTACTTAACCCCTGAAATGATTGAGATTATGAAATCTCATGATGTTCCTGCGTGGTATATTGAGTCTTGCGATAAAATTCAATATATGTTCCCTAAGGCTCACGCCGCTGCATATATTATTGCATCATTAAGACTTGCGTGGTTCAAGATTTATTATAAGCTTGAATATTACTGTGCATATCTCACAGTTCGTGGCGGTGATGTTGATGCAGAGTCAATGTCAAAGGGTAAAGATGCAGTTAAAATGCTTCTTAAATCAATTGAAGCAAAGGTTAAAGAGGGCACAGCTTCGAATGTTGAAAAGGACAGGCAAACAATTATGATGATTGTTCACGAGGCTATGGCTCGTGGTGTAGAATTTTTACCTATTGATATTTATAAATCTACTGCCCATTCTTATGTGCCTGAAAACGGAAAAATAAGAATGCCGTTTGCCGCATTACCTGGTGTAGGCGATGCTGCTGCAGAAGCACTTGCAAATGCAAGAAATGACGGTGGTCCGGAATTCTCTTCAATTGAAGATTTCGAAGACCGTGCAAGAGCAGGTAAATCAACAATCGAAATTCTCAGAAAATGTGGCGCTTTCGGTAATTTACCTGAAAGTGACCAGATGTCATTATTCTGATGTTAATAATTTATAGTTTTAATATAGGAGTGTGTTTATTATGTCAATCGGTTCAATGATAGCAGGCGGTGTTGGTATCGCAGCTGCTGCAGGTGTAGGTGTTAGTATGCTTCGTGCTGCTACTACTTATAAAGTAAAGCCGGCGAAGGATGCAGAGCAATATCCTGTTGAAAACGCAGATGTTGAAAGATATGTAAATAATCTTTCAAAAGCAATTCAAATTCCGACAATCTCAAATTTTGATGATAACCTTGTTGATTGGTCAAAGTTTGACGAATTCCACGCTTTTTTAGAAGAGGCATATCCACTTATCCATTCAAAGCTCGACAAGCAAATTATTTCAACTCGTAGCTTAGTTTTCCATTGGAAGAGTGCTCATCCTGAAAAAGAGCCTATTTGTATGCTCGCTCACCAGGATGTTGTGCCTGTTTCACCTGGTACAGAGGGCGATTGGAAATATCCAGCATTCAGTGGTACAGTTGCAGACGGTTTTGTTTGGGGTCGTGGTGCTCTCGATATTAAAAACCACCTTATCGGTGTTATGGAAGCAGTTGAAACTCTTCTTGAAGAGGGTTATGTTCCTGAAAGAGATATTTACCTTTGCTTTGGTCATAACGAAGAGGTTATGGCAGAGGGTAAACACTCAGGCGCTTACTGCATTATGGAATATTTCAAAGAAAAGGGCATTAAGCTCGATAGCGTAATTGATGAGGGTGGCGCCATTCTTCCTGTTAATGTTAAAGGTGTTATCAACAAGAAATTAGCAGGTGTTGGTGTTGCTGAAAAAGGTCATGTTGACTTTGAAATTTCAGTTAACGCAAAAGGTGGACACTCTTCACAACCACCAAAGAATACTGCTTTAGGTGAGCTTGCTAAAATTATCTGTAAGCTTGAAAAAAATCAGTTTAAAGAAGAAATTACACCAATGATGTCAGCATTGTTTACCGAAATTGGTAAAAATGCAACCTACCCTGTAAGATGTGTTATGTGTAACACACCTATTTTAAAGCCGATTATCAAGAAAATTATGATTCAGATTCCACCTGCAGCTTGTATGACAAGAACAACAACTGCTGTTACTATGGCTAAGGGTAGCCCTGCACCAAATGTGCTTCCACAAAAGGCTACAATTAATGTAAACTTAAGAATTATGCCTGGTCAGACTATTGAAACAGTTGAACAGCATCTTCGTAAATGTGCAGGTGAAAAGGCAGAAATTAAATTAGTTAAGGGTAATAATCCTTCAAAAATTTCACCAACAGATTCAAGAGCATTCAAAGCTATTTCTAAAATCTGTAAATCAATGGATGAAGATAATATTATTGCTCCATATCTTGTTATGGGTGGTACAGACTCCCGTCAGTACGAGCCGGTTTGCGATAATATTTATCGTTATTCACCATTCCCGGTATCAACAGCGCTTCTTTTAACTACTCACGGTACAAACGAAAGAATCCCTGTTTCTGCATTAGGCGACGGCGTTGTGTTCTTTAAGAGATACATTAAAGAATTAACAAGAGATTAAAAAACAAAAATTCCCGAGAATTTCTGGAATTCTCGGGAATTTTTTATTGTACGCTTATTTCATCAATCCATTCGCAACGCACCAATCGTGGAAAGACTTGAGTGAACGAAGTCTTGCGCTTGAAAGGTCGTGACTTCCACGGGTGTACCAGTTAAATGTATCAACACCCTGGAGTCTGATAAGCTCTTTAGCAGATGCGTTAAAGCCACTGTCAATTGCGTTATCAAGAAGAATAATTTCATTGTAACGCTGTTCAGCAAGTGCCATATCACCGGAAACAAAAGCCTCGTGGAATCTCTGGAAGAAAGCGCCACCGCAAGAGGTTGGTGTAGCCATAACACCGCGTGCGCCTGCTACATAAGAATCAAAAAGGAAAGGCATATTTGCCTGGATAATTGTTGAATCATATTTGTTGTCAATTTTAGCTTGAATGCCTTCCATAGTACAAGTTGTATCTTTAATACCCCAGATACGACCTGTTTTTGCAAGCTCGCCATACGCTTTGCCACTTATTTTGTGTGGTTGGAAACCGGGGAATTCATAAAGGAAAACGGGGAGAGTAGCAACATCTAAAAGCTTGTTTATGTATTCAACTAATTTGTCATCATCGTCGCCAAAGCCTTTAGTAGTGAAAACAAGACCATCAACGCCTGTTTGTTCCATTTTTTTGATTTCTTCAAGATTACCTTCAAGAGTTGCTTCAATGTTAGCAGTAGCAACAATAGTTGTGTTGCCTTTGTGCTTTGCAGTAAGAGTAGCAAGCTTAAGTCTTTCTTCAAGAGTTAATTGTGTCATTTCTGAACTACCGCAAACTGCAAAAAGGTGGTCAACGCCTTGTGAAACTTGCCAATCAGCATATTTTTCATAGGTGTTATAGTCGATGCTTCTGTCCTCATTAAAAGGAGTGAGCATAAGGGAATAAATACCGTCTTTTGTTTCTTTAGTTAACTGTGCCATTTTTAATGACTTCCTTTATATATGAATTTTAATATAGAGTTATAGGGCTGTACTATAAGCACAGCCCTTAAATTTATTTTATTGAACGTTCTTTTTAAGAGTAGCAAGCTCTTCTGCGAGTACAGGTGGAATTCTGTCACCGAATTTAGCGTAGAATTCTTCAATACCTTTAGCATCTTCTTGCCAGAGTTCTTTTTCAACTTCAAGAATGCTCTTGAGTGAGTCAAGAGTAACTTCACCCTCAAGACCTTCAATGTTGATATCTTCAGCATTTGGAATGAAACCGATTTCAGTTTCTTTAGCACCAACCTTGCCTTCGCAACGGTCAATAATCCAGTCGAGAACACGAAGGTTATCGCCGAAACCTGGCCACATAAAGTTGCCCTCGTCATCCTTACGGAACCAGTTAACATTGAAGATTTTTGGAGCTTTATCAGCATCAAGAGTCTTACCAATGTCAATCCAGTGTTGCCAGTAATCAGCCATATTGTAACCGCAGAATGGTAACATAGCCATTGGGTCACGACGAACAACACCAACTGCACCGGCTGCAGCAGCAGTTGTTTCAGAAGCCATAATTGAGCCTACGAATACACCGTGGTTCCAATCTCTTGATTGGTAAACAAGTGGAGCAAGCTTTGCGCGTCTGCCACCGAATACAATAGCAGAAATCGGCACACCGTTTGGATTTTCAAATTCAGAGCTTAAGCATGGGCAGTTTTTAGCAGGAGCTGTGAAACGGCTGTTTGGATGAGCGCCTTTTTCTTCGCTTTCCTGACCATTCCATTTGCTGCCTTTCCATTCAACTGCATTAGCAGGTGGGTTTTTGTCAAGACCTTCCCACCAAACAGTGTTGTTGTCAAGGTTATGAGCAACATTTGTGAAGATTGTGCCTTCTTTTGTTGTTGCAAGAGCGTTAGGGTTAGATTTTTCGTTAGTACCAGGAGCAACGCCGAAGAAGCCATTTTCTGGGTTGATAGCGTAAAGTCTGCCGTCAGGACCTTTTCTGATCCATGCAATATCGTCACCTACGCACCATACTTTGTAGCCCTTTTTCTTGTAGCTTTCTGGTGGAATAAGCATAGCAAGGTTAGTTTTACCGCAAGCTGATGGGAAAGCAGCGCAGATATATTTAACTTCACCTTGTGGATTTTCAATACCAAGAATGAGCATATGCTCTGCTTGCCAGCCCTCTTTCCAGCCCTGGTAAGAAGCAATACGAAGTGCAAAGCACTTTTTACCGAGAAGAACATTTCCGCCGTAACCTGAGTTAACAGAGATAATTGTGTTATCCTGTGGGAACTGGCAGATATATCTCTTTTCTTCATCAATTGAGCAACGGCAGTGAAGACCACGAACCCAGTCATTGCTGTCGCCGAGAACGTCTAAAACAGCCTTTCCGACTCTTGTCATAATAACCATGTTGAGAACAACATAGATTGAGTCAGTAAGCTCAATACCGATTTTTGCAAAAGGTGAGCCAACAGGACCCATTGAGTAAGGGATAACATACATTGTTCTGCCTTTGTAGCTATCACGAGCTATATCATAAAGCATATTGTATGCTTCAGATGGTTCCATCCAGTTATTTGTAGGGCCTGCTTCTTCTTTTGTAGGTGCACAAATGAATGTACGACCTTCAACACGAGCAACATCGTTAACTGCAGTTCTGTGAAGATAGCAGTTAGGAAGAAGATCCTGGTTGAGCTTAACAAGCTCGCCGGTTGAACAAGCAGTAGCTCTGAGTTCTTCGATTTGTTCTTTAGAACCGTCAATCCAAACAATTTTGTCTGGCTTAACAAGCTCTACTTTCTCGTCAATCCAAGAAAGAACGCTTTTGTTTGTTGTTAATGCGGACATAGTAAAATACCTCCTGTGAAATCCAAAATTCACCAATTTTGTACATTTAACATTTTACACTATTCTGTGTCAAAATTCAATAGCAAAGCATAAAATTATTTAATATATTTATTTGTAAATTCTTCTACTTTATTCCAATAAAGTTCAGGATTAACTTTATAAGAATCAGCGTGTGCTGCTCCGGGCACAACCAAAATGTCTTTTTCGCACTCTGCTGCGTCAAAATTCTGCTGAAGCATATAAAAAGGTACATAGTCATCCTCTTCGCCGTGAATGAAAAGAACAGGAGTTTTACTCTTTTTTAATTGCTCAATTGAAGAAGCTTTTTTTAAGCTGTGGCCTTTAAAAACAGAATGAATATTACTTGAAGCGTAAAGGGTAGGGAATGCATGTAATTTATAAGTTTTCTTTAATTCATATTTGAATTCGTCCCACACACTTGTGTAGCCACAGTCTTCAACCGCACATTTAACATTTTTCGGTAAATCTTCACCGACTGTCATCATAACAGTAGCACCACCCATAGAAATGCCGTGAAGAAGAATCTGACATTCAGGGTAGAGTTTTACTAAATAATTAATCCAGTCAACCATATCAAGTCTGTCAAGCCAACCCATAGAAACTGCATTATGCTCGCTGTGGTCGTGACCTCGTAACGCAGGCATAATTATATTATAACCCCATTCATAATATTTTTCTGCTAAATTTGCCATATAAAAAGGCTCGCAGTTAAAGCCGTGAATTAAAATTGCCCATTTGTCACTCTCTACAGGGTTTTTAATCATAAATCCGTGAATAGACTTGTTGCTACGGTTTTTTATAACAATATGGTCAGCTTTTTCTTGTGTTTTGCTTGTGTCTGCAGGTGGCTCTGGCTCGTTACCTTTTACCTTGTCAGCAAATTTTGAAAAATGCTTGTGCGCACGGGTTAATACAAAACCTGTAAATGCCGCACCGGTTATAGCATAAACCGCACCGGCTGCCGCCCCAATCTTTAAAAGCGTTTTCTTTTTACTCATAAAATCACCCTTTATTTTTAGTTATCAATTCTATTATACAATATAATTTCTCCATTTCAAATAGAAATTGTATAAAAATTAAGAATTAATCTGGGATTTTCTGATTGCATTTATAAAGTCGGGGATAGAGTTGTTAAACCGTTTTTCGAGTAATTCTTCTATAGCCGACAATTGAAATTGTTCTTTTGAGTAAAGAGAAGTTACAACGGAGTCTGTTCTTTTTACAACTCCACGACTTTCTAATCTGCGGATTACTGTGTAAGTAGTAGTCCGTGACCAGATGAATTTCTCTTTACAGATTTTTGAAAGAGCTGCTGCTGTGATTGGTTCGTATTCCCATAAAACAAGACAAAAGTTAAATTCGCTGTCAGATATTTTGGGTATTGTCATATTTGACCTTTGCATAGCTTACCTTTTACCTCCTTAATCTTTTTTAGGGCTCATTTATATATGACAAAAATCGCAAAAGGTTACATAAAATTTTGTCTTTTTTTAAAACTTTGAAAAAACAAACAAAAACCATTCTCAAATGAGAATGGTTTTTGTTGAAAATATTGTCTCTTTTTAAGGTAAGGTAGGGGAGTGAATGAATCAACAGCCCCTACCCGTGAATCAGAATTTTACTTCTTAACTATTCACTATTACTTCTTACCTCAATCAGCCGTCCCCTGATTGTTATCTATGTTTCTTAATTCAAGTTTAATACTTAATTCTTTGCATTTTTGCTGGTACATATTTTTTTCAAATGCACCTAAAACCTCATATGTTTCGGTATTAACTATATAATAATTTTCTTTGTTTTCTTTGCTTTGCAAAACACAAATATATTTATCGTTATAGGCATATTTTTCTATATTATAGCCAATATCAATAAGAAAATAGTTATCATAGCTTAACTGACCTAACAAAACTTTATTATCTGCTGAGTTTAAAGCTAATATATATCCATTAATTAATTCGAATTCCCATTTAAAAAAATCTCTGTTAGTAAACATTTTGGATACAAAAGTTCTTTGTTGATTCATTTTATCAATATTATTAATTTTAGAATACCAGTTATATACAAATAAGTTTATATAATTTTTATTTTCCTGTTCTAAATTCGCGTTGTTTATGTATTCAGACAGTTTATCTAGATATATTTCAGTCTTTTTTTTATCTAATCCTGAAATTTCCATTCCTGTTTCATTAAAGTAATAAAGTTCAACTACAGATAAAATTGGTATACTATTTCCATGCATGTTGAATTCTACTTGGTTTATATATTCATCAAAAACTCTTTCGTATTTTTCTTTCCCTGAATTCTCAAAAACAGAATCAAGATATGCCAAAATGTATATAGATTTTATTTCTATTGGCTCTAAATCTCCTAATGTACTTTCCCAATATGGATCACATTTTATAAAATCTTCAAAATTAGAATCATTCAATAATAATGGATAATACATAGAGATTTTATCATGATAATTAGATTCTTGCAATGCGGTACAAAGATTGTATAAGTCTTGAGTTGATTGTGTTTCTATGTATACATCTTCTAATTCTAAAGAATTCGAATCAGTATTTAAGCCAACAAAAAATAGACACAAAAAACCAATTAAAATACCCATAATTGAAATAGAAATAGTGATTAAAAATTTTTTCATGTCAAAAACTCTCCTGTTCACTCTATAAGTGTATCATTAGCTCGAAAGCCTTCAACTACACCAATTTTAAATGTGTTAATAGGATCCCAAAGGAAAATCAGGGGACGGTTCTGTGATTGGGTTGTTTTTCCAATCAACCAGCCCCTGATTTTCTTGTTAAATTAAATTTGAATAACGCTAAAACCGTTGATAATCAAGGCTTTTCGGTGTCAATCATAGAACCGTCCCCTGATTGTCTTGATTGTCATTTCGGGTCAATAATGGTGGATTGTTAGAGGAAGAAATATAATAATCTAAATCTAAATTTTCAACAAAATCAATGATTTCTTCTCTGTCATCAAAAAGCCAAGATTCTTTTTCATGTGTTATTGATTTAAAATAACACTTACCATTTGAGAAAAAATATAGATCTTCAGGATAATTGGGGTATCTCCATTTATACAAACCATCTGCTTTTTTTAAAACTTCAAAAACATCACTATTATAATTATAAATACGCGTTTCGTGTTCATAGTTATATATCTGGTCAAAATATTGAATATCGACACATTTTTTTATTAATTGTGTATCTATTTTTTTCAATAAAGGGTCAATATTTTGGTAGTATTCCTTATACTGTTGATTATCTCTTTCAAGTTGAAACTTAATTTTATTGTATTCATCAAGAATAGTTTTAGAACTATTGAAACCGAAGACTGTTCCATAATTTGGAATGGCAAAAGCTACAGTATCACATTTTTTTAATAAGAACTCTAATAGTTTTATATATATTTCTTTATCGATTATTTCAGAATAAATTTCTATCATGAAATACCTCCTAAAATAAATACCACACATGAGCACCGTTTGCGTGATCATGTATAGAAAATCAGGGGACGGTTCTATGATTGGGTTGTTTTCCAATCAACCAACCCCTGATTTTCTTGTTAAATTAAACTTGAATAACGCTAAAACCGTTGATAATCAAGGCTTTTTGGTGTCAATCATAGAACCGTCCCCTGATTGTCGCCGTCCTTTGATTGTCTTTTGATTGCCGCCTCCAACTCCAATAATGCTTGTTCTTGAAATGCAAACATAAAAAAGTTTTCTTCTTTAAATAATTTAGCAAAAGAATTGTCTGGAATATCAGTGGTACCATTCAAAAAAATACAAATATAGTTGTTTTTTTCCATATTTTGATTTTCTCCATAAAAAAACCCAGGAACTTCTTTTACTCGTACATCTGTTATTTCACTGTATTTAATTGTTCTCCAACATTTCCCGTTTTCATAACAAACATTTAAATGGTCTTCCAGAAAAATTAAAATAGATTGACTCAATTTGCAATAAAAAATCCAAGGAGTAACCATTATCATCATTACTATTTGTAAAGCTACAAAAAAAGCAACACAATCTGATAAATTACGAATTAAACCTGTTGCCACCATAGCAATTACCCATAAAATTGAAAAAAACTCTGCAAAGATACATACCTTTTTTCTTATTCTTATAAAACTTTTAATACCAATTGGCATTACATCAAATTTAATACAATTCAAAACATTAGCCCCTTTCGTTATTAGAAATTTATTGTAAGACAGGGGACTAAGACAGGGGACGGTTCTGCGTCCTGCGCCGTCCGTTGTCTTTTCTTAACTTCAATATACCAAATTTTTCAAATTAAATCAAGCAATTCTGAAATTTTCTACAGAATTAGTCAAATGTGTAATAACAACAACTCAGATAATTGACCGAAATCGATTATCTGAGTTGTTGTTAATTTTACTTGCAACTTGCACACTTGCTACTTGAAACTGAGACTAAGACACAGAACTGCCCCTTGATTGTTCTGATTGTTCTGACTCACTGACATACCAATTCAACTTACTAAAAATTTGATTGCTTTTTTATATGTAGTGTGATAAAATAACTTGGAATGGGGGTTGTCCTATGGCAAACGATGTAATTTTTAAAACAAAAGCATTCGGTGGTTTTAATAAGGAAGAGGTTATGACCTACATAAACCGCCTTATTTCAGAGAAAGAGGCACTTGAAACTAAATGCAAAGAGCTTACTGACGAAAATAATAGCTTAAAAAATCAAGCGTCAGAAAATTCGGAAAAATTGAAAGAAGCCGAAGAAAAGGCTGAAAAATCAAAAGAAGAATATGAAGATATTCTTAAAATTTTAGAAGCTGAAAGAGAAGTCAGTGCTGCTATTTATAACGAAAAAGAAGAATTTAATGTTGAGATTTTAAAGCTTAACAAAGAAATTACTGAACTCAAAAGCAAACCTGTTTTAAGCGAAGAAGATGCTGAACTCATAAAAGCGGAAAATGCAAAATTAAAGAATGAATGCGACAAATTAAAGGCAATGGAGCAACAGGTTGGTGCTGCAATGCTTGACGCAAGACTTCGCTCAGATGAGCTTGTTAAAGAAGCAGAAGAAAAAGCTAATCTTGTAAGAAAAGATGTTTATGACGCTATTGGTGACACAGCTTTAAAAATTGACGAGCTTTCAGGCGGTATTGCAGAAATTGCCCGTAATTTCACAAAGGCAGTCAGTGAGGTTGAAATGAGAATAAGCGTTCTTACAGGTAATATGAGCAAAACTGCACAGGCTCTTATTTCAAATAATTTAGAAACCCCTTTAAGAATTCACAATTCAACTGCTGAAGAATCAACAGTTACTTATAATGATTTAGTAAGTGATGTTGAGCAGAGCATTTCAGATTCTGTTGCTGAAGCAGAGCAAGAGCTTGAAAGTGTAAAAGATTCATTTAATGATGAAGAGCATAAAACAAAAATTAAAATTAAAGCCAAACCGGTAAGTGACGAATAATATGAAAGAATATTATCTTGATACCAATAATATAAATGAATGGGTAGAAAAACTTGAAAAGGGCGACAGAGTTTATTTAACCGGCACTATTTACACAGCACGAGATGCTGCTCACAAAAAAATAGTTGCACTAATGGAAGAAAAAAAGACTTTGCCCTTTGAACTCAAGAATTCTATCATTTATTATGCAGGCCCTACACCTGCAAAAAACAACCTTGCTATTGGCAGTATTGGTCCTACAACATCCTCAAGAATGGATAAATTCGCACCATTACTTTTAGACAATGGTCTTAAAGGTATGATTGGTAAAGGTGGCAGAAGTGCAGAGGTAGTCACTTCAATGGTAAAAAATAAGGCTGTTTATTTTGCGGCAGTTGGTGGTGCAGGTGCTCTTTATTCAGGCGCAGTTACCGATTGTCAGGTTATTGCGTTTGAAGAATTAGGCTGCGAATCCGTAAAACGACTGATTGTTAAGGATTTTCCTTTAACTGTTGCTATTGATAGCAAGGGCTCATCACTTTTTGAAAGGTGAATTTTTATTAAAGCATTTAATTATTTTGAGATGTTAAAAAATTTATCGTCTTTAAATTATGAGATGTTTTGCAAGTCAATAAAAAATCAACCAATCAGCAAAGAGAAAATAGATTTTAATTCATTACAGGAAGAAATCTATAATAACCTTTTAAGTGAATTCATTTCACCAATAGAAAGAGAAGATATTTTTATATTACAAAAAAGGCTTGAGGAAGAATTTCTTGCAATTTGTTCCTTTAGCCTTTTAAAATCACAAAATAAAAATTTTTTCTCCGAAGAAATAAGTAATTTATTAAATGAAAGTGTTTTGATTTTTTCAGAGCTGAAGTATTTAAAAACGCCTAAAAAACTTTTAAAGCTATTAAAGGAAAATGAAAAACAATGTAAAAATCTTTTGTTTTCACTTGTAAATTTTGAAGATGATATTAAGGTTTTTTGCATTTTTAAAGAATTAACTGAAAAAATTTTTTCTCTTTATTGTGAAATTGAAAGAATAATTTTAAATAATAATTAAAAATCGTGGAAAGTGGAAAGCGTATGGAATTTACAGAATTAAGACGAAAACTCATTTTAAAAGAATTTTCAAGAATGAATGATGTGCAAAAAAGAGCTGTTTTCGGCATAAACGGTGCAACGCTCATTCTTGCAGGTGCGGGTAGTGGTAAAACTACCGTTCTTGTAAACAGAATTGCTTATATGATTAAATACGGCAATGCTTATGAATCTTCATTTACATACAGAGTTCCGACAGAAGATGATTGTAAGGAATTAGAGGATTTAATTGAAAATGGTGGCGAACCATCATTTTCACTCAAACCACTTCTCTCTGTTGATGCACCAAAGCCGTGGCAGATTCTTGCAATTACTTTCACCAACAAAGCGGCTAATGAGTTAAAAGACAGACTTGTTGCAATGCTTGGTGAAGATGGTAACGATATATGGGCGAGTACGTTCCACTCCTGCTGTGTAAGAATTTTAAGACGAGATAGCGACAGAATCGGCTTCTCAAAGCACTTCACAATTTATGATACAGACGACTCTAAAAGAGTTATGAAAGAGGTTTTAAGAGTTTTAGATATTGACGAAAAAAGACTTCCTGTAAAATTTGTGCTTTCTGAAATCAGCAAGGCAAAGGATTCACTTTTGACACCTGAAGATTACATTAACAGTGCAGGGTACGATAACAATAAAAAGTTAATAGGACAAGCCTTCCAGAAGTATGAAGCTATGCTTCAGAATGCCGATGCTATGGACTTTGACGATATTATTGTAAACACTGTTAAATTACTTAAAAACAACCCTGATGTTCTTTCATATTATCAGAACCGCTTCCGTTATGTAATGGTTGACGAGTATCAGGACACTAACCAGGCACAGTATATGCTCACTTCTTTACTTGCAGGTGGTTACAAAAATATCTGTGTTGTTGGTGATGATGACCAGAGTATTTATAAATTCCGTGGTGCTACTATTGAGAATATTCTTTCTTTTGAAAATCAGTATGAAGACACACGAGTAATCCGTCTTGAACAAAACTACCGTTCAACCTCGGTTATTCTTGATGCGGCAAATGCCGTTATTAAAAATAACCAGGGCAGAAAGGGTAAAACTCTCTGGACAGAAAAAGAGGGTGGCGACAAAATCGTTGTCAGAATTCTTAATGACGAACGCGACGAGGGTCGTTTTGTTGCCGATGAAATTTTAAACTCTGTTGCAGTTGGCAGAAGATTTTCAGACTTTGCAATTCTTTACAGAACTAATGCACAGTCAAGCAGTATTGAACGAGCTTTAGTTTATAATGCCGTACCATATAAGGTTGTAGGCGGTCACCGTTTCTATGAGCGTAAAGAAATTAAAGATGTTTTAGCATATTTAAGCGTTATTGCAAACCCGTCAGATACAGTAAGGCTTCGTAGAATTATAAACGAGCCAAAAAGGGGAATAGGCGACACAACAATTAACAATGCCGCTTCTATTGCCGATAATTTAGGAATGACTCTTTTTGAGGTCATTTCTAATGCAAGTGAATACCCAATGCTTTCTCGTGCAAGTGCAAAATTAAATGATTTTACCGCACTTATAAATAGACTTATTGAGTCCCTTGAAACAAAGCCAATGGCAGATTTCTTTGATGATGTCATAAATGAAACCGGCTATATGAGTTCATTAGAGCTTGACAAAGAAACTGCAGAAGAACGCAAAGCCAATGTTATGGAGCTTCTTGCGAACTTACTCAGATATATGGAAGAAAACGAAGACGGCACTCTTACAGGCTTCCTTGAAGAAGTTGCTTTAATGACCGATATTGATAACTACAATCAGGATGCAGAATCTGTTGTTATGATGACCCTGCACTCTGCAAAAGGACTTGAATTCCCGGTTGTATTCATTGTCGGTATGGAAGAGGGACTTTTCCCGGGAAATCAGGTAATGTATGACCCAAGCGAGGTTGAAGAAGAAAGAAGACTTTGCTATGTTGGCATTACAAGAGCTAAAGAAAAGCTTTTAATTACAAATGCCCGTTCAAGAATGATTTTCGGTAATACATCTTTCACTCGTCCGTCAAGATTTTTAACAGAAATCCCGACTGAGTTAATGGATGAAAAATCACCGTTTAACCAACCACAAAGAACTGCAACCTCATTTGGCAGTACCTATGGTGGCTCATCGTATGGTGGTGGATTTTCTCGTGGTGCTTCTTCAAATACAAGAAGTGCTTCACAGAGTAAACCGACTTCTATCCCATCAAAATCTGTACCGGACCCGAAATATTCAAGAGGCTTCAGCGGTATGGGTAACAAAACTGCAAGTACTACTAATGTTACTCTTGACTTTAAGGTTGGCGATTCAGTAGAGCATAAAGCATTCGGTAAAGGTCTTATTGTCAGCGCAAAAGCAATGGGTGGCGATATGCTCTTAGAAGTTGCTTTTGAAGATGTAGGCACCAAAAAGCTTATGGCGAAAATGGCGAAGCTGACAAAGTGCTGAGCATTTAAGAATGCAGAATTCAGAGTGCAGAATGCAGAATTTCGGAACTGCGTTGGCTATTATAATTCGGAATTCGTAATGCGTAATTCGGAATTTTGGGACCTGCGGTCAGCAATTTATAATTTAATAATTTTAAAAACAAATTTATCCTATCATTTAAAGTTGGTTTTAATATCAACTAAAAATGATAGGATATTTTAATTCATAGCGAAGCACTGTTTTCTGTTTTCTGTTTCCTGGTTCCTGAGTTTTATAGTTGTATCTCAACTGTATGACTACCAACACCGGTATTGAAAATGACATCAGAGCCGATATTTCCGTCGTGTTTTACAATTTCAATATCTGTTGCTTCAACGCCGTCAATTAAAATCTTTTTAGCATCTGACGGGATGTAAACAATGTTAGGTGCTGTAAATTCCTTTTCTTGTGTGTATTCTAATGTAAATACATTATTTACATAATCGTACTTGAATTCATCAATGAAGCCTGTAACTGCTTTCGGGTAAGGTCTTGTAAGAAGCTTAATAAAGTCTTCATTTAAAATACCCTCAAAGTAGCACCAGTATGTATTGCTCCATTTGTAAGCGTTAAATTTATCAAGTAAAAATCTGAAATGTGGGTACCAGCCGTCACCCTCAGCGTGAGAGCCCCATTCACCAACAATACAAGGAACATTAAGTCTTTCCTGAGTTCTTCTGTGCTCGTCAAAAATCATACCTGTTCTTGAGTTGTTAGCATATTTATAAGCAGGGGTGTCAACCATTAAGTCATAAGCGTGCGGAGCAAAGCATTGCTGCTCTCTTTTACCATTAACAGTAATTGGTGTGTTATAGCAGGGAATACCCATATTTGAGAAGTAGCAGTTATCAACAAACATAATACCCTTGTCAGTAACCTCTCTTACTGCTTCTGCCATTTTGCAAAGGTACGGGGAGTATTTTTCTTCATCAAACTTTTTAACAAGGTCACTGCCGGGTTTAACAATATCTGCCATTACTTCTGCTTCAAATTGGTCAAGTGCTTTTGGTTTGTCTTTACCTAATGCTTCTTTTGCCATTTCTGTAAGCTTAACTCGTTTATCAAAAATTGAAGTTTTAACAACATTACCAACAAGCTTTTTAAAGATTTTACCACCATCGGAGCCAGGGAACGGCTCATTTAAAAAGTCAAAACCAAAGAACGCCTCTTTGTCAGAGAGCTTGCTTGCAACATATTGCCACATATTTGCGTGGTAGTCCTGAAGACCCTTGCCGTTATACTTTTTATTTGCCCAGAAATTGTCAAATGCTCTGTGACAAGCCTTGCCCCAGAAATAACCCTCTGCCCATACGGCAATAGGCTTTTTAGGTGTGTACTGGTCATAAAGTGTAGCCCATTTTGGTGCACCATCGCCACCGCCTGGGTTTTCACCTGAATATAAGTCCTGGTGCCCGTCTAAATAAACATAAATGTCATTCTCTGCACACTTGTCCATAAATTTCGCGAGTGTGTCTATAGCTTTGTCGTTATAATTTTCAGGCTTTGGCTCAATTTTTGCCCAGGTAAAGCCGAGTCTTATCATATTAAAGCCACGCGCTTTGAATTCTTCGAATGGGAATGTGTCGGGGTTATGACAGTAATCATCCATTTCCTGGAATGTTGATTTGTCACATACATTCATACCATTAAAAATTCTTTCTCTGCCGTGTTCGTCAACAAATCTTAAATTTTCGGTAAAAATTTTATCCATAATAAGCTCCTGTAAAAGTTATTTTGTTTCAACAAAGAGTGGTTTATAAGAAGTGCCACTTTCAAAGAAATTGTTTGCTTTAATTATTACTGTGTATTTTGTGTCCGGTTTTAAATCATCTACTGTAACTGAAAGTGTTTCAGGCATATTGTAGAAATAATATTCAGACCAGAGTCCAATTCTCTTTACAATTAAATCAGTTGCACTTTCTTTAACTGTAATTATGTAATCGTTTACATAATATTCATCAGATGGTTTTGCCTGTGAGAATGTAAGTGTAAACTGATTAGAGGTAACATCTGAAAATTCTGCTTTGAAATCGTCAGGGAAATAAGGTGCTTTCGAATTTTTATAACGCAAAGCGTCTGTATATCTGAAAGAATCAGGGTTGCAAGGCTCGTCAACCTCCCACACCAAAGGGAAGAAGTTTTCTGTAAGAATGTCGTAAGGGTAAATTCTTACCTGACCCTTGTCATTTGCTTCAACTATAAGCATCTGTGCACAGTTGTTATCCTGTGGTGGAACTGTTCCGTAATATTTGTCAAATTCATCAAGCTCAAAGTAGCTTAAAGAGCCTGTACCAAGCGCAGTAAAGTGCTTTTGGAAAATTGAACGAGGGTCGTTAACCGGCACATGAGAGTGACCTGAAAAGTCAAACACCTGAGGGTAGTTCATAAGAATAGGGTAGAGTGATTCGTCACCCCAGTAAATACTACCTGAAACTGTGTCTGTAATATGTGGGTGCTGGAAGAAGAAAATAGGCTTATTTGGTGCATCTTCACGGGCTTTTTTAAGCTCTCTTCTTGCGTAATCTCTTTTAGCGTCATTAAAGTCACAACCATTTGTAGTTGTAAGGCTTATAAAGTGAAAGCCGTTAATAACTCTGTGGTCATCGTGTGGTAAGTCAAATATTTCAGTAAATCTTTTAAGTGCCGCTTCTTCACCGCCATTATCACGGTTAAATTCGTGACTTGCAAGTGTAAGGCAATACTGTGTTTCAGGTTTTTTATTGTCGTCAAGTGTTTTCTTGAATTTTCTCATTTGTGTTTCAGTACCACTGTTTGCGAAGTCACCAACAACATAAATTGCGTCTAACTTTTTATAAGTTTCTGAGCTTTCTGCTATTTCATAAGCAAGTTCAATACCGCGTTTCATTCTTTTCTCTTCAATGCATTCCTCATCTTTATAGTGAACATCACTTACAACCATAAATCTTAAGGTTGGGTTAAAATCTTTTTGTAACATAGTTAAAACCTCCTGAACATATCAAAACAATTATAACATTTAAGTAAAAATATTACAACTGTAAAAGCGTAGAATTATAATATTAAAATTTAGTAAAAAGTTTCATAAAACATATTTATTTTTTTAGTTTGATATGTTATACTATGACTGTTATTTATTAAAATTTAAGGAGCGTTAAAAATGCAAATTTCAAAAGATACAGTTATTGGTACAATTCTTGATTCTGCACCGGAAACAGCACCATTCTTTTTAGAAATGGGTATGCATTGCTTAGGTTGTCCTTCTGCTCGTAGTGAAACAGTAGCACAGGCTTGTATGGTTCACGGCGTTAATGCAGATGACCTTGTTTCAAAAATCAATGCATTCCTTGCAGATAACAAATAATGTTAATTCGTAGAATAACTCTTTCACCAAGACTTGCCGCTACCGCTTCACTTGTAGTAGGTGGCGGCAATATTGTTGATGTTGGCACCGACCACGCATATTTACCGGCTCACTTAATTTTAACTAAAAAAATTCCGTTTGCAATTGCTTCTGATGTAAGAAGAAGTCCTCTCGATAATGCAAGGGATACTGTTATTAAATATAAACTACAAAACAAAGTTGATTTACGCCTTTCAGATGGTCTCAAAGAAATCAGCCCCGACGAAGTAGAAGAAATTGTCTTTGCAGGTATGGGTGGCACTCTTATTGCTGAAAAATTAAAAGAATGTTCGTGGGTAAAATCAAAAAAACATCACTTTATTTTTCAACCACAGAGCAAGGCAGAGGATTTAAGAGAATATTTATATTCAAATGGTTTCAGGATAAATAAAGAATTGGCAGTAAGTGAAGGTAACAGATATTACATAACTTTTGACGCTTACTACACCGGCGAAATTAAACCATTTACACTGAGTGATTGTTTTATTGGCGAATTACCACAAACACTTGAAGCAAAAGCACATCTCAGAAATCAACTTAACCGATTAGAGAAAAAATACAACGCGTTAAGACGCAGAGAAGACAAGGCTGAAGAGGTTAAGTCTTTAGAGTTTTTAATAGAAGATATAAAAGGTTTTATTTATGGATAATTTATTGGCACAGTTAATAGGTTTTGGTGGTACTGCATTAACGATTATTGCTTACCAACAAAATAAAAGAAAAAATATTTTAGGCTGCACAGTAATATCAGCGGCACTTTTTGCAATTCATTACATAATTTTAGGAGCTTATACCGGTGCAATTATGAATATACTTGCAGGTACCCGTTCATTAGTGTTTATGAATAACACAAAGAAATGGGCAAAGAGTAAAATCTGGGTAGCGGTATTTATGGTTATTTACACGGTTGCTTGTATTGCTACATGGGAAAAGTGGTATTCCGTTTTACCGCTTATTGCAATGCTTTTAACAACTGTAAGCAATTGGTTCCAAAGTGAAAAGAAAATCAGATTTTTAACATTCCCAAGCTCACCTTGCTGGCTTGTTTATAACATTTTAAATGCATCTTATGCGGGTATTATTACAGAGATTTTCGTTATGAGTTCTTTAATTATTGCAATTATAAGATTTGACCTCAGAAAGCCTAAGAAAAAAGAGGAGGATGTAGCTAATGTCAACAGTTAAGGATATTTATTCTTTTTTAGACACTTTTGCACCTTTTTCTTCTGCTGCTCCTTGGGATAATACAGGTCTTTCAGTAGGTGACCTTAACAAAGAAGTTAAAAAGGTTATGCTTTCTCTTGATGTCACAAAAGAAGTAATTGACGAAGCAATTAAAGAAAATGTCGATTTAGTTGTTACACATCATCCACTGATTTTTGAGGGTGTAAAAAGTGTTACTGCAAACTCACTTCTTTATAAAGCAGTTTCTTCGGGCATTGCATTTATCAGTAGTCACACCTCATTAGATATTGCAAAAAACGGCGTGAATGACTGTCTTGCAAAAGCAGTAGGAATTAAAAATATTACTTCAATTGAAGAAGAGCCATTTTTAAAATTCGGTGAAACAGAAGAAAAAACAGAGGAAGAATTTGTTTCGCTTTTAAAAGAAAAATTAAACTGCAATGTTTTATATAACAGTGCGGGTAACAATATTAAAAAGATAGCATTTTGCAGTGGTGCAGGTGGCGACCTCTTTAATTTAGCAAAAGAAAAAGGTGCCGATGCACTTCTTACCGGTGAAGCAAAATATCACGAGTTTTTAGATGCAGCTTTTAATAACATTACAATTTTTGCTTGCGGGCATTTTGAAACAGAAATCGTAGTAATTGACACTTTAAAAGAAAAATTAGAAAAAGAATTTCCTGATATTGAATTTTTAAAAGCAAATCAAAAAAATATTATTTCTTGCAGGTAATAAAAAGAAAGGCAAATTATGGCACTTGACGGAATTTTTATAAATTTTTTAGTTGATGAAATTTCTAAAAATTTAATAGGCTCTAAGGTAGATAAGGTACACCAACCCACAAAAAATGAGTTGGTGTTAATAATGCGTTCAAAACAAGGAATGTTTAAATTGTTTATGACTGCTGATGCTAACGCACCTCGTTTTCACGAAATTAAAAATGCACCTGAAAACCCGCAGACTCCGCCAATGCTTTGTATGCTTTTAAGAAAAAAGTTAGTAGGTGCAACTTTAACCGAAATTGAGCAATATGGTCTTGACAGAGTTGTGCTTTTTAAGTTTAACGCTACTAACGAAATTGGTGATAAAGTAAAATTAACACTTGCAGTTGAAATAATGGCACAGCACAGTAACATTATTTTAATTAACGAAGAAAACAAGGTTATAGATGCAATTAAAAGGGTAGATGCTGAAAAATCTTCGTATCGTCTTGTTTTACCCGGTGCAATTTATAAATTACCACCGGAACAAAATAAATTGGATATCAGAAACGAAAAAGAAACTGTTATTGCGGATTTAATTTTTAATCTTCATTCTACACGACTTTCTTCTGCAATTTTAAAAACCTTGCAGGGTGTTTCGCCATTACTTTCAAGAGAAATTGCATTAAGAGTTACCGAAGAGGATAAATTTATTAGTGAATTAACTTCACTTGAAAAAGAAAAGTTAGTCGAAGTGCTTGGCAAAATTAAAGTTATGGTAAATGCTAAAATAGCAGAGCCTACAATAATTCTTGATAAAACTGAAAAACCGCTTGAATTTTCATTCTTGCCGATTTTACAGTATGGTGCTGAGTATAAATCTATAAAGAAAAACTCCTTAAGCGAATTGCTTGATGGGTTTTATTCTGAAAAAGACAGAGTAAACCGTACTCGTTCTAAGGCATCCGAATTATTTAAACAGCTTGACAGTTTAATTGAAAGAACTGTCAGAAAGTTAAGCAACAGACGAGAAGAACTCAAAAAATGTGCCGACAGAGAAGAAATTAAAATTAAAGCAGAGCTTATAACTGCTTCGCAATATATGTTAAATAAGGGAGATAGTGTTTATGAGGTTTATAATTATTATGACAATAATGCTCTTATGAAAATTGAGGCTGACCCTGCTTTAACACCGTCTCAGAACGCACAGAAGTATTATAAAGAATATAAAAAAGCGTGTACTGCTGAAAATATGCTCATAAAGCTTGTAGAAGAAGGCGAGAGCGAGTTAGAATATTTAGAAAGTGTTAAAGATTTGCTTCTTCGTTCTTCTTTAGAAAGAGAATTCAACGAAATAAAAGAAGAATTAGCATCACAAGGCTTTTTAAAATCTAAAAATAACGGTAAAAAACAAATTAAAAAAGCATCTTTGCCACCACTTGAGTTTAAAACCTCGCAAGGTCTTACTGTGCTTGTTGGCAGAAACAATACCTGTAACGATAAACTGACCTTTAAAACAGGTAGAAAAGGTGATATATGGCTACACGCACAAAAAGCACCCGGCTCTCATGTGCTTTTAGTCAGTGACGGTAACGAAGTGCCAGACGATGCAATAGTAGAAGCAGCAGAAATTGCCGCTTATTTCAGTTCGGTCAAAGAATCAACTATTGCTACTATTGATTACACCGATGTTAAAAATATCAAAAAGCCAAACGGCGCAAAACCCGGCTTTGTTGTTTATTACACCTATTATTCGGTTAATGTGAAACCGAAGAATCCGAATTGTTAGGTTTTAGGTGTTAGAAATTGAAAATTGAAAGTTGAAAATTGAAAATTTCGGAACTGCGTTGGCATTGTAATGTTGTATTTCTAAATATACAGTAAATATTAAAATGCGTTACAAATGAAACAAAAAACTTACTCCCACTATTGTAGGGGCAGACCTTTGGTCGCCCGAAGTAGTGGGAGTAGTTTTCTTTTTTGATAATTTAATTGGGTGTAATAATGTTTATTGTTTAATTTATAAGTTGTTTTGATACACAATGCATTTTGCTGGGCGACTCCAGGTCTGCCCATACGATGTAAAAACCTCTTTTTGTTATTAAATTATAATTGCCGACCGCAGGTCCCGAAATTCTGCATTCTGCACTCAGCATTCAGCACTACCAAAGACGCATTTCTTCCACTGCCTTGCAATAAGCTGATGCCCTGCAGTCGTCGGGTGAACGCCGTCCCACAAAAGCTCAAAAATGTCGCAGTTTTTACTTGCTTCATCAAAAACTTCCTGAAGTGGTACAAAAATTAACCCGAATTCCTCTGCAATTTCTTTTGAAGCCTTCTGATAGAAACCAATATTGCTTTTGATGTATTCACCAGGTTCAGCTTCTCTGTGTTTACCGAAGAATGGCTCCATAATTACAATTTTAGTGTCAGGATTTCTTTCTAAAACTTCTTCTATCAGAGTGCGGTATGTCTTTTTAAATCTTTCAGGTGAAGCACCGCAGTTGTGGTCATATTGGAATATAAGCTCATTTGCACCTATTAAAATGCTCAGGATGGTAGGTTCCAAATTAAGACAATCTTCAATCCATCTTGCATATAAATCTGCAATTCTGTTGCCACTTATACCGCGGTTATATACAGTAACATTCTTGCCTAAATTATCAGCTAAAATCTCACTTGCTAAAATGTACTGGTAACCGTGTCCGTGAATATGGTTAGGGTCACTATTTCTGCCACGGTTTCCGTCTGTTATAGAGTCACCCTGAAAGAGAATTACATCATTTTCTTTAATTTTAATCATAATTAAACCTCGGTTAAGTGAAGAAGATATGAGTCGCCGTCTTCATCTAAAATATCGTAAAGATTAAGACCTGCATTCATAAGGTAAGCACCACTGTATGTGTCACCGGTTGCTTCGTCTTTATAAATGCTGTCAGGTTTAAGCCCTTGTAATTTAAGCATTTTAAAGCCGTGAATAACCTTTTTAATCTGAACAACAGTAACAAGTGCTTCTTTTTTATCTTCAGAAACAAACTGCCATGCACATCTGTCATAATTTTCAAATGGTGACTCTAATCTGTAAAGGTCACCATAGTGAATTACATCATAATATTTATGGTAAAGCTTTGCTTGTTCTTTTATTTCCTTGATTTCTTCTTCTGTTAATTTGTCAGGGTCTAATTCATAACCGAATGTACCCCACAAAGCAACATTTGTCTTTGTTTCGTAGCTTGTTCTTTTACTTGCAGAAATGTGAGCTCCCATAGTTGATGCCGGGTACACAAGAGAGGTACCAAACTGAATTGTAAGTCTTTCAATCGGGTCTGTGTCATCACTTGTCCAGATTTGTGGTGAGTAGTAGAGCATACCAGCGTCAAATCGACCGCCACCGCCTGAACAGTTTTCTAAAAGAAGGTGAGGGAAGTCAGTTGTAAGTCTGTCCATAATCTCGTAAGTACCAAGCACGAATCTGTGGAAGACTTCACCTTGTCTTTCAGGTGGTAAATCAGCGTTTGCAACTTCTGTTAAGTTACGGTTAAAGTCCCATTTTACATAGTCAATGTCATTTTCTGAAAGAATTTTATACATCTGTGAGTAAATGTAGTCACGGACTTCTTTTCTTGAATAGTCAATTACATATTGATTTCTTGCAATTGAACTGTCTCTGCCTGTTACATGAAGATGCCAGTCAGGGTGAGCACGGAAAATATCTGAATCAGGTGAAATCATTTCAGGCTCAAACCATATACCAAATTTAAGTCCCATAGCCTTAACCTGACTTATAAGATTTGAAAGTCCACCTGGTAATTTATATTCTGCAACATACCAGTCACCGAGTGAAGAGTCATCACTGTCTCTGTGACCAAACCAACCATCGTCCATAACGAGCATCTCAAAGCCCATATTTTTAGCGTGACGAGCGAATGAAACTAATTTGTCTGTGTCAAAGTCCATTCCTGTACCTTCCCAGTTGTTTATAAGGAGAGGTCTTTTCTTTTTCTTCCATTCACCACGAATAAGGTTGTTAGAATATAACTTGTGGAAAATTCTGCTCATTTCACCGAGGCCTTCATTTGTGTAAACCATAACTGCTTCAGGTGAATAGAATTCCTCTTGTGGCTCTAAAATCCAACTGAAAGTTTCAGGGTTAATACCCATTAAAACTCTTGTCTGGAAGAATGAGTCAACTTCAACATCAATTGAGAAGTTACTGCTGTAAACTAAATTAAAACCATAGCATTCACCATAAGTCTCAGTTGCATTTTTGCTTACAATAGCAGTGAATGGATTGTGGTTATGGCTTGAAGAACCGCGTTTACTCTTAATAGATTGAATACCTGTGTGAAGTGGGTGGCGACCTAATGAACGCTCTTTTGCCCACTTACCATATAAATTGAGCATTTCAAAATCGGCACCAGGTAAATCAACACATAATGAGTGAACTGATTCAATAGAAAACGCTTTATCAGAATTGTTTTTGACAATAACACTTCTTGTGATTGCACCATAATCTTTAAATACTGTGTAAACAAGAGTAACCTCTGCACCTGTTACCTTGTCACAGGTTAAAACTTCAAGTGTGTCTGCTTCATCGTCATTATTAAGATAAAGTGACGGAAGTCCCTTTAAAGCCTTTTTACCTTTATAAATTTTATGACTTACATATCTTAAATCTGTAACTGTGTCACCATTAGCATTTTTTACTGCGAATGCAGAAATTCTGAAGTCACCGGCACCATTTGTTGAGTATTCCATTGGTGTAACATCAGGTGAAAAGTTCTTTTCTCTTGCAGTTGGTGAATCAGGGCAGAATGAAGCATAATGGCTTCTGTATCTTAATTTTTCAACATTAGTGTCAGGAATTGGTGCACCATAATAATAGTGAACTAAATAATTACCTGTAAAAATACCGAAAATATATGTAGATGTTCTGGTATCAAGTTTAAATACTTTGTTTTGTTCATCAAAAATAATAGACATAATTTTTACCAACCTTTATTTTGCTAAGTCTTTAATATTTGAAAGCTTTCTCGGAATATTTATCTCTTGCGGACAATGCTCCATACACTTTTTACAACCAATGCAATTGTGTGCTCTTTTTTCTTCTGGAATGAGAAGGTATGTTTTATTCAAATCTTGAATTTCTCTTGTTGCGTTGTATTCGTTAAATGCACTGAAGCAAGACGGAATGTCTATTAGTTTAGGACATTCTGTAACACAATATTTACAAGCAGTACAAGGAATTGAAAAATTCTTTCTGAACAAAATGTTTGCTTCATTGATTGCTTTCATTTCTTCATCTGAAAGTGGTTTGCATTCATTAAATGTGTTTATATTGTCTTCAACCTGTTCATAGGTTGACATACCGCTTAAAGTTGTTAAAACATTTGGTAACTGTGCTACAAATCTCAATGCATAAGAAGCAGGGGAGTTATCTGAAAGTTTCTTGAATACTTCTACTGCTTCATCATTAAGTTTTTGTAAAGAGCCACCACGGACCGGCTCCATAACAACACAAGGAATATTTTTATCTTCAAGTAATTTATAAAAATCCTTTGCGTTATCTGCTTCCCAATCGTAGTAGTTTATTTGTAACTGAACAAAATCCCACTCGTAATTTTCTAAAAGCTCTTTAAATAATTCCATATCCCCGTGGAATGAAAAGCCTAAATGTTTTATTTTACCCTGTGCTTTCTTTTCTTTTAAATTCTCGTAAGCATTTACAGAGCTGAATGTTTTCCAGATATCTCTGTTTACACTATGAAGAAGATAATAGTCGAAATATTCAACATCACATTTTTTTAACTGCTCATCAAATAACTCGTCAACAGTTTTGCCGTCGTTTTTAATAGCCCAACCGGGTAATTTAGTTGCGAGGTTATAGGTTTCTCTTGGGTATTTCTTTAAAATTTTACCTGCGAAAATTTCAGATTCACCGTTATGGTAAACATAAGCAGTATCAAAATAGTTAACACCTGATTTATATGCTAAATCAACAAGTCTTTCAGCTTCTTTAAAGTCAATATCTTCCTTGCCCTCATAAAGCTTAGGAAGCCTCATAAGACCAAAGCCTAATTTTGAAACCTTGCCATCAATAGACGGAAAAACGCTGTATTTCATAAATATTACTCCTTAAAAAATAGATAGTAATATTATACAATACAGCGTTTTTAATTACAATAGTTAATTAGAGAAATTTGTTTCTATTATTCTTTCTGAACAGTCGGGTGAATATTTGAAATAATCAATGTGGTTACCGTCATAAAAGTAATTGGGCTTTGGTGTCGGGTAATCTGCATTAAAGGCTTCAACAATTATAAGCTTGAACTTCATTTTTTCAGGTATAATGCTTTTAATATATACACTTGCCTGCTGTCCCACTTCAACATTAGAAGTGTATTCTGCAAGACCTGCTAAATTCGGTGTTAGCTCAATAAAAATCCCGTAATTTTCAACACTTCTTATAATTCCGCTTACTGTTTCACCAATGCTGAAATCCTCTGCATTTTCTTCCCAGGTGCCAAGCAATTCTTTATGAGAAAGAGTCACTCTGTTATCCTCGTCAATATCTTTAATTATTACCTTTATTTCATCACCGACATTAAACCTTACATTAGGATGCGGAATTCGTGAAACAGAAATGTTGTCAATTGGTAAAAGTGCATTTATTCCGCAACCAATGTCACAAAACACACCAAAATTCTCAAGGTGTGTGACAGATGCACTTATAATATCGCCAACCTTAAATTCAGGTAGCTTTAATTGGTAAAATCTGTTCTGCAAAATCTTTCTGCTTAAAATTGCAGTCAGTTTTCCGTTTATTTCTTTAATATCTGTTATTATAAATTTAACGGGTTTATTTACCCTTGCAATTATTGCAATATCCCTTGTAGTGCCCTCGTCAATGCCGACTGCACATTCAGAACGGGGAATTATTCCCTCAATAAACCCAAAATCTATATGTAGGTTGTGGTCTTTGTCACAGGTAGAAGCTCTTGCTTCGAGTGCTACGCCTTTTTGATATGCTTCCTTGAAATTTTCAAAAGATGAAAGTGCTTTTATGTTCTCTTCGCTTTTAATTAAAAATCCCTCTGGTAAATATAACGACATTTATTATCACCTGTTTCCATTTATTTTAATGTTTACTCTTTAATTTTATGTTAGATTGTGTTATAATATTTCAAATAATTGTAATTTTTTATTTGAAAGGACGGAGTCAGGTTGGATATTCGTGTTGGTGATAAATTAGAAATGAAAAAAACACACCCTTGTGGCGAGAAGCTTTTTACAGTTTTGCGCTCAGGTATCGACTTTCGTCTTCGTTGTGACAATTGCGGTAGAGAATTTTTAATTCCGAGAGTTAAAGCCGAAAAAAATATTAAGAAAGTAATCAGAGAGAACGAGAATAATGATTGATAAATTAGAACAAGTAGAATTAAGATTTGAAAAGGTAAACGAGCTTATTTGCTTACCCGAAGTAGTCAGCGACCAGAATCAGTATAAAGAGCTTATGAGAGAGCTTAAAAATCTTACGCCTGTTGTTGAATGCTTCAGAGCATATAAAGAAGCTGATAAAACAGAAAAAGAGGCATTCGAGTTGCTTTCTGACAGTTCACAGGATAAAGATTTTAAAGAACTTTTAGAGGAAGAATATAAAGAGTCAAAAGCAAAAAAGGAAGAGCTTTATAGTGAGCTTAAAACACTTCTTTTACCTAAAGACCCGAATGACTATAAGAATGTTATTATTGAAATTCGTGGTGGTGCAGGTGGCGATGAAGCCGCACTTTTTGCAGGCTCACTTTTCAGAATGTACTCAATGTACGCTGAAAGCCGTGGTTGGAAAACCGATGTTATGAATATAAACGAAACCGGTCTTGGTGGAATTAAAGAAATCAGCTTTATGATTGAGGGTGAGGGCGCATATTCTCGCTTTAAGTTTGAAAGCGGTGTTCACCGCGTTCAGCGTGTGCCTGAAACGGAGTCAGGTGGCAGAATTCACACTTCAACAGTTACAGTTGCAGTTTTGCCTGAGGCAGAAGAGGTTGACATTGCAATTGACCCAAGCGATTTGCAAATTGATACTTTCCGTGCAAGCGGTGCAGGTGGTCAGCATGTTAATAAAACTGAATCCGCAATTCGTGTTACTCATATTCCTACAGGTACAGTGGTTGAGTGTCAGGATGAAAGAAGTCAGTACAAAAATAAAGACAGAGCTTTAAAAATTCTTCGTTCAAGACTTCTTGAGGTTGAAAGAGAAAAGCAGGATTCTGAAATTGCAGATGAACGCCGTTCACAAGTAGGAACAGGTGACAGAAGCGAAAGAATAAGAACTTATAACTTCCCACAGGGCAGAGTTTCTGACCATAGAATTGGTCTTACACTTTATAAAATTGAAGCAATTATGAATGGTGATATTGACGAGCTTGTTGATGCGCTCGTAACTGCTGATACAGCAAGAAAATTACAAGCATCCGAGGGGTAATTTTGAATACAGAAATAGTTAAAATATCTGCAGATGATAGTGCAGAAAAATATGAATATGCCGTAGAGCTATTAAAAAATAATCAGGTTGTCGGTATGCCAACTGAAACTGTTTACGGTTTAGCAGGAAATGCTTATTCTGAGTTAGCGGTTAAAAGAATATTTGAAGCAAAGGGCAGACCGCAGGATAACCCACTGATAGTACATATTTCAGAATTTTCTGAAATATACGATTTAGTAAGCGAAGTGCCTGACATAGCAAAGAAATTATCAGAAAAATTCTGGCCCGGTCCGCTTACAATGATTTTACCTAAAAGTGAAAAAGTACCGATGTGTGTAACTGCGGGGCTCGATTCCGTCGCTGTAAGATGCCCGTCACACCCGGTTGCAAGAAATTTAATAAAAAACTGCGGTTTACCAATTGCCGCACCCTCTGCAAACATTTCGGGTAAACCAAGCCCCACAAAAGCAGAACATGTTTTTTCTGATTTGAATGGTAAAATCCCACTCGTAATAGATGGTGGCGAAAGTGAAGAGGGCGTTGAGTCAACTGTAATTTCACTTTGCGGTGAAATACCAAAGCTTTTAAGACCGGGTAATGTTACTTTGACAGAACTTGAAATGGTTTGTGGTAAAGTGCTTGTTGATGATGCGGTTTTAAACCCACTTAAAGAGGGTGAAAAGGTTTCTTCACCCGGTATGAAATATAAGCACTATTCACCGAATGCCGAAGCAACTATTTTAAAAGGTGACTACAAATCATTTTGTGATTATGTTAATGAAAATAAATCCGATGAAACCTATGCTATGGTGTTTGATGGCGAGGGTGAAAATTTAGAAGTAAAATATTTTACATACGGCAATAAAAATGATTATCGCTCTTTAAGCAACAGGCTTTTTGATTGTCTCAGAGAGCTTGACACAATCGGTGCAAAAAAGTGCTTTGTTCGTTGTCCTGAAGAAAATACAGACGATTTAGCTGTTCTTAACCGACTTTTAAGAGCCGCAGCATTCAGAGTCATTGATTTAGGTGATAAAAAATGAAAAGATTATTAGGTCTTACAGGCAAAACCGGTGCAGGTAAGTCAACTGTTTCAAGGTATTTAAAGGAAAAAGGTGCTTATGTAATAGATGGCGATATTGTTGCACGAGAGATTTTAGTTGATAATCCGACATTGCTGAATACTCTTGCTGAAAATTTCGGGCACGATATTTTAGAAAATGGTGTATTAAATCGCAAAAAACTTGCAGAGAAAGCATTTTCTACACCTGAAAAAACTAAACTTTTAAATTCTATAATGCACCCTGCAATAAATGACAAAATACAGCTACAAGCCGAAGAAGCATTTAAAACTTGTGATGTAGTAATAGTTGATGCGGCTGCAATTATAGAGTCGGGCTATGCAGATGCTTGCGACAAGCTGATTGTAGTAACTGCACCCGAAGAAATAAGAAAAGAACGAATAATGAAAAGAGATAAAATCTCAGAAAAAGATGCTCTTATTCGTATAAATGGTCAAAAAGATGACAATTTTTATTTAAGTAAGGCAGATTATGTAATAAAAAATTATGAGCCTTTTTCACTTGAAAATGAAATGACTCAATTAATAAAAGATATTTTTTAAGAGGTGTTATAAATGGCAAATAAAAAAACAGACGATTTAAAAAAGGATTTATTTTATAAATCAGAAAATGCAGGCGAAGTGTTAAAAGATGCAGAAATTAAAAAAGCTGACAAATTCGCTGAAGATTATAAAAAATTCCTTGATTCATCTAAGACAGAAAGAGAAGCAGTAAAATCTGTTATAGCAATTGCCGAGAAGAACGGCTATAAGAAATATGATGATACAAAAAAATACAAAGCAGGTGACAAGCTTTATTATGTAAACCGTAATAAGTCAATTATTCTTACAGTAATGGGTAAAAAGTCATTAAAAGAGGGCGTTAAAATTTCTGCTGCGCACATTGACTCACCACGCCTTGACTTAAAGCCGAATCCGCTTTATGAAAAGGATGAATTAGCACTCTTTAAAACACACTATTATGGTGGCATTAAAAAATATCAATGGGTTACAATTCCGCTTGCACTTCACGGTGTTGTAGTAAAAAAAGATGGTACTGTTGTTGAAATCTGCCTTGGTGAAGAAGATAATGAGCCTAAATTTGTAATTACAGATATTTTACCTCACTTAGGTGCAGAGCAAGGCAAAAGAACATTGTCTGAAGGCATCAAGGGTGAAGAGTTAAACATTTTAGTTGGTAGCCGTCCTTTTAAAGATGGCGAGGGAAGTGAGCTTGTAAAGCTTAATATTATGAAGCTCATAAATGAAAAATACGGCATTGTTGAAGCAGACTTTTTAAGTGCAGAGCTCGAAGCAGTTCCTGCATTCAAAGCATCAGATATCGGCTTTGACAGAAGCTTAATCGGCTCTTATGGTCACGACGACAGAGTTTGTGCTTACCCTGCAGTAATGGCTTCATTAGCAGTAGAAAAACCAAATTACACAACAATTACAGTTCTTGCCGATAAAGAAGAAACAGGCTCAGATGGTAACACTGGTCTTAACTCAGATTATCTTGAAAACTTTATTTATAAATTAGGTGAAATTGAAGGCGTAGCGGGTTATGACATTTTAGCAAAGAGCGAATGTCTTTCTGCAGATGTTAATTCTGCACTTGACCCGACATTCTGTGATGTATTTGAAAAAAATAACTGCTCAGAAATCAACAAGGGCGTTGTTATTACGAAATACACCGGTGCTCGTGGTAAATCAGGCACAAGCGATGCAAGTGCTGAATATATGGGCAAAATCCGTGGTATGTTAGAAAAAGCAAATGTTGTATGGCAAATTGGCGAACTCGGTAAAGTTGATGCAGGCGGTGGCGGAACTGTTGCAAAGTATATCGCGTCACTTGATGTTGATGTAGTTGACTTGGGTGTGCCTGTTCTCTCAATGCACGCACCCTACGAGGTTATTTCAAAGCTCGATTTATATATGGCTTACAGAGCATTCTGTGAATTCTTTAAACAATAAGAGGTAAAAATGAAAACTATTAAAAAGATTTTAGCGTTAAGCCTTTCTGTGCTTTTGCTTTTCACTTGTTTGTCGTTTTCTGTATTTGCTGAAGAACAAAATGTTGTTTTTGGCGATATTGATGGCGATGGTGAGGTAAAAATTGTCGATGCAAGAATTGTTCTTTCAATGGCGGCAGGAATCACCGAGCCTGATGTTTCTAAAGCAGATATGGATGCTGACGGAATTGTGTCATTAAGTGACGCCCGTGCAGTATTAGCTCTTTCAATTGATTTGGTTGAGTTACCTGAAAAAACAGGTGATAACTTAATTTCAGATGACCCTGAAAATGAGTTTATAAAGCTAATTGCAGAGGAATATGATGTTGACCCTGAGGCATTAGTTGCAATTTATGCAGTGCCTGATAAGGGTAACAACTTTGTTCTGGAATTCAGCAAAACAAGTAAAGGTTATAGCAGAAAACCAAAAGATTTGAAAAAACTTTATCAGATTGATTTAGAGAAAAATATAAACATTGCAACCAAAACAGGCATAGGCTGTGTAGGTTGCTCTATGGGCGAAAGCATTTTGATGTTCAGCCTTGTAAAAACAGTTATTATGCCTGAATTCCCTGATTATTTTGAGCTGTAATTTAAAAACCGTTGCAATTCATTTGAATTGCAACGGTTTTTGGTTTATGACAAAAAATACTTGATAAGCTTCGCAAGCAAATCAATTAAATGAATAAACGACGGCATTCTGAAGAAGTTATCAAATGAAGTACCGATTGTGCCTTTTTCTTCAACTACAGGAATAAATGTCTGGTTTTTAACATCATTCTGCATAAATTGTGGGTAGTCCGGGTTATCAAAAACAGTTAACTGCTCTTCGCTACTGAACATCCATTTATACATTTCACCGTGACCATCGTGAGTAGAGGAGTGCATCATATCTTTTACAAACCAGGTGCTTTCCGGCATAATTGAAGTTGAAGCGTCAATTCTCCAGTCAGGTGACATAAAGTCTTTGTCTGTGTGCTTTTGTTGACGGTAATCAGACGGAAGCAAGTTGTTTACATTTGCACAAGTAGCACCAAGAGAAGCATATTTTGTGTCAACTGTACCGTCAGAATCATTTAAATAAGCAGAAACAAGCGGAGTTCTTTGCATATTGTAGCCAACTACATTATAGAATGTTGTGCCATTTGCTTTTGATTCAGCAATTAACTCTTCTGCACTTTGCTGAACTTCGTAATGATAAAAATCAATTCTTTCAATAAGCTTTGCATTTTTTACAGGGTCGAGCTGCATAAAGATTTTAGCTTCTTCATAATACTCGTGCGGAACAAAGCTCCAGATACCGGGCATTGTAGCGAAAATCGGAATAAGACATTCATTAAATATTTTGTCTTTTAAATTGAGAATTAAATTGTCGCCAATTTCAACAATTAAATCTAAAAGCCCTGCGGTTGTGAGCATTTCTAAAAGCATATAAACAATGCCACCCAAAAAGTCGTTTTCAAGCTCTGGCATTGCTTGAGCCGCATAGCGTTCAATAGCACCGGCGTTAAGCATTACTTTACCTGTGTAAAGCTCACCTGCAACAGCAGTGCCTAAAAGCGGACAGCACTGGAAAATAATTGTTTCAATATCCTCTGTGCCATAAAGGCGAATGTAACTCATTGTAGTAACACCGCCCATGCTTGAAGCACGGAGCTGAACTGTGTCGTGTTTTGTTAATGCTTTAACTTCCTGAATGTATTGATAAAGACCTTTAGCATTTTCAATCGGGTCAAGTCTGAAGTCATAACCAAAGTAATAGTTGTGGTCTAAGCTGTGTTCTACTTCATCTGTCGGGTGAAATTCTTCACAAGTAACTCTGTCTGATGAATTGCCATCCTGGTCAAGTGCTAAATCACCAAAAATTTTATTAATACATTCAACGAGCACATCACCGAATGCATCATAATCGCCTGTGCTGATTAAATTACCTGCAGCCGGAATAACAGGTGCTAATTCGCCCAAAATGTAGCCTATATCAGGTCTGAACAACACTCTTTCGTTCTCTGTACCTGCATCAAGTGTAAGTGTACCGCTACCAAGTGCCGCAACATAAATTATTGGCGGCTCGCCACAATTACATTTTTCATCGACTGCAAGAGCAGGTAAGCAGGTGAGTGAAGTAATTATAATTGCTAAAATTACAGAAAGAACTTTTTTCATAATATGAACCCCCTATAAAAATTTCTTACCTGATTTTAACATATTTGTTTTAATATGTAAATACAACAAAATAACTTTTGGAAATTTATGTATTTTCCATCTTTTAATATAGAGTAAAATGTGTTAAAATCATCTAAGAAAAGAGTGATTTTATGTCTTACAATTCTTTTGCTTCTGTTTATGATGAGCTTACAAAAAATGTTGATTATAAAGGCAGAGCATTATATATTAAAGAAATTTTAGCAAAATATAATATTACAGATGGCTTGTTGCTCGATTTGGCTTGTGGTACAGGCTCACTCTCAATCGAGCTTTCAAAATTGGGCTTTGAGGTTATAGGAACAGACGCTTCATTTGATATGCTTTCAGAGGCTCAGAACAAAGCTTTTTCAGAAGAAGAGAACATAATGTTCCTTTGTCAGAAAATGGAAGAAACTGACCTTTACGGCTCAGTAAGAGCGATTGTTTGTGCGTTAGACAGCATCAACCATTTAACCGATTATGAGCTTGTTAAAAAGACTTTTAAAAATCTTAAAAATTTTCTTGATACCGATGGAATTATAATTTTTGATGCTAATACACTTTATAAGCATCAAAAAGTTCTTGCAAATAATATTTTTATTTATGATGAAAAAAATGTTTTTTGTGCTTGGCGTAACAAGCTTTTAGAAGATAATAAAACTGTAAATATTAACCTTGATTTTTTCGTTAAGGATGAGGAAAACTATTTCAGATGTGGCGAAAACTTTAACGAGGTAGCATATACTGATAACGAGCTTACAAAAGCAGTTGAAGAGTCTGGTTTTTCTGTGCTTTCAAGATATCACGAGTCAACCCTTGATTTACCAACAGAAACTACCGAAAGAGTGACTTACATAGTAGGGAGGAGCGATTCTTTTGGATGACATTATGTATCTTAAAAGTGGAACTGATATAAGAGGTACTGCGTTTTCTACTGACGGCAGACCTATTGATTTGACTGCTGAAAGGCTTCAGGCAATCACCTGGGCATACGCCAATCATTTACAGCAGAAAATCAGTAAATTTGAAGATGTAAAGGTTGCAATTGGCTACGACCCACGAATTTCATCAAGAAATATAAAAATGGTAATAGAAAATGTGCTTTTAGAAATGGGCTTTCAGGTTTTTGATTGTGGTCTTTCTTCAACTCCGTCTATGTTTATGTCTATTATAAATCATAATATGGATGCTGCTATTGAAATTACCGCAAGTCATCTACCAATGGAAATGAACGGACTTAAATTTTTTACCCATGAGGGTGGTTTTTCGGGTGATGATGTCAAAGCAATCTTAACCCGTGCCTCAACAAAGCAATGGATTTCCAGTGGGTTTAAATCAAATTCGCAAAAGCTTAACAATATGGAAACATATTGCGAGGGACTTCGCGAAATGATTAAAAAAGGTGTAAATGCAGAGGATTATGAGCACCCATTGAAAAATCTGAAAATTGTCGTTGACCCAAGTAACGGTGTTGGCGAATTTTATATTACAGATGTTTTAGAGCCTTTAGGAGCAGATACTTCGGGCAGTGTTGCTGTCAGTCCTGACGGTCGTTTTCCTACACATCAGCCAAATCCTGAAAATCAGGCGGCAATGAGTTCTGTTTCAGAGGCAACAGTTAAAGCAAATGCCGATTTAGGAATAATTTTTGATACCGATTGCGACCGTTCTGCTTGTGTTGGCAAAGACGGCGAACCTATAAACCGTAATAAATTAGTTGCACTTGCATCATATATTGCTCTTAAAGATTGTCCTAACGGAATAATCGTAACCGATTCAGTTACATCAGATGGTTTAACTGAGTTTATCGAGCAAAGCTTAGGTGGTATTCACCGAAGATTTAAGCGTGGTTATAAAAATGTAATTGATGAAGCTAAAAGGCTTACCTTTAACGAGGGGAACACAGCACCTTTGGCAATTGAAACATCAGGTCACGCGGCTTTTAAAGATAATTTTTACCTTGATGATGGTGCATATCTCGCAACACGAATTGTTATTTTAATGGCCGCCTTGAGAAAAGAAGGTAAGTCAATTGAAGATATATTGAAAAATTTAAAAATGCCTGCTGAAGAAAAAGAAGTCAGAATAAAAATTGATGAAGAAGACTTTGCGAAATATGGCAACATAGTTTTAGAAGATTTCAAAAAATTACTTGATGATGCCAAAGGCATTGAAAGAGTAAAAATGAATTTTGAAGGTGTCAAGGCTAACTTTGACAAACAAAAAGGTGACGGTTGGCTTCTTTTAAGACTTAGTCTTCACGAGCCGTTACTCGTTGCAAATTGTGAAAGCAATTCTGTAGGTGGCACTGAAAAAATGCTTGAAACATTAAAAGCATTTTTAAGTAATTATAAAAAACTGAAATTAAATTTCTGAGAAAGTGGTTTTGAATTATGAGTAAGAAGAAAAAAATTATTATCAGCGTTGTTTCCATTGTTTTGGTTGTAGCACTTGGCGTTACTTCAGGCGTTCTTTTATATAAGGATTGGCCGGATGTAATTCAGGATTTTGAACCTAAGAAAAGTGAAGAAACAATCAGAATTATGAGCTTTAATATCCGTTGTACCAATGTTGGTCGTGATACCTGGGAAGACAGAATCGGTATTGTTACAGATACAATTGTAAACAGTGCTGCCGATTCTGTGGGTGTTCAGGAAGCAACACCTGAATGGATGGCTACATTAAAAGAAACTCTTACCGATTACGATTATGTTGGCGTAGCCCGTGATGATGGTGAAAATGTGGGCGAATATTCTGCTGTTTTCTATCTTAAAGACAAATACAATCTTTTAGATAGTGGTACTTTCTGGCTTTCAGAAACACCGGACACACCGTCTTTGGGTTGGGATGCTGCATGTTTTCGTATTTGCACATGGGCAGTGTTAGAAAATAAAGAAACAAAAGAGCAATATGTACACGTAAATTCTCACTTTGACCATGTTGGAATTAAAGCAAGAGAAGAAAGTGTTAAAATGATTTTAGCACACATTGAAAAATATAAAGATTTACCTGTTGTTTTTACTGCTGATATGAATGTAAAAGAGGGCTCTGACAACTATGTTGCATTTACAAAAGAGTTAAAAGATACAAAATATTTAGCAAGTGATACAATGGACTATCTTACATATCACGACACAAAACCATCAAAACACGCTAAGGATATTATTGACTATGTAATGGTAAATGATAATTTCAATGCACTTTCATACAAAGTAGTAACTGCCGGTATTGACGAGCGCTATGTTTCAGACCATTTTCCTGTTTATGCAGATATTGAAATCAAGTGAAAGTTGTTAAATAAGGAGCTGTTTAAATGAAAAGATTTTTATGTTCGATTTTATCAGTTTTATTTGTTATAGGTATATTTTTCAGCGTACCTGTAAATGTAAATGCTTTAAATATACCTGAGAAAGAAATAGTTGAGAGTGATTTAATATCACCTGAATTACATAATGCTTCAAGTGCTGCAAGTATTTTGAGTCAATATATAGATTTAAATGGATTTAATGAAATATTGCTAGAAGCGCAACAGTATTCGTGGGAAATCAATGATCCCAAAATCGTATTTACGCTTGATTCAAGTACAAAAATTCCGTACAATTCACAAGTTTTTTCTGCTTTAAAAACCTATATAAGTGAAGAATCGGGTGTAGTTGGTGTTAAGGTTTCCAGTGTAAGAAGTCTTAATTCATACATTACGCATATTTATGTCGAGTATTTATCTCAAGCAGAGTGCGAAAAGCTAATAAAAGAGCAAAAGTTATTAGAAATTGAAACAAATAAGCTTTTAGCAGGTATTAAAGGCAATAGTTCTTTAAGTGATGTTGAAAAAGCTCTTTTAATTCACGACAGATTGGCTCTTAGTTGTAGTTATGGTTATCCAGCTGATAAAAATTATTCTGCTCATACTGCCTATAGTGCAATTGTACTGAAAAAAGCAGTTTGTCAGGGTTATGCCAATGCTTACCAGTATCTTCTCGGTTTAGTTGGTATTAAAAGTGAATATGTATCTTCAAAATACCTTGACCACGGCTGGAATATTGTTTATATAAATAATATTCCTTACCATGTTGATGTTACCTGGGATGACGCTTCTGGTTATACCGAAGAAGGTAAGGTTTATCACAAAAATTTCTTGAGATCAACACAAGGAATGATTGAAACAGGTCACGCTGACAGAAATGGAAAAATTGACTATACATCAACACCTACGAATACAACTTACGATAATTATTTCTGGCAGAATTCTTCAACAGGTTTCCAGCTTTTAAATAATGAAATTTACTATTTCGATAACCTTAATGAGAAACTTATGAAACTAAATAAAACTGATGGTAGCGACGCGACATTAGTTAAAACTGTTTCTTGTGATTGGATGTTTGAAGAGCAGGGTACTGGTATAAATTCATTTACAAAGCTCGCAACTGACGGTGCTTTTTTATATTATTCAACTCCTACACAGATTTTTAAATTGAATCCTGTAACAAAAGAAGAAACAGTTGAGTACACTTTGAAAACACCAGATGAATATGTAGGAAAAAATAATGTTGATTGTTCTTTATGGGGACTTTCATATATTGACTGTACTTTTACCTATGAGTATATTATATTTGAATTTGGTGCATTAGACTCTAAATCTACTAATAAAAAGGTTGTAAAAACCAATCACACACAATCAAATTGGATTACAGATAAAGAACCAAACTGTAGTAACACTGGTTCTAAACATATTGAATGTACAGTTTGTAAAAATGTTCTTAAAACTGAGTCTATACCAACTAATGGTAAGCATATAGCAGGTAATTGGGAAACTACAAAAAACGCTACAGCAACTGCCGTTGGTACAAAAGTTAAAAAATGTACAATATGCAAAACTGTTATGGAAAGTGCTTCTGTTCCTAAAATTCCCGGTATTCCGACAGCAACAATTAAAAATTCTGCTTCGGGTATTACGATAAATTGGTCTGCGACTGCAAATGCTAAAAGTTATATTGTTTACAGAAGAACATACAATACTTCAACAAAGAAATACTCAGGCTGGACCGCATTAAAGAGTGGTTACACAGGCACAAGCTACACTGATAAAACTGTAAAACTTGGAACAACCTATAGTTATACAGTTCGTGCGGTGAATGGTGAATCAAAAAGTAATTATAAAGGAACTTCAAATTTAGTATATAATGTAACCCCAACAGTAAAAGTTGCAAACGCTTCAAATGGTATTAAAGTTAGTTGGTCAACTGCAGCAAATGCAACAGGATATACAGTATATTCTTCAACCTACAACACAAAAACTAAAAAGTGGAGCGGTTGGGCAAATCGTGGTACTGCGAAAGCAACTGCAACCTCTTGGGTCGATAAAAATGCCAAAAGTGGTACACAGTACAGATATACTGTAAGAGCGAGAAACAATAGCTTTGCAAGTGCATATAACAAAAATGGTGTAGCAACATTATTCTTAGCACAACCAACAGTAAAAATTGCAAATAACGCAAGTGGGATGAAAGTTAGTTGGAACAAGATTGCAGGTTCAAAGGGCTACACAATTTACAGAAGTGAATATGTAAATGGCGCTTGGTCTGGCTGGAAGAATATGGGCACAATTAAAAACGGCTCAACAGTTTCCTGGGTAGATAAATCTGCAAGTAGTGGTAAAACATATCGCTACACAGTCCGTGCAATTAACGGAAGTGTAAAGAGTACCTACACTGCATCAAACACATTACTCTACTTAGCACAACCAAAGACAACAGTAAAAGCGGTAAGTAATGGTATAAATGTTTCCTGGACACAAAGTGCAGGCTCAACAGGCTACACAATTTACAGAATGGAATACAACGCAAAGACTAAAAAATGGTCAGGCTGGAAAAAGATGGGCACAGCAGCTGCATCCAAAAAGACCTGGACAGATAAGTCAGCAAAGAAAGGCGTAACATATCGCTACACTGTAAAGGCTGTCAATGGCAAGGTGGCGAGTACCTATAAAGCTAGTGCGAATGTTAAAAGATAACAGTGGTCAGGAAAATGCTGAGCCAAAGTCGTGCTGAGTGCTATTTTGAATTGAAAATTGAAAACGGAAAATTGAAAATTGTGGGACCTGCGGTCGGCAATTGTAATAGTAATCCATAGAAACAAGAAATTCTATCATTTGAAGTTTTATATAAACTAAAAATGATAGAATTTTTATATTTTAATCTTAATATTTGTAATTAGTATAAATGAAAAAGTCAATTTACCATTATAACCAATTATTATAATTACGGCGTAGCCCCGAAATTTTCAATTTTCAACTTTCAATTTTCAATTATAATAGCCAACGCAGTTCCGAAATTCTGCATTCTGCATTCTGCACTCAGCATTCAGCATTTTTCTGCCCACTCACCAAACCAGCCATACTATCAAGAATCACTTCTGCCGTTTTCGGTCCGACAGAATTCGTTTCTTCATAATGATTTCTGCCTAATCTGTCATTAGCAGATTTTATATAAGGGATTTTTTCGTTGAGAATAAAATCGTTTTTTGGAATTATGTAACCTAATTCATCGTTGCAAAGCCCAACAACAAAATTGTTTTTGATGTCAGTCATTTTGATAAGTGGTGTGTAATCTGCTTCGCAGTTATTCGCACTTTCGTCTGCACTTAAAAATTCACCATTATAAAGCTCAGGGAACAATTCACCTGGAATTAAAAACATTGCAACCTGACTTTTACCCAAAACTAAATATCCGACTTCCGAAATAACAAAAGCGTTTGATTTTTGTTTTATAAAATCGTTATTAAGCACCTTTAAAAACCTTGCGAGAGTGAGAACAAAATTTTCAACGGGTACATTTATTTGCTTTGATTTTATATTTATAATTGGCTCAATTTCTTCTTCGTGAGTTAAATTTAAAACTAACTTGCCTAAAGTCTTACCAAATTCTTTTGTATATTCTTCGCAGTCTATGGTGTTTCTGTAAACTTTTTTAATCTCTTTTGCAGAAATCATTCCACCGATAGCACCATTAAAGAAAGCAACTTCGCAATTTTGATTGTTTTCCTCAATTTCTTTAATCATATAGCAGGGGAAATCTGCACTAACAGTTTTCGTTTTACTTCCTAAAAGCTCTGCGTGTGAAGCAAAGTTTACCATAAAAATTTCTTTTTTGCTTTCATCAAATGGCTTAAAATGAATTCTGTTTAAGTTTCTGTCAAAGGTTTCAGGCGTTCTGCAATCATATTGCAAATCTTCTGTTTCAATGCTACTGAAATATAACTTTCCGTTAGTTTTATTTTGGTAAGCCTCAATAATAGCTTTTGCAGTTCTCTTTTTTAGCTCGGTCATAAATTCTTCGTTTCTACCGCTTTTGTAAAGCTTTTCACCCCAGAGTCCTTGTGTATCAATAGCAGAGTGAGAGTGCGTAGCACAAATATTAATTGATTTGATGTTTTGCATTTCCTCATTTTCCAAAACAAGCTTTCTTATGTCATTTATATCCTTACGGCTTATTCCAACTGCATCAATACTGCAAAAAATAACACCACCGTTGCCCTTGTTGTCATCAATAAAAATAACACGGGCATACATATCATCAAGCACATCAGTAGCTTTATTATTTGAATCGTAGCCTGCAATAAAATATTTTTCGTCTTTAACACCATCAGGTGTTAAAATTGCTTTAGAAAATCCGCAGGTGAAAAATTCACCACTTGAAAAATCAAATTTTTCATCACCTGACAACATATATTTTCTCGAATTGTTTTCATTTGCTAAAGATTTTTTCGGTATTGCTATTACAATAAGTTTACCTAAAAATTCAATTGCTTTTCTCTTAAAATTAAAAGAACTCATTTTTATCACCCGAATAATATTATACACCATAATAATTTTCTTGCAATGTTTATTTTGCTATTGCTTTTTTCTTCGATTTTTATTATTATATATAGCGGTGATTTCAAATGGTAACAATTAGAAAATATGAAGAGAAAGATGCAGAGAATGTTAAATTCGCGTGTCTTAATGCAGAGGGTTATGACAGTATTCCCGATGAAGCAACAGCACAGCTTGTACTTCATACATTTTGTGAATATTATATAGAAAGAGAACCTGACAATTGTTTTGTTGTTGATGATGACGGCAGGGCAGTGGGCTTTATAATTTCTGCCGAGAGCTTTGAGCCATATAAAAAGGTGCTGCACAGTGAATATTGCTCACTTGTTAAGCCTTTAGGTGAAAACAGATATAACTGGTCGTTGGCTTCAACCAATATTCACGAAAAATTCAAAGACGAATATCCTGCTCATTTTCATATAAATATTTTACCTGAATACCAGAGATTCGGTGCAGGTGGTAAGTTGATAAATGCACTTTTTGACCATTACAAAGCTAAGGGCGTAAAAGGAGTTATGCTTTGTTGCAATGCTGAAAATGAGGTAGGTATTAATTTCTACAAAAAATATGGCTTCACAGTTCTGGAAGAAACAAAAGATGATGTTGCATTTGGAATGAAATTGTAATAGAATATATAATAGCTTCTATATTAAGAAAGGTTTTTACATATTATGGAGAATACTCAAGAAAAGAAAAAGATTGTTTTAAGCTGTATTCAGCCTACAGGTACACCAACTTTAGGTAACTACTTAGGTGCGCTTAAAAATTGGGCTAATATGTGCGATGATTATAATTGTCTTTATGGTGTAGCTGATTTACACTCAATCACAGTTCCAACATTCCGTGACAATCCACAGCAGCTTAAAAAGAATACATTAGAGCTTTATGCTTTGCTTTTAGCTTTAGGCATTGACCCTGAGAAAAATATTGTTTTCGTTCAGAGCCATGTTCCGACACACGCGCAATTAGGCTGGATTTTAAACTGCTACACACAGTTTGGCGAAGCGGCAAGAATGACTCAATTTAAAGAAAAAAGCCAGAAGCATAAAGATAATATTACTGTCGGTCTTTTTGATTATCCAATTTTAATGGCTGCAGATATTCTTATTTATAATGCAGACTTTGTTCCGATTGGTGCAGACCAGAAGCAACACCTTGAAATTGCAAGAAATATCTGCGACAGGTTCAACTCAATTTATGGCGATGTTTTAAAAATGCCTGAACCATTTATTGGCAAAGCAGGTGCTAAAATAACATCTCTTCAGGACCCACTCAAGAAAATGAGTAAATCAGACGAGAATCCTAAATCATATATTTCAATGCTCGATGAGCCTAATATAATTATGAAGAAGATTAAAAGTGCAGTTACTGACAGTGAGGCTTGCGTTCGTTTCGCTGACGGCAAAGACGGCATTAATAACCTTATGACAATTTATTCTTGCTGTACTGGTAAATCATTTGAAGAGATTGAAAAAGAATTTGACGGCAGAGGCTATGGTGATTTTAAAACTGCAGTAGGTGAAGCAGTTGTCAAGGAATTAGAGCCGATTCAGACAAAATATAAAGAGCTTATAAACGAAAAGAAATATCTTGAAGAATGTATGAGAAATGGTGCAGAAATGGCAACAAGACTTTCTCAGAGAACACTCGACAAGGTAATGAAAAAGGTAGGCTTCTTACCAAGATAAATTTAACAACCCATAATGAATTCTGTAAAATTCATTATGGGTTGTTTTATAAAAAGGAAAAGCCATAGCACTATGCTATGGCTTTTCCTCGAACTAATATTAAATTAGTTAGCTTTGTTAAGCTTTGTAACAAGTGCAGACTTTTTGTGAGCAGCGTTGTTTTTGTGAAGAAGACCTTTAGCAGCAGCCTGGTCG